>CAZCPL010000004.1:7240-58987 GCA_964500255.1 uncultured Solibacteraceae bacterium | reverse complement strand
CTTCAATTCCATCGAACAGATCTGCGCCCGCCGACCGTCGAGTGTGCCCGATGCGCTGATGATCGCATCGCGCAAACCAGTGGACTTCTGCATCGCCGCCAGCCGGTCTTTATACGATTTCGAATCCTTGAAATCGAGCGGATTCGTCGAACAAAGGCTTGTGTCGTGTTCTTCGAAACTTCCGTCATCGAACAGTAACTTGAGCCTCGCCCGGGCATCGATCCTGAAGTGATGGTTGCATTGCGGACAGCAGTGCATCGACTCCTCAAGGTTCTTGCGCCAGATGATCTGGCCACAACCCTCGCACTTTTCCCAGAGTCCTTCGGTCTTGACGATCTTTTCGCTCTCCGGAGTCCCTTCGGCCCCCGTCGTCTGGCGCGTAAACCAAGCCATAGGGATAGTCTAGCGCGTGGCTCGCCTCCCCTGGAAGCGAAAATAAGTATCACCAGTAGTAGAACTACCCTAAAGCCCCGCCTTAGTACTTCCGATCAATACTACGAGATATCCCTCATCAACCAAGCGAGCGAGGGGAAGTGAAGCGAAGGAGAAAACAAGAAATGAAGATCGGAAAGTTCGGTATGATGCTGGCCTCGGCGACGTTGCTCGCGGGCAGTCTGTTCGGAGCCGCCACGCAGGACTCCCAGTCCTCCTCGGCGGATGTTGCGTCGATCAGTGTGCCGGCTGGCACTCCGTTGACCGAGGGCGAAATCATCATCCTGCTGCAGGCGAAAGTGCCTGTGGAAGTGATCCAGAAGTTCGTCCATTCGCGCGGGGTCAGCTTCGCGGCTGCCAAGGAAACCGGACGCAAGATCATTGCCGCCGGCGGCAATGTGGCCCTGGTCGGAACGATCAGCCTCAACCAGAAGGAACAGCCCATCGCCCAACTCGAAGACGGCAAGCGTAAGAAGTAGTCTTCAATCAACGGGTACCAACGATTTCAGCCGAGCGATATTTTTAGGCGGCGGATTGCCCAGTCTAGGGGAATCCGCCGTTTGCTTTTCTCCGTGTGGCATAGGCCGTACGGGCGAAGAGTACCATTCTTTGAAATCCGTCCCGCCACCAACATAGTTGTGGGGACGCCTCTATGGCTAGGTCGCTGGCTCACCGTGCGTAAATCGGAGGAGGCGGTTGTTGCCGCCCGAAGCCATTCGGTGCCCCTTCCTTCCCGAACGTCCGCTACTGGCATGACAATCCTTTTACATTCATCGATCCTTGGGCTACACTAGCCTAAGAATAGTGTGCCCCCGGACCGACATCGTGCAGGAATTCAAGGTGCAAACCAACACCTTCGACGCCCAGTTCGGACAAACCCAGGGCGGCGTCACCAACATCAGCATCAAAAGCGGCACCAACAATTTCCACGGAACCGTGAACTACGGCTTCCAGCGCCCCGGCTTCCTCTTCAATCGCTGGAGCGGCTCGTTTTGTTGCGGCCGTCGTAAACCTTCTTCCTGTTTGGATACGAGGGCATCCGCGACTCGCGCCCCCCGTCACGACGACAGGACCAACACCGTCCCCCACGCCCGCCATGCAGCAAGGCGATTTCTCCATCTACGATCCGGCCACCCGGGTCGCCGCCGCCAATGGCCGCTTCTGGCAAACGCCCTTTGCCGGGAATCGCATCCCCGTCGCCCGCTTTGACAAAGTCGGCGTGGCGATCATGAACTTCTATCCAAAAACCGAAAAATCGGTTGGCGACGCTTTCGGCATCGGCAACTATCGCGACGCCACCACCGCCGAAAAGACGCGCTACTACAACCTGACGACGCACATCGATCAGAACCTCGGTGACAAGCATCGCTTCTTCATCCGCTACAGCACCTACGACCGCCAGAGCACCCACAACAACTACTTCGACAACGCGTTCGTCGGATCGCAGTTCTATTTCCAGTCGTATGCCGCGGCCTTCGATCATGTCTACACGATCTCGCCCAGCATGTTGCTGAATTCGCGCTACAGCTACAATCGCTTCATCCGCGGCGGCGATCAGCCGGAATCGGCTATCGGTTTCGACCTCGCGTCACTCGGTTTCTCGCCCGAGTACATCAAGCAGATTCCCGCCGATCAGGTCCGAGGCGAAGTCTTCGCGCCAAGTGAGGCTGGTGCGGGTCATTTTGAAACGTTCGATCACCTGTTTGCGGAAATGTGCCCCGACATCGATTCCCATGTCAGTCAGAACGAATGCAGCAAGTTGATGCCTTCGCCCGAATAGGCGTAACGCGTGCCGGGGTCGAAGTGGAGGCGCATTTTTCGATCGGGCTCCAGGAAAGCGAAGTTGGCGAAACCGGCGGTGTGGCTGAGCAGAATGCGCGGCGTGATCTGTTTGCAACGGAGTTCTGTGTCAAGGTCGGCGTACTTCGGATATTCGGGCAGCGGCTTCTTCAAATACGTGGCGATCGGACGGGCGAGGTCGATTTTCCCTTCTTCAGCGAGACGGGTGACCGTGTAACCGAACATGGCTTTGGTGAAAGAAGCGCCATACATCACAGTCTCTGGAGTGAGCGGACGTTTGGTGGCGGCGTCCGCATAGCCGAAGGTCTTCAGATAGCGTACGTGACCGTTTTGCAGGATCGAGACCCCGATGCCTGCAATTTTGGCTTGTGCCACGGCTTGCTCCATGCGTTGGGTGATCTGGTCGCTGGACACGCGACTGCCGTCTGGCCGGACGACGGGTGGGTCCGCAGCAAAGAGGTTGAGCAGCAACGGGATGGCAATCACACAGTTCAGAACGGTATCGTCTGCCAAAAGTTCGCTAAAATAAAGCTTCTTATGCGAATCGCCCTTGGCGCAGACCACGCCGGATATGAACTCAAAGATGAGCTTCACCGGCAGTTGACAGCCGCAGGACATACGGTTGTCGATTTCGGCACGGAAAATGCCGACTCCACTGATTATCCGGACTATGCGCGCCAGGTTGCGCACTCGGTCGCGGACGGCGCTGCCGAGCGCGGGATACTGGTTTGTTCAACGGGCGTGGGCATGTCCATCGCCGCGAACAAGGTGCACGGCGTGCGCGCGGCACTGGCCTTCAATCCTGACGAAGTGAAGCTGACGCGCGAACATAACGATGTGAACGTGCTGGCCCTGGGGGCGCGTTATGTGGACGCGGCTACGGCAGGCGAACTCGTCAGGATTTTTCTCGAGACACCATTCAGTGGCGGCGAGCGCCATGCGCGCCGTCTCGCCAAGGTAGTCGAAATGGAGAAGGAGTAACTCAACGAAATGACCGAACAAGAGCTGATGGCGCGCCCTCTGGCCAGCGTCGATCCTGACATTTACAACCTTATTCAGAAAGAAGTTGAGCGGCAGAACGAAGGCATCGAACTGATTGCCAGCGAGAACTTCACCTCTGAAGCGGTGATGGAAGCGACGGCGAGCGTTTACACCAACAAATACGCGGAAGGGTATCCTGGGCGGCGGTATTACGGCGGCTGCGCCGATACCACAGACCATGTGGAAACGATTGCCCGCGACCGGGCAAAGAAGCTGTTCGGCGCCGAGCATGCCAATGTCCAGCCGCATTCCGGATCGCAGGCGAATGCCGCGGTTTTTGGGGCCGTTCTGGATATCGGCGACACCGTGCTGGGCATGAATCTTTCACATGGCGGTCATCTCACACACGGCAATCCGCTGAACTTTTCGGGGCGTTATTACAAGATCGTTCCGTATGGCGTGAGTCCAGTGGATGAGCGGATCGATTACGACGAGTTGGCGCGATTGGCGGAAGAGAACAAGCCGAAGATGATTATCGCGGGCGGCAGTGCCTATGGGCGAATCATCGATTTCGCGCGGTTCCGCGAGATTGCCGACAGTGTGGGTGCCGTGTTGCTGGTGGATATGGCGCACTTTAGCGGACTGGTGGCCGCCGGTGTGTATCCGAACCCTTGCGAACACGCGGATATCGTGACCACGACCACGCACAAGACATTGCGGGGGCCGCGGGCCGGGCTGATTTTGAGCCGCGAGAAATATGCCGCGGCAATCGATAAGAATCTGTTCCCGGGGATCCAGGGGGGTCCGCTGGTGCATGTGATCGCGGCAAAAGCAACCTGCTTTCTGGAAGCCATGCAACCGTCGTTCGTCGCTTATCAGAAGCGAGTTGTGAAAAATGCGCAGGCGTTGGCGGCTGCCTTGCAGACCGAAGGGTTTCGGATTGTTTCGGGCGGCACCGATTCCCATGTCTTTCTGGTCGACGTTTTCGCCAAGGGCGTACGCGGCAAGGAAGCGGAAGTGGCGCTGGATAAAGCTCTCATTACGGCGAACCGGAATACGATTCCGTTCGATGTGAACAAGCCGTTGAATCCGAGTGGGATTCGCTTGGGGTCGCCGGCCGTGACAACGCGCGGGTTCCAGGAAGACGATATGCGGGAAGTGGCTTCGATTATCGCCACAGTGATTGCGGCAAAAGACGATGAGACCGTGCTGGCGGCTGCCCGCAAACGGGTATTGGCATTGACAGCAAAATACCCACTCTACGCCTGGAAGATGGCGTATACGACGGTAGGGTGATCGGTGCCCGATCCGCGGATAAAGGTTGCAATCGACGCTCGGCATCTGCGGGATTTTGGCATCGGCACGCATATACGGAACGTGCTGGTGAATTTGCCAGCGGCGGCTCCCGAGATGGATCTCATGGCGGTAGTGCGAGCGTCGGAACAGAAAGAGGTTCCGCCGGGCGTGAAGCCGGTTGTCTATGACAGAAGCGACGAAGACCGGCTGGACGACCTCCGATTTCCCGCCTTTTTGCGATCTCTCAAGGCGGATGTGCACCATGTGCCGCTGAATACGGTGCCGCTTTTCATGCCAAAGCCCTATGTGGTGACGATTCACGACATGGCCAGTCTGCTGTTTCCCACCAGCACGGGCTTTGAGCAGAACTGGATGGCCTATCGGTTTCGGCGCGGTTTGTTGAACGCCGATCACGTCATTGCTGTATCCAAGGCGACCAAGCGGGATGTGCAGAATGTGATGGGGGTTCCGGAAAATCGGGTGCGTGTGATTTACAACGCGCCGGATCCGGCATTCACGCAATCGAATGTGGCGGACGATTTGCGCGCCAGGGACTTGATGATTGAGCGGTATCAGGTGGATTACCCTTATCTACTTTATGCCGGCACGATTCGGGCGCAGAAAAATATCCCGCGTTTGGTGGAAGCGTTCGCGGTGTTGCGCGGGGAGTTGGAAACGCATCCGATCTACAAGAAGTTGCGGCTGGTGATTATCGGCGATGAGTTGTCGAAACATCCGCAGTTGCGGCGCACGGTGATTCAGAGCCGCGTGGAGAATCTGGTTCGTTTTCTTGGGTTTGTGCCGATTGAGATGCTGCGGGCATTTTACAAGAGCGCAGCCGCGTTTGTGTTTCCCTCGTTGTATGAGGGGTTTGGATTGCCTCCGATAGAGGCGATGGCGTGCGGCACTCCGGTGGTGGCGTCGAACGTGAGTTCCCTGGCTGAAGTGGTGGGTGACGCGGCGATGGTCGTCAACCCCGAAAATGTCTTCGATATCGCCCGCGGAATTCGAGAGATCCTATTGGATGAGTTTTTGCGGCGGCGTTGTGTCCAGCTCGGGATGCAGCAGTTGCGGCAGTTTAGCTGGCGCCAGACGGCGGAGCAGGTCGCTGAAACATACCAGATTGTCGCTTCGCGATCGCGCGGACGCGGCCGATGAGTTCGGCGGATTCGACACGCTGCCAGCGCAGTGGGTGCATCCACACCGCTGTTCCAACGAGATAAGTGCAGCGAGATCCTTTGCGCGCCCAGCGCATCGTATATTGACCATCCACAAGAAATAGATAGACGGCGTCGGGGGCGAACGGCTGGCCTGCGGAACAGGCGAGATCGGCCAGCAGTATATCGCCAGCTTCGGCCAGTCCTGTAGTGTCGGTGGTCGCCGTCACGGCGAGTAAGGCGGGGGCGTCGATTCCAGTCAGCAGGATACGGGGGACTTGCACACGGATATCCAATGCCGGAGGCACGACTTCATTGAGGTGTGAAAGCGGGCGGACGCTGAGCTCTTTGCATTTCGATTTGGGCATTTTTCTGTGGGCGGATTCCTCCTTTATCTCAAGGTCGGAACAGAGATCCCAGATATTCCACTGCATGCTTGCCAGAATCTGATCGGCCATAGAGACGGTGAGCCCGCGAACACCCTTGAGAGTGTTATGCAGGTGTGATTGCGAAACTCCAAGGCGCCGGGCAAGTGCGCTCTCGGTGATCGTTCCCGAATCCGCAAGGCGGCGGAGGCGGTTGAGAAGGCGGGTAAAAAGCTCTGTAAAGTTCATGCTGCTATTTCAAAAAGAAAAGAATCTTGGCGCAGCAGTGAAAACATTAGGCCAACTGGAAAAAATCTCACAAAACGTTCAACCTTTTTTGAGCCTGAAATCAAGCACATAGCGATTGTAGCAGGAGTGAACCCAAATTCAGGACTGTCAAACGTCGCTCGCGGTGTTGACAAGCTTCCAGAAACAGGCAGGATGGTACTACTGAGCTGGAACGCCGATTCCAGGAATAATCTTAGCGGGCGATCTCAAGGCGGGAGAGTCCGCAAAATCATAGTTCTTAGGAGGCTGACAATGGCGATGGAGTGGACCAGAAGCGACACGTTGGGAATTGCGAATCACTCGTGTGTAAGATGTCATGGGTTGGGTTTGGCGGGCGGCAGATTAAGTTCGAAGGATCCGTGCAATTGCGTGTTGCGGTCGATCTTCCGCATCTGTTTCGAGAAGTTCTATAATGTCGCGACGCAGGAAAGGCGAATGAGCCAGGTGACGCTCGACGGTGCGGGGCCGCAATGCCGGAAGGTGGTGTGGGGTCGTAAGGATGAGGAATACATCGCGGACTTCCTCGGCTTAGCGAAGCGGAGTCTGGATGAGGAAGAGCATCGTATCTTTCGGATGCACTATCTGTTGGGTGCGAATTGGCGGATGTGCTGCGAGCGATTGGCCATCGATAAAGGTCAGTTCTTCCATTCCATTTACCGGATTGAACAGCGGCTGGGTAGGGTGATGAAGGAGACGAAGCCCTATTCTCTGTATCCGGTGGACGAGTATTATTCAGGCGTGAAGGTGGAACACAAGGCGGTTGTGCGGGTGATGGAGCGGAAGCCGGCGATGCAGGTTCCACTGCGGGTTCGAGTGGATGGTGACGAGCTATTGGCGCCGAAGGCGGCCTAGATCGCCCGACTGAGCGGAGGTGCAGAGACGGGTGCGCACGGTGGCAGTGCGCACCCGTTATTCACTTTGGCGGGTCTTTTTCACCAAATGTACCTCCTCGTTGCATTTGCTGCACGCCTTTGTATACTGTGAAAGATAACCTCCGCGTGTGAGGAGTGAAATGGAACCCCATTTTGATACCGGAGGAGCGGAATGCTTTCTACGCAGAGACAGGATACGGTAGGTGACAGTCTGGAGCACAGCCCAGATTTCAGGGCTATCGTCGAAGCGATTGCACGGCTGGGCGAGGCTGATGCGGTTGCAATTTTCGCGGGCTTGCCAACGCCCGAAATAGTCGTTGAGTACGGAAGTATCGACACGCCGGGGGACGTGAGTCTTGAGGACTTGGGAGAACTGCCTATGCAAGCGTTCGGCTTAGACCCGAGCCGCCAGAGTATGCTGCGAGAGTACATTCCAGACGGGATCGTCGCGCTGGTTGTTGCGAAAGACCGGGAAGCCGATGCCCGCGCAAAAGCCGCGCTCGAACTGCTGGCCTTGACCGCTGAGCGGGAAATGCGATTTACTTTCGATCTTCGTCTGGCTTCAGCGCTTTCGGCCCGTCATGTGGAAAACGACGAACGGGATCGTCTGCTTTTGTCAACGAAGATTCACAACGATTTGAGCCAGAGTGCAACCTTGATCCGGCTTGGTTTGGCATCGATGAAACGGCAATTGACTGAAGCGGACAGCGAACGAATTCTGAACGATGTGGACGATTTGGTTGAAGCGGCGAGACAGATGTCGGAATCTGTCATTGCCATCTCTAACAATTTGCGTCCCCCGATGATCGAGACGCTCGGCCCGGTGATGGCACTGCGGCAGGAAGCGAAGAGATATCAGGCATCCACTGGAATCGCGGTTGAATGCGAACTTGAAGAGATTCCGTTGGAACCCAAAGCGGCGCTGGCGGTGTTTCGGATCGCCCAGGAAAGTCTTTTGAATATTGCACAACATGCGGGGGCTAGCAATGTGAGGATACACCTGACACGAGAAGACAGTTCGGTCATTCTCGAGATTTACGATAATGGTCGTGGCTTCGACCTAGCTGAAATGCAATTGTCTCTAGGTCTTGCGGGAATGGCGGAGCGGGCGAGCATTGCCGACGGATCGCTTCGCATCGATACCAGCCCTGGCCAAGGAACCATGGTCAGGGCTATTTTCCCCATTCCGCCCAACAGCCAATACGAAGGTGACCAATGAACCGAAACGCGGCGGATTCCATCCTTAACGTGGCGGATTCCATCCTTAACGTGGCGGATTCCATCCTTATCGTTGACGACGCGCCGAGGGTTTGCGCCTTGGTGGCCCGCTCTCTCGCCGATTTACCGTATCGAATGATTACGGCCGATTCGGTGCAGACCGGTTTGAAGGCATTGCTCGATATCGAACTCATCCGGATGGTGGTGGTCGATTTCGGCCTGCCGGATGGTACGGGACTCGAAATCATTGAGGCGGCAAGGAAGTTGAAGCCTGGATTGCCTGCGCTGCTCATGTCGGGCTATTACGTCGGCGAGGCGGATGTGGATTTCATTCAAAAGCCTTTCGATCCTCTCGATCTCTACTGCCGAGTGGAAGCTCTGGCAGGCTACTCGGCGACATAGGAGACGAACTATGCGCTGGTTTCTGCGGCATCCGCGGCATCTGCTGCCCACGTCGGCACGGCTCTTCCGCGCCATTCTGGTGTGGCAGTTATTTGCAGGCGAAGCACTTTCCCAGGAAGCACCCGCGTGGGAACCAGATCGCCGGGTGGACTCACTTCTTGAAAAGCTCGGACTGACGCACTTCACGATTCACCATTTCAGCTTCGAGAAAGATGAAAAAGGTGGGATACGCTACGTTTGGATCGCGACGAGTGGCGGACTCTACCGCTATGACGGCTATTCCACCGAGCGGTTTGGAAAAGAGCAGGGGTTGCCGAGCGATGTTATTCGCTGCGCACTGGTCACCAGTAAGGGGCAATTGTGGTTGGGCACGCCGCAAGGCGCGGGGATTTTCGACGGCAAGAGATTTTCGACAGCGGGAGCGGAGCACGGTCTGGTTGGGCGGAATGTGCGCCGGATCGTGGAAGACCGGCAGGGGACGCTTTGGTTCGCGAGCGATAGCTGGCCGAGCGCGGAGGTTGACGCTGGATTGAGCCGTCTGCGGGATGGGCAGTGGACACAATATCGAGCGAAGCAAGGTCTTCCGAGTGGCTTTGTGGTCGACCAGTTCACGGATTCCAAGGGACGGATTTTCGCCATGACGTTGGAAGGTCCGGCGCGGCTCGAAGGGGGCCTGTGGAAGCGGGAACCATTGGGAAGGCTTGAGCCTCGGGAACACTGGGGTTCGTCGGCCATGGTCGAGACGGCTACGACCGGCGTCGTACTCTCGAATGGATTCTCGACCTGGACGATGCGGCCCGAAGGGTGGGTCAAGCTTGGGAATCCACCAAAGCATAACTATGGAATTGTCGCCACCAGAGATGGCAAGGTGATGATTGCGGGCGATATCAAGTCGAATCAGAAAGCGTTTTTCGAATGGAACGGTAAAGCATGGAACCAGGTTTCGGACGGGTTCCGCGCTCCCCAAGGCTGGGGCATCTTCCTCAATGAGGCATCGGATGGCTCGATTTGGTTCGGTGGACCGGGCAGCCTTTCGCGTTGGGGACGCGGGAATCGCGAGTGGCAGTTTCTGGCGGGTGGGTCGAGACAATATTTCCTCACCGGCAGAGAGGAACTCTGGGCGCTGGAAGGGGGGCGCAGCCTGTCGGAACTGGACGGGCAGCAATGGGTTCGGCGGGGTGTTTTCGACGAGATCTGGTGGCGCAACTCGGAATCCATTTGGGCGATCGACCGGACCGGTGTGACCAATCTGCATTCCGGACATCGGCGAACGTTTGGCGAGGATGAGACCGGGATTCGAACACCGCGGCAGATCGCGGTGGATTCGAAGGGCACTGTATGGGCAATCGGTTTGGATGGGTCGGGAAAGGGGCTCGTATCCGACTACAACGGAAAGCATTGGCACCGGCACAAGGTTGCGGAGCTGGACCCAAAGAATCGAGTGTTTCAAGGTCCGGCTTCAGAGGGTGGAATCTGGTACGCCACCCGGAATGCGGCGTCCGGTGGCTACCGGCTGGCGCGAATCGAAGAAAGCGGCAAGCGTGAGGCGCACGAGATCGCCCTGGGTGCAGTGACGACCTCACCACCCGGAGATCTCTATTTTAAAGAATTCGGGTTGAACCAATGGACCAAAGAGAGTGGCTGGGGATTGCTCGATTCGTTGCCGGCCCGGCGGGCGGCATCGACTGCCACGCAAGGCGGACGCCGGTGGAGCGTGCTCGAAGGAACCTTGGGGGGCAGGGAGGGCTTACTGCTTCGAACGTCCACCGCTGAGAAGTTTTATCCCACAGAACTGTTGACGTCGCTGACACGGGGTGCCGATGGATCGCTTCTGGCGGGGGGCAATGGCAGGTTCTTTGTGATTCCGGATGCAACGGGAGACGATCCGATTGCGGTGCCGGTGCCCAACGGTGAGCGTGTCAGTTGGGTCAGTCGCGACCGCAGCGGCGTATTCTTCGCTGGTACGCCCGATGGTTTGTTCCGATTTCAGCCGGACGGGATCGCCCCGGAAACTCGAATCCAAGCGGCCAATGTTCGTATCGTGACCGGTCAGCCGCTGAGGGCGTCCGCGTTGGCGTTCGGGCGATTCGAGGGGGATTCGTCGCGCGACATGAGCGCCTCTTACTCGTGGCGGCTGAACGACGGTGCGTGGTCGCCCTTTGTGGTGTCTACAGAAAATCCATTCGACATCGCGCAACTGCCCTTGGGCACCCACAAGATTGCTGTGCGATCTCGCGACAACGGGTTGGATGTCGATGCGACTCCCGCGGAAATGGAGTTTGCAATCCGGGCGATGCCGCTGCAGGACCAGCCGTGGTTCACGCCGACCCTGCTGTCGATGGCCACACTGCTGGGCTTTACGATCTACTCGGCGGGAACGTCCCGACGGAAGCTGGCGCAGGAGTCGGCGAATGCGCTTAGCCGCAGCCTGGAGCGCTATCGCCATATTGTGGAAACGGCACAGGAAGGCATTGCCGTGCTCGATGTGGATGGTAACTGCACAATGGCGAACGCCGAGTTCTCCCGGATTGTGGGCAAGCCCGCCGACATGCTGGTGGGCAGGCACTATCGGGACTTCGTTGCGACCGGCCAGTTGGAAACCTTTCACCGATTGTTCGCAGCGCAGCGGGATGGAGCGCCAGTCAACTATCGCGCTTCGTTGGAATATCCACACGGTGTCCAGCACGTGCAGGCAGGATTGCGCCCGATCCCCCATCGCGACGGTGCATTCACCGGTTCCCTATTCATGCTGGCCGATATTGGCGAGCAAACCGTGGCCGAGGAGGCGATGTTGCGAAGCGCAACGAACTACCGTTTGCTGTTTGGACGGAGCCCCATGTCTCGAATGGTTGTGGACCGCCCAACAAGCAAGGTGTTGTTGGTGAACTCTGCCGCGTGCGAGCTGTACGGTTATAGCAAAGAAGAGTTTTTGCAAATTCGACTGTTTGATTTGCAATTGCCGGACCAAGTTGATGCGGCGCGCAAGATGCTTACCGGTGATTGCCCAAGTGAGATGTTACAAGGCCGCCATCGGAAGAAGGACGGAACAATCTTCGAAGTCGAAATCTATGCGCACGACCATAGTTTTGAGGGTCATGATTGCCGCAGCGTTCTTACGCTCGACCAGACTGAGACAATATTGGCCGCGAACCGTGTCCGAGACAGCCGCGAAGCGCTAGCCTCGGCGCAGAGCATTGCCAACATCGGGAGCTTTGCGGCGACGATCGACAAAGAAAACAGAGTCGTTTCGAGATATTGGTCAGACCAAATGTACCGAATCATGGGTTTGTGCCCCGGGCAGGAACCCGCCTTGGGCCTGAGTTGGATGAACTACGTGTTTGCCAACGACCAGGCCGAGGTGGCATACCAGCTCAATCTCGGAACGGCGACGGGAAAACCGATCGAGATCGAACATAGGATTGTGCGCGCCGACGGTCTCGTGCGCGATGTGAGAACGATCGTCCAACCGGCAACAGATTCCAACGGTTCGACAAGACATGTCGGCACAGTGCAGGATGTAACCGAGCTTCACCGGATGCAGGAGCAACTCCAGCAGGCGCAGCGTCTCGACAGCATCGGGCGTTTGGCCGGGGGCGTGGCTCACGACTTCAACAACCTGCTCACGGTAATCAATGGCTATAGCAAGCTGCTGCTGCGGAAACTGACGCCGGAATCGCCAATTCACCAGGATATCCTCCAGATCGCCGACGCTGGGCAAGAGGCGGCGGAACTTACCAGGAGACTTCTGGCCTATGGCAGAAAGCAAGCACTGAAACCGGTAGTTCTCGATTTACACGAAGTGCTGTCCGATGCCATGATTTTGCTGCGGCGCCTGGCCGGTGAAGACGTGCACATCGAGTTGGAACCGCCCCTCATTGGTTCCGTGACCGTTCTGGCGGATCTTGTGCAAATGAACGAGATTTTAATCAACCTAACTACGAATGCGCGTGACGCTATGCCTCGGGGCGGCGTCCTAATCTTCGGTCTCGAAAATCTGGGAGACCAGGTACGCCTTTCCATATCCGACACAGGCGAGGGTATGGATGAAGCAACCGTGAAGCAAATCTACGAGCCATTCTTTACCACAAAAGAACGGCAGGGCGGAACGGGCCTGGGGTTGGCTAGCGTTCACGGCATTGTCCATCAATCCGGAGGTTCGATTCAATGTTGGAGCAGTCCCGGCAGTGGAACCCGGTTCGAAATTCTGCTCCCCGCTGTCCCGAATGAAGCCGTACGGGCAAGTTCCGGCAAAGGCGAGGCAGCGCGCGGACAAGATGCCGAATCGGAAAACGGACTCGACGGCGAGGGAAGAGTGGTGTTGGTTGTCGACGATCAGGCCGATATTCGCAAATTCGTCGCCGAAGTGCTGAAGGGCTGCGGTTACGAAGTGACTACCGTTTCCAGCGGCGAGGAAGCGCTCGATTTGTTGCGAAATGGTTCGATCGTACCAGCCTTACTGGTGACGGATATCGTGATGAGGGGAATGTCGGGTGCGGAATTGGCGGCGAGGGTGGTAGAACTGAAAACAGACACGCCTTTACCTGTTCTGTTCATGTCTGGATATACCCGCAGTGAGATCGATGAAAAGGGCGTTGCGGGGCTTCCTGGAGGGGAACTCCTGGAAAAGCCGTTTGCACCGGAGACTCTGTTGCGGCTGGTAGCGCAAAGCATTTCGAGATCGAAGGCACATTAAAGGGGTAATGCGATGCGTATATTGATTGCCGACGACCATCCAGTGGTCCGCCTCGGCCTTGTGGGAATTTTGCGGGAACAGGCGAACGCCGAGGTGGAGCAGGTGGGTTCTCTCACCGATCTGCGGCAACAATTGGAACGGCAGGCTCCCGACGTCCTCATATTGGATCTGAATATGCCAGGTGGAAACAGTTTGGAAGCGATTCCGGCGTTTCGGCGATCGCATCCTCGGATGGCAATTCTTGTTTTGAGTATCCATCCGGAAGATCAGGTGGGCGTACGCTCGATTCTGGCGGGTGCGAATGGATATTTGAACAAAAGCAGTGCGCCGGAGCAGTTGCTGACGGCGGTGCAGCGGGTCGCAAGCGGAAAGCGGTATGTGAGTGCGGAACTGGGGTCGGCATTGGCCGAATACCTTTTTCGGGGACAATCCGGTAAAATGCCTCACGAGTCGCTGTCGGGGCGGGAATACACGGTATTGTTGAAAATTTCCGAAGGTTTGACAACCGCCGAGATCGCCACTGCCTTGCACTTGAGTCCGAAAACCGTTGGTACCTACCGCGCCAGGATCCTTGAAAAGATGGGGATCGGCACGACGGCCGAATTGACCCGATATGTAGTGGCGCACGGGCTAAGCGACAACACCCCCAATCCCACTCGAAGCTCCTTCGAATAGGCCGGATACTGGCAATTTCCTGACAGATGCCTCAGTTGTCATCCGATTGAGAGAATTTCAGTTTTGGCTTATCCGGCCCCGCGCGATCGAAACGGTGTCGCCAATGAGCTGAGACTCTGTTTGCAGGCGTGCCGTGCATCTGAGCGCAGCGTTCAGACCGTAATTTCCTTCTGGCTTGCCAAGGACGATTTCCATCGATGGCATATCACGATGCAGCGCCGGGAGAAACTGGATGGCAGTTTTGAAATCCTGGCATTTCACTCCGACATCTCAAACTGCGCTGCAGCGGAGTGCCTCACTGGATGGACTCTGGAGTTGCTGGAATTGCTCGTTCACCAAGGCGACACGGTACTGTTCGAACACGATTCGGAAGGTAAGTGTTCTCGCTTCAAGGCGGCGAGGAAAGTTTTGGATACGGACCCGAGGACCGAAGAGCGATGAGGCTCGACTGCCTGGTTGCGCGTGACTGTCTGGAGTTCGCAGTCGAAGAGGTTCTCGCGATGCACGAAAACCCCGGGTGGACAGCGGTCTATGAAGTGGAATGGATCGCTGCGGGGTATCGCACAGTTGCTCGATTCGAAGCCATCTATTTCGAGCGGATCTCGAAATCCACCGATCTAACAGCATAGCGATACTTCTTCGGCGCGTCGATGTCGTGGATGCCAACCTGCAGCACGTATTCGCCAGCGGCGAGATTGTTGCCAAGGGTCAAGGTTCCCGAGAGGACGAGCGCTTTCCCTTCTGTATGCCCTTCCGGACGGTAGGGCGTTTTCTTGCCGGTGTAGACAGCTTTCCCTTCGCGATAAAGAATCACCTGAACTTCGAGATTCGGCGTCGATCCCTTGACGTTGTAAAGATAGGTTCCGTAGATCAGCTTGTCGCCGGCTTGCATCGCGCGCAGCGCAGGAGTTCCGTCTGTGGATTGTGAATTGAGAAAGGCCTCTGTGGCGACGGTCAAATCGGACATCGCGAGTTGCTTGTTCTTGATGTCGGGGATGAAAACGAACTGCGCCGAAGATCCAGTGAGCTTGGTGCCTCGATCCATGATGGCGGCGCGCAGTTGATAAGGTCCGGGCTGCTTGATGGGGAGATCCAGCACTTGCGCGATTCCATTTTTCATGATGTTCTCATAACCGTTCTTGCGCACGCGAATAGTTTGAGTTTGGACGACTTTGTCGACGGCTTTGCCCGACTGATCGTAGAGCATGAGCATTTCATCGGCGACAGCTTTCTTCCAGGGCGTTCGATCTTTGTCATCCGGAGCGGCGGGCTCGTCAAGGAATTGCAATCCCTTGGCATCGAGAAAGAAAAGCGCGCGAATCAAAGGGCCCTGATCGCTTTCGATGTAAAGAGGCGTGAGTTTGATGGGGATCTCGATGGACCGGAAAGGGCTGATCATTGCGGATACCAGCGGATTGGTATTGGTGGGGGTCCGTTCGGCATCGGTAACACCGGCGAAATTCTGCCGGTAGCGAACCTTGAGACCCGGCTTGCGGACCTTGATTTCCAACTTGTGCATCTTGGCACTGCCCTGTTTGGACTTGACGAAGGTTTCGGCATCGGGCTGAAAGGCGATCAGGTAGTAGCCATCCAAATCATTGGCGGCTTCTTGCAACGCACGGGCGAGATCGTTGGTATTGCGAAAGAACAAGCCTCCGGTGGCGGCGGCGAGTTCCGCCAGGCCGCCCTGGGACATCTGAAAATCCATTTGCCGCTGCAATTGCTGGCCCTGCATCCGTCGCGGATTTGCGGAAGGCGTGTCCATGGCTGTGATGCCCAACACCTGGAGCCCCCTCGGATCGATTGTGTAAAAGGTCACCCCGGAACGGTTGGCGATATCGATCAGCGAACGCATCGACTGCAAGGTTCGGTCGCGCGAGCCGCCCTGCGCACCGGGCAGCATCGCATTGGCACCGGGGATCGTCATACCTTGCGGCAGATCGGACAACTGCATGCTTTCTGAAAAGATGACCATCGATTTGCGTCCTGGCAACTCCCGCAGACCTTGTACAACGAACGCGGCGTTCGACAGAACGTTGGCGGTGAGCATGTCCTGGCGCAGCCGGTTATTGACCTCTTCGCGCTGGCGTTGTTCGATCGCCATCTGGGCGATGGATGGGTTCGGATCGTCTTCCAAAGGATTGCTCTGCAGGGCCGCGAGCGAGTCGACACCGTTGATGCTTCGATAGCGGATGCTGTCAATGCCGGCGAGCACGGCGCGTTTGTCCGCGGTGAACTGTTGAAAAAGCCCGAGTCCGCCAGAAGAGCGGTAGACGGCGACGATGTCTCCGGGAAGAATCTGCTGCTCGACGAACTTGTGCAGAGCGCCGCGCATATAGTAGACGCTTTCGGAGCTCATGCTGAGGTCGTCGATGTAAATGGCAATGGTGCGACGGACATCCTTGACGCGGATGCTGTCTTTGGGTGCGAGCAGCGCAATCCCCGGATTGTTGGCGACCGCGGTGGGGTTGGTTTCGAGCGGCGGACGTGAAACGTACAGAACTTTTTTGATGGACTGGCGTTTGCCGTCGCGAAAAACCTCAAAGTCGTCCTCGGTCAAACCCGAGACATGCTTCTTTGCTTTGTCCATCACGGTGACGTCGATTTGAATGAGGTCGACATTCAGTTTGATGGTGAGATCTTGCCGCGGTGCCTGCGGTTCCTGTTGAGCGAAACAAATAGCCGTGAGTAAAATGGCGGCGCAGCGGCGATACATAGTCAAATTGTAGTGGATCGCGCACATGGTAACCTTTCGAAACATGTCCGCCGGAGCGAAAAAAGAAGCCGAACTGCTCGAAACCGGCAAGCAATATCACGATGAGGGAAACCATCGTGCCGCTGCCGATGCGTTTTCGCAGATTTTGCGCAAGAATCCGAGGCATCCTGTGGCGTTGTACCGGATGGGTTGCCTGCTGCACGAGGTCGGCAATCCGAAGCAGTCGGCGGAACTGCTGGGGGCTGCCGTTGCGGCGAATCCCGCGGAATCGGAATGCCACAACGCCTTGGCGACGGTTTTGTTCGCAGGGGGACGGGAAACCGAGGCGGAACGGAGTTTGCGTCAAGCAATTCTGCTGGCCTCCAAGCCGCATTTTCATTTGAGCCTGGCTGGTTTGCTGCGCAAGCAAAGCCGCAATCGCGAAGCTTTGGCGGAATACGAGACAGCGCTGTCGCGGGGGGCGGATCCGATCGAGACGGGCTTGAGTATCGGCAGGCTGTATGCGGCTTGTGGCGATGCACCGGATGCGCAGACGCGCTTTCGCGAGATTCTGGCGCACGATCCGCGACACGCGGGTGCACTTTGGAGCCTGCGAGAGAGTCTCGAAAAAGAAGGTCGCAAGGCGGAAGCGACCCAATGTTTGGATCGCGCGTTCGCTGCCTTGCCACTCAACACGGCGGACCTGCGAAGTTTCGCGGATGCTTTGCAGATGGCTGGTGACTTTGCGGCCGCCTCTGTCGCGTATCGGAAGTTGCATGCGGAGGGCCCCGCATCCGCGGAGACCTGGTTTGCGCTGGGCTGTGCGGAGACGTCGCGGAGTGAGTTTGCCGGTGCGGTTGACTGTTTCGAACGAGTCTTGGCGATGCGCCCGGATTGGAACAAAGCTCGCCATAATCTGGGCCGGGCGCTCTTCGAAATCGGACGCCTAAACGAAGCGGCGGCGTGTCTTCGCCGGTGCGCGGAAGCAGGCGATGCAGGTTCATCGTTGGCGCGCAGTATGCTCGCCACGATCGTCCCCGGGGTTCCGCAGGCGGACAATCAGGCGATTTTGAATACCCGGCGAGATTGGGTGCAGCGCGATCTCCCCTCGACTCCAGCGCCCGCGATTCCCCGCCTTGTGCAAGGTGTTCCGCTCCGAATCGGCTACGTGTCGTCGTTCTTTCATCGCGACAATTGGATGAAGCCGGTTTGGGGGTTGATCAATCAGCACGACCGCAGCCGGGTAGAAGTGCATCTGTTTGCCGACGTGGCGCGGACGGCGATTGTGCACGGCTATCGCGAACATCCGCAAGACCGTTTTCACGACACACGAAATCTCGACAACCCTTCTCTGCAGGGGCTGATTGCAGAGTCTGGAGTGCAGGTTCTGATCGACCTCAATGGATACAGCAACCTGACCCGGCTGCCGCTATTTCAGCGCAAACTTGCACCGGTCACGATCGGTTGGTTCAATATGTACGCGACCACCGGCTTACCTGGTTACGACTATTTGATTGGCGATGCCGATGTGATTCCCGACACGGAGGATTGCTACTATTCCGAACGGATTCTGCGCGTGCAGGGCAGTTATCTGACATTCGATGTGGATTATCCAGTGCCGCCGGTGGCGGAAGCGCCCTGCTTGCGGGGTTTCGGCGTGGCGTTTGGAAGCTTGTGCTCGCTGTACAAGATCACGCCGGAGGTGATCGCCACCTGGAGCCGAATTGTCGCGGCGGTGCCGGGCAGCACGCTGTTGTTGAAGAATGCCTCGCTCAAGTCAGAAGGCGCACGGGCCTATCTGCGCGAACAGTTTGCGCGTTGCGGGGTGACTCAGGATCGGGTGCATTTGGAAGGCCCTGCTGAACATTTTGAGTTTTTGCAGGCTTACGATCGCATCGATCTGGCACTCGATACGTTCCCCTACAATGGCGGGACATCCACCACGGAAGCGATCTGGCAAGGGGTTCCCGTGCTTACCTTTGCAGGCGATCGCTGGGCTTCGCGCACCAGCGCTTCGATTCTGAGAGCGGCCGGATTGGGGGATTTCGTGGCACCGGACTGCGCGAGTTTTGTATCGATGGCTGCGCGCTTGGGTATGCTGCCGCCGGCTGCGTTGGGCGAAATGCGGGCAGCCATGCGGCCGAAGATCCGCGAATCGGCCGCTTGCGACACGCCAGGTTTTGCGCGGCGAATGGAGAGCATTTACTTCGAGTGCGTATCGCGATTGTCATCCCTGTCCTAAACGAAGAAGCGTCGATTGGCGGAACTCTACGCGCCTGCGTGTCGATGCTGTCTGCTGGCGATGAGATCGCGGTGGTGGACGGCGGCAGCACCGATCGCACCTGCGAGATTGTGCGAGAGTTGCGGCTCGATGCCGTGCAACTCATCGAACGATGCAAGCGCGGGCGAGGTAGCCAGCAGGCGCGCGGTGCCGCTGAAACAACTGCCGGGATTCTGTGGTTTGTCCATGCCGATACTCTGCCGGATTCGGGTTGCATGGAGGCGATTCGCAAGGCGCTCGCCGATCCCACGGCCGCAGGCGGCAACTTTTCGCTCCGCTTCACCGGGTCGAGTGCAGGTGCACGGTTCCTGAACCGTTCCTATCCTTGGCTGCGGGTGCTGAGGCTCTACTACGGCGATTCCGCGATCTTTGTGCGTCGCGCCGACTATGAGTCAGCGGGTGGGTTTCGCGATCATCCCATCTTTGAAGATCTCGACTTGATCGCTCGCCTGCGAGGCAGGTTTCTGCATTCGGATCTTGTCGTAACCACGTCTTCGCGGCGGTTTGAAGGGCGCTGGTTTCCTGGAGTGTATCTGCACTGGACCTTGCTGCAGATTCTATACTGGGCCGGGGTTCCGCCGCAGGTGCTAGGCCGCTGGTATGCCGCGATCCGCTGACACACGCGCCCGGATTGACTCCGATGGTCATCCACGGTAATGTTTGATATCTGGACCTGCGCGGTAAAAGATCACCGCGCACGTTCCGCGCAGCTTTAGAAGGACAGGAGGAGATCATGTCAAACAAATCGTTGCTACTCGCAGGTGTCGGCTTAGCCGCCCTCATTGGCGGAGCCTGCGTCGCCTGGAACCAGTATGGCCAGAAGAAAGATCCGCTGAGTGCGTATCGCCGCAAACTCGCGGACAAGCACCGCAAACTCGTTGAGAAAGCCGACCAGCCCGCCGAAGCGATGGCGTACTTCGTCAATCGCCGCACCGGCGGCTGGGTACAAAAAGCCGGTGGAAGAGGATCCGACAAGAAGGCCATCGGCATTCCGCTCGATACCAGCCAGTACATCGCCGCTCTGCAGCATGTTCGCCAAATGAATCGTTATTCGTCGGCCACCGGCACCGTGCTTGCTTCGGAAGCCAACGCCCCGGCGGGTGGAACCCTGAGCTCATGGACTCCTCTCGGACCCAACAACCAAGGCGGTCGCACCCGCAAGCTGTTGATCCACCCTTCAAGTCCCAACATTATGTATGCCGCAGCCGTAGGCGGCGGCGTCTGGAAGACCACCGACGGCGGTGCCAATTGGGTTCCTCTCACGGACCTCGCGATTCCCAATATCGCCGTCGTTTCGTTGGCTTTCGACCCCAACAACTTCAACAAAATCTACGCTGGAACCGGTGAAGGCTACTTCAACGGAGACGCCCTTCGCGGGGCGGGCATCTTTGTCACCACGGACGGCGGTGCCACCTGGAATCAGTTGGCTTCCACCAATGTGCCGAACTTCCAATATGTGAATGACGTGGTGGTTAGCCCGCGCAACCCCAACCGCATTTACGCATCCACTCGCACGGGCGTCTTCAAGTCGATCAACGGCGGCACTTCCTGGACCAGCATCGCCACCGGAACCAACGGCTGCGGTGACCTCGCGATTCAGATGAAGCGTGCCGTTGGCTATGTCTTCGCAGCTTGCGGATTCTTCACCGCGACCGGCGACGTCAAACGCGTGCTCGATAACGATACCGCAACCACGATGACGCAGGCCTTCACCACCACCAACATGAGTCGCACTGTGTTGGCCATCGCTCCGTCGAACGAAAGCATCGTCTACGCATTGGCCAGCAGCGGCGCAGCCGGTGCCTATGCCGACGGCGTGCTGGGCGTCTTCCGGTCCACCGCGAACGGCAACCCTGGAACCTGGACCACGCAGATGTCCAACAACGGATCCACTGTCGATCCCGTACCGCTCAACAATATCCTGCTCACCAATCCCGTCTACGCATACAACGCGTGCGTGGGATCCGATCGCGGATTGTTCAACCAAGGCTGGTACGACGCCGTTCTGGAAGTGGATCCGGCGGATTCCAACCGCGTCTGGGCCGGTGGCATCGATCTCTTCCGGTCCGACGATGGCGGTGCAACCTTCGGCGTTGCGAGCTACTGGTGGCAGAACCAGGGCGATCCCAACTACAACCACGCCGACAATCACGGCATCGCCTTCCATCCCAATTACGATGGCGTTGGCAACAAGACCATGTATGCGGTGAACGATGGCGGCATCTTCCGCACTGCTGACGCTCGCGCAAATGTCGGCACCACTGTGGCCAACGTCTGCGGAAGCGTGGTCGCTGGCGCTGTGACCTGGACCGAACTCAACAACGGCTACAGCACCACGCAGTTTTATCACGGCTCGACGCATCCGGATGGCAGTACTTTCATGGGCGGTCTTCAGGACAATGGCACTTGGCGTGGAACCACAGCGTCCACCAACTGGACCAATCTGCTTGGCGGCGACGGCGGCTATACCGCCATTGACGAAAAGTCCCCGCTCTCGACCACCGTCCTGTTCGGTGAGTACACCGCACTCTCGATCCAGAGGTCAACCAACAACGGGTTGACCTTTTCCGATGCCGTTACGGGCATTACCGAAAGTGCTGGCAACTTCCTGTTCATCAATCCTTTCCATATGAATCCAGGCAACAAGCAGCACCTTTGGACAGGGGGATTCTTTATCTGGCGCACCACCAATCAAGCAAACAGTTGGACGCAGGCGAGTGCCATCACTCCAGGCAATTTCGAGGTCTCGGCGATCGCGTCGTCCAACTTGGATACGAACAAAGTGGTGTTCGGCATGACGGACGGTTACATCGGCTTCAACACCGCGGCACTCACCGCTGGATCCGCAACGAACTGGGCCAGCACCCGGCCGCGCACGATTGCTGTAACTTCGCTGGCTTTCGATCCCACGAATTCCAATAACGCGTGGGCCACCTACGCGACCTTCGGAGGCGTTTCGGTTTACAAGTCGATCAACTCCGGAGCAACCTGGACCTCAGCCCCCGGAACCGCGCCCAATACTCTGCCGTTAGTTCCCGCGCAGACGGTGATCGTGGATCCAACCAATTCGAATCGCGTTTACGTCGGCACGGACTTGGGGGTTTTCACAACGATCGATGGTGGCGTCAACTGGTATAAGGAAGTCAGCGGTTTCGCCAATGTCTCGGTGGAATGGCTGGACATCAACACCACGGGAACGAGGCGTCTGACCGCGTTCACGCATGGTCGCGGCGCTTGGCGTACGGACTTGGTCCCGTAAGGGAGCAGCGTTCTATTTGCGGATGGAAGGGAGGCCTGCGGGCCTCCCTTTTGTTTTGCGACCCGGTGATTACGCGGAAGCTTCGCGCCGGAAGAGGAATCGGGTTCCGTCGTCAGACTCTTCATAGGTCCACCCTTCGCCAAGCAGGCGCAGAGCTGAATCCGGACTGTCTTCAATGGTCAACCCTTCGGTGGCGAGCTTCACGCGCAGCACGCGCGCGATGGCCTCGTGTTCCCAATCCTTGGCCCAGCGCTTGCCGCTAAATCCGGGGATTCCGGCTGCGTAAGGGCAATCGTGCGCGAGGGCGTTCAGTCCCACGGCTTCTTCGGCGGTGCGGCACCAAGGGGCGATCTCATGGCGATTGGCGTAAACGCTACAGGCGGACTTTCCTTCGGCGTCGTGTTCGAGAAACCGGCAGTGGATCTCTGGAATGATGACGACCTTCGATCCCAACTGGATCGGCGTGTGGCAGGACATCCCGCAGCGGCGGCAGAGCGCTTCGTATTTGTCGGTCGGCAGAATGGGCAGCATACTCAAAGCCTCGGCGTGGGCGGTTTCATTACGTTCCACGGAGTGACACCGGTGCGCTTCATCTTGCGGCGATAGACTTTGTCGCCGTTGCCGATATAGAGCGTTTTGAAGTCCGCACCCGCAAAGACCAAGTTCGCGAGCGGTGCACCGGGCTGTGGTTTGGGCAGGATCGCCATGACGCGGCCCGGCGGATCGCAGATCTGCAGACCGATATTCGTTGTGACATAAAGAAAGCCTTCGGTGTCCATGGTCATGCCGTCTGCGGAACTCACAGAGCTTTCGTCCGGCGTTTCCAAACGGTAAAACGGCTGCCCGTTGGCGAGCGAGCCATCCGGTTGCACTTGAAACGACCAGATCCATTTGTTGCGGCTGTCCGAGACCACCAGGAGCGACTGATCGGGCGAGAGTTGGATACCGTTGGGGTTTTCGATCCCTTCGTGTACTTTCGTCTTTTCACCTTTGGTATCTACGAACCAGACGGCCTTGCCCCGGCTGTCGGTGAAATAGATTTCGCCCTTGGACGTGACGGTAAGATCGTTGGGGTTGACATCCTCGACGATCACGGTTTCTTTGCCCGAGGCGGGGTCGATGGCGACGATCCGTCTGTTGGCGGCCTGTCCGCCGTAGAGGCGTCCGTCGGCCGCGGCTTTCAATCCAGTGGTTTTGTTGGCGTCGTCTTTGAAGATGACGGCTTTGCCATCGAGTCCGATTTTCCAGATCTTGTTCAGACGGCCGTCGGTAAAGTAAACATTGCCCTGTTTATCCACGGTATGTCCTTCGGCGTAGCCGTGACCTTGGCTGACCAGTTCCCAGCCCGAACCGGGATCGTCGAGAAACTGATGGTGATGATTGCGCGCAGGGGGCTGGGCTTTGGCCAGCGGCTTACCATAATCGCGCCAAAGCCAGCGCATGGCATCGGGCAGTACGGCAGCCCCGTGTTTCCGGTTGTGCTGTTCGGTGCCCGTAACGAATTTGTAGTCGTAGCCGGCGTATTCGAGAGAAGCGGCAAGGTCTTGATTGGCCATCCACCAACTTCCGCCGTAAATGTTGTTGTCGTTGGAACCGTCCTGCAAGTAGACGCGCAGGGTTTTGGGTTCGGTCTTGCGGACGAGGGTGGATAAGATCTGGCCACCGCGCAAGTTGACGAAACTGCCGATGAAACTCATGACACGGTGAAAGGCGTCATTGCGCATCCAGGCTGCGTTGAAAGCGGCAATGGCACCGGAACTGACACCAACAAGTGCCCAATCGTCCGCATCGGTGGAAAGGGAAACTTTGCTGCGAACTTCAGGAATCAGTTCATCGAGCAGGAACCGCGCGTAGCGATCGCCGAGTCCGTCATATTCGTAGCTGCGATTGAATCGGCCTTGTTGCGTGCCGCCGTTTGGAGCGGGCATGACGCCCGGGTTCACAAAGATCGCGGCCATAGGCGGGATATGGCCCTTGTGGATGAGATTGTCCATGACGATCGTGGCGCGAAACGCGCTGTCGTCTTTGATGTCCGAACCACCATCCTGAAAGACCATCGCGGGCAGAGGCTTACCCGCGGGGGCGTGCGCGGGGACGTAGATCCAATAGTCGCGAACGGTGCCGGGAAAGACTTTGGAATTGGCGAACACAAACTGAGTGACCTTGCCGCGAGGGACTCCGGGCTGGATGTTGGAGTCAGGCCCGAGTGCATAGGGGTCCTGGGCGAGGAGGTTGAAAAAGAGGGCGAGAAAGGTCACCCACACATCCTACTACGTTCGCCCCAAGCGAACCGCGATCCACTGCAATATACTTGGAGCATCTGCATTTGCTCCGAAGGAGATCAACCCGGCCATGAAGACCCTAACCCGGAAGTCCATGCCCCGCCGCAGCCTGCTGCGAGGCATGGGAGCATCGATTGCACTGCCTTTGCTCGATGCCATGATCCCATCCATGACCGCACTCGCGGCGACGCCCGCAGGAAAGCCGGTGCGACGTCTCGGCTTCGTCTACATGCCGATGGGTGCCCATATGCCAGCCTGGACCCCGAAACCCGGCGAATTCCTCTCACCCACACTCCGGTCACTGGAGAAAGTTCGCGAGCACGTTTCCGTCATCGGCAACCTCGAGTTGAAGAACGCCTATCCAGGCACCCACGCCACTTCCAACGCGTCCTTCTTGAGCGCCGCTACCGCCAAGTGGACCGAAAGCTCGGACTACTATCTCGCCACCACCGTCGACCAAGTCGCAGCCAAGCATATCGGACAAGACACGCGTCTGCCATCGATGGAACTTTCCATGGATCTGCTCACCAATGTCGGCCAATGCGACAACGGCTACGCGTGCGTGTACCAGAACAATCTAAGCTGGTCGTCGCCCACCACACCGCTGCCGTCCGAAGCCCATCCCCGTATCGCCTTCGAACGCATGTTCGGCGACGGCGGATCGGTCGCCGACCGCCAATCCGAACTCCGCAAAAACGCAAGCCTGCTCGACTGGATGGGCCAGGATATCGCTCGCCTCCGTCGCGAACTCGGCCCGGGCGATCGCAATAGAGTCAACGAATATCTGGACACCGTCCGCGAAGTGGAGCGCCGTATCCAAAAGGCCGAAAAGAGCACAGAGGAATCCGGACTGCGCGATCTCGATCGCCCGCTGGGCGTCCCCGCGAGCTACGCGGAACACGCGCGTCTGATGTTCGATCTGCAAGTGCTTGCCATGCAGGGCGACGTGACGCGAGTGATTACCTTCCAACTCGCCCGCGAAACCAGCAACCGCAGCTATCCGGAAATTGGCATCAATGAGGGACACCACCCGCTCACACACAACGGCGGCAATGCGGAAAAGCTCGCCAAGGTCGCACAGATCAACGCGTTCCATGTCTCGCTGTTCGCCTATTATCTGGAAAAGCTAAAGGCCACACCGGATGGCGATGGTTCGCTGCTCGACCACTCGATGATTCTCTACGGAAGCGGCATGAGTAACTCGGACATCCACAACCATACCGATCTGCCGGTGCTCGTGGCCGGAGGCGGCGTGAAGGGCCGTCACATCCGCTATGACAAGCCAACGCCACTTGCCAATGTCCATCTGACCTTACTCGAAAAAGCAGGCATCCGCATGGACAGGTTCGCCGACAGCAAAGGCAAAGTTGAGGAATTGCTGTCGCTGTGACCAGGTTTCATGGCAGTCTGTGTCTCTGCCTCACTCTCGCCACAGCGGCCGAAACGTTGCCCGATGCGGTCGCCACAGGGAAGAATCGCATCCAAGCCGTGCGCGCACAACTCGCCGCCAAGGCGGACGTCAACGCTACGCAGGCCGATGGATCCACGGCCCTTCACTGGGCGGCCCATCACGACGATGTGGAAACCGCGCGCCTCCTCATCGGTGTCGGAGCCAACGTCAAAGCCGTCAACCGTTATGGCGTCACCCCGCTTCATCTCGCCTGCACCAACGGCAACGCCGCCCTCGTCGAACTCCTGCTCAGTAAAGGTGCGGACGCCAATAGCGCACTCCCCGGCGGCGAAACCGCTTTGATGACGGCGTCCCGCACGGGCAAACTCGAAGCCGTGAAAGCTCTACTGGCAAAAGGCGCGGATTCGAACGCCAAGGAATCGAAACGCGGCCAAACCGCGATCATGTGGGCCGCCGCGGAGGGCCACACGGAAGTCGTGGAGGCGCTGATCGCCGCAAAAGCGGACTTCCGAGCCCAACTCGATTCGGGATTCACTCCGCTTTTCTTTGCCGCGCGAGAAGGCCACTCGGCCGTCGTCAGAGCACTGCTCCAAGCAGGCGTTGACATCAACGCAACCCTGGTCACGAAGCGTCCGCCCAATGGCACGCCAAGCGAAGCGCAAACGCCGCCGCGGCAGGGCGAATCGGCGCTCTTGTTGGCGATGGAGAACGCCCATTTCGATCTTGCTTCCGAACTGCTCGACGCGGGAGCGAACCCAAACACTGTCGGTCCGGGATGGGCTCCGCTCCATGTCGTCTCTTGGATCCGCAAGCCCGGTGTCGGCGATAACGATCCTGCCCCCTATGGATCGGGCAAAACGACGAGCCTTGCAATTGTGCAAAAGCTCATCGCCAAAGGTGCCGACATCAACATCCGAATGACCAAAAAAGTGGGGGTTGGCCTGACGGCGATCAATACGATTGGAGCAACGCCCTATTTTCTTGCCGCCCGCACCGCCGATGCGGAACTGATCCGCTACCTGGCGAAACTCGGTGCGGATCCAAAAATCGGCAATCGCGAAAACTCCACTCCGCTAATGGCCGCCGCGGGACTCGGCACTCGTAGCCCCGGAGAGGACGCAGGCACCGAGGCGGAGGTCGTGGAAGCCCTGCAAACACTGCTCGAACTCGGCGCGGACATCAATGCAGTGGACGACAACGGCGAGACGGCCATGCATGCCGCGGCGTACAAGAACGCCCCATCCGCAGTGGAATTCTTGGCATCCCACGGGGCGAAGACAGAGATCTGGAACAAGCCCAACAAAGAAGGCTGGACTCCGCTCCGCATCGCCGAAGGCTATCGATTTGGAAACTACAAGCCCTCGCCTCCCACGATCGCCGCCTTTGAACGGATACTCAGGAACTGATTCCGCAATCACTAACTTCCGGAGCCGCCACAGCCACCTCCGCTGCTGCTTCCACAGCTACTGTCGGAGGAAATGCCAACATTCGCCTTCGGATAGAGACGCTTGCCATAGTCGAGCCCTGCAGCGTTCATCGCCCCAACCCCGAAAATGGCGGTCAACAGAGGCCGCCTGACGGCCGCCGGTAGCCAGACGATCGCCGACATGCAGGTACTCTGTTCCAACCTGCAGGGCCGCCGGGGACTCAGCCCCGCTGAGGTCGCCCTGTGAAACCAATCAGTGACGCTACCACCGTTACGGCAATCGCAAAGAAAATCAGCAAGCCTACGTTCCTATGGCCGGTCCCCCAAACTTCATCCCCGCCAAACCGAGCAGCACTGCCATCGCGAGACCGGCATCCTTGGCGCGACTGCCCCGAACTGCATCGTCGCGCCGCGGCCGACAGCTTCCAGGTTGTGGCGATAGGTCGCCACAGCGCTGGGCAGGAGGCCCTCCCCGACTTGCAGCACCAAATGGGCCGGCTTCGCGTCCTCGAAGTAGCGGAGAAGATACGCTCCGATCGGGCTCGCAACGGTTTCGGCCGCC
The DNA here is from genome assembly GCA_964500255.1 of uncultured Solibacteraceae bacterium. Taxonomy (GTDB): domain Bacteria; phylum Acidobacteriota; class Terriglobia; order Bryobacterales; family Bryobacteraceae; genus F-183. The sequence goes on along the minus strand of CAZCPL010000004.1, from coordinate 30,892 downwards.
CTCCGCTGGAATGCCTTCACGGACGCTTCTTTGCCACGATCGTCCGTTAGCAGGAGTCGGCGCTCAATCAGCGACACCGTGGCAACCTGCAGAAGTTCGTTCTTGCCACCGCGAAGGTAGGCAAGTTCATAAGGATCATTGAGGTTGGGCCGTCGGGAACTGTCGCCGCCGCGGATTCCTCGCGTTGCCTTCCGCGAACGAACTGCCACAGCAACAACGCTGCGGCGACGACCGCGTAAAACAACAGAAATTCTGGACCACGCCATACGAGCGGATTCATAGATACCTCTTCTGTGGGTTGAAAAAATGATTGGTTGAAAAATGCCGAGCAGCAGGATGAAGCGAGACTGGAAGAGATTCGATCTGGAGAACTACAATCGGAAAACATTTGGTTTTCTTACTTTCATGCTGAGCTGGATTGCATTTCTTCTGTGTGACAGTTGCGTGACAAACTTTGGGAAGGGTCGATATAGGTTGCACGAGGTTCAAGATGTGGAGTAACCTACCCTAGACCGTGGGGAGACGGCGGTACCTGCACGCGTTGCCGTGCTGAAGGAGTGATCACCCGATTATGGATCGTTGGGGAATCCCCGTCCTGGGTTCGATGGCGCTTGCCGCGCTTTGTTGGTATTGTGTCCGGCATGAGCCGCACAAGATCGAAGAGGACCTTCTTGCCCGGTCCGCTGCCGCACTGCAAGCCGGAAATATCCCGATTGAAGGCCTTAGTGTGCAGCAACAAACGGCATTTCTGACAGGACAGCGCGGATCCCTCATTGTCAGTGAGGACGCCCGCCAGCGCGTCGAGGGCGTGTGGGGCGTGACCGAAGTGATCGTTCAACCGACCCAGGAAGTCGCTCTGCCACCGCTGGTGATTCTCTCGCCTCGAGCAAGTCAGTTGGAAGTCGACCTGAGTACATTCGTAGCGGGCAAGACCATTCGTTTTGCTCCTGCCAGCGACATTCTTTTGCCGGACGGAAGAATGATTCTCGACAATATCGCGACGATTCTCGCCAATGGCGGCAAGATCCCCGTTGAAATTTCCGGACACACCGATGCCGATGGCGACCCCAAGCTCAACCTCGATCTCAGCAGGAGGCGCGCCACGGCGGTCAAGCGTTACTTGGTTTCCAAGGGTATCTCGGCTGCCCGGCTCAGCGATACCGGTTTTGGGTCGGCCAAGCCGATTGCCGCCAACGACACTCCAGAGGGCAAGGCCCGCAATCGCCGCATCGAGTTTCATCCACTCGCAGAGAAGTCAGGCGCGGCAATTTCGAATCAATAACCGTGATTTCTAAGGATTTGTGTAACGCTAATGCTCTATTTACCGATCAAGATCATCTTTTGTCTGCTTTCTGCGGGACTTATCGGCCTCGTCGTCGGCTGGTGGTGGACACGGCAAACCGAGCGCCGCCGGTCAATGGAACTGGAAGGTGTCTGGACGCAGAAGGTGCAGCGGTCCAACCGCGAGTTGGAAGCCCTGCGAGCCGATCTGCGTACCGAAGCCACTCGCACCCAAAGCGCGGTGGACGCTGAAAGTTCCTTAAAAGGACGCCTGATTTCGATAGAAAGCGAGCATCAATCGGCACTCGACAAAATGGCGGGCTTCACGTCGAAACTGACGGCGAGCGAAGGCGCGTTAGTGGAAGCGAAGTCATCGTGGGCCTCCGAATCCGCCATCTGGAAGGTCAAATACGCGACCGTCGAAACGACTTTGGCAGCGAAGGAAAGCTCCTTGTCGGCTGCTGAATCGGCACTTTCGTCCGCCCGCAAAGATCTGGGCGACCGAGAGGATTTGATTGCCGATCTGCGGAGGCAGGCCGCGATGGTCGAGCCGCTGAACGGCCGGCTGAAGAGTGCGGACGCGCGAATTGCTGAGCTTGAGACGGCTGTACAAGCAGGCGAGAAATCAAAGGAGAGCCGCGAAAAAGAAGCGGGAGAATTGCAGTCCCGCATCGGCGAGATCGAACCGCTTAGGGCGTCTATCCTGCAGCGCGACGGCAGGCTCAAAGAATGGGAAGCTCGCTATCAAGGCATGCTGAAAGAGAAAGATTCCGCCCTCGCCAAACTTCTGGCGCAGATCGGTGAGTTGGAGCCGATCAAGGGTAAGCTCGCGGATTCTGACAAGCAAACCAAAAAGGTATTGAGCGAGAAAGATGCGCAAATTGCGGCGTTGACAAGCAGTTTGTCCGCAATGGAAGCGAACGCCAAGACTGCTGCGGATTTCCGCGCGCAAGTTGCGGTAAGCGCGAAGGAGAGCGAGTCGGCAATCGCCGCGTTGACCGCGAAATTGGAAGCTGAATCGAAGTCCGCTGAGGAGTTGCGGGTCGGGCTCGCGGAAGGCGCGAAGGAGAGCGAGTCGGCAATCGCTAAGTTGACCGCGAAGTTGGAGGCTGAATCGAAGTCCGCTGAGGATTTGCGGGCCGGGCTCGCGGAAGGCGCGAAGGAGAGCGAGTCGGCAATCGCTACGTTGACCGCGAAGTTGGAGGCTGAATCGAAGTCCGCTGAGGAATTGCGATCTAGGCTCGCTGTTGGCGCAGAAGAGCACGCCGCAGTCACTGGCGAAATTCAGAACCTTCGGACTCGACTTTCCGAGTTGGAACCCGAGTTGGAACGGCTGCGCACTCGCCCTCCCGAAATCCGCGAAATCGTTGTTGAGGTCGAGAAACCGGTCGAAGTCGAGAAGGGGACCGACGCCAACATCCTTGCTCCGCGCGAAGACCTTGGCATCCCGCACGACAACCTCAAGCTCATCCACGGCATCGGACCGATCATCGCGAAACGCCTGAACGCGATGGGTATCTTCCGGTTCGACCAGATCGCCACTTGGACCGGCAGCGACATGGACGCCATTCAAGCGAAACTACCTGAGTTTCAAGGCCGCATCCGCCGCGACAATTGGGTCGACTCAGCCAAAGAAGAATACTTGAAGAAATATGGCAAGCCGATCGAATAATCATGCGAATCATCGGCGGAGAATTTCGTAGCAGACGCATTCAGTCGGTGCCGGGCGACCATGTCCGGCCCACACCCGATCGCCTGCGGGAGTCTTTATTCAGTGTGCTCATGCCAGTCATCGAGGGTGCCGTGTTCATCGACGCTTACGCAGGCACAGGGGGCGTCGGAATTGAGGCCATTTCGCGCGGCGCTTCGCGAGCGATCCTGATTGAGAAAGATCCAAAGGCATACGATGTTCTTTGCGAGAATTTGAATTCGCTCAAAACCGGCGCTCGCGCGCTCGCCATCAAGGGCAAAGCCACGCAATGGATTGCCAAATATCCAGCGGATATTCTGTTTCTCGATCCGCCGTATCCGCTTGAAAACGAGTACGCTCTCTGTCTCGAACAAGCTGCCAGCCACAAGTTGGCGATCGCCCAGCATTCGTCGAAGTTCGCTCTACTCGATTCGTACGGGAGTCTCGAGTGCTATCGAAAACTGAAACAAGGCGACAACACGTTGAGCTTCTTCCGCCACAAGACGACAGCCTTATAGTTCCACGGCAGCGACACGCCCAGAAAAAAATGCGGTACGCCCCCACCGGCGCAAAGTGGATCGAATCATGCGATAAGGTAACAACAGTCATGTCCATCTCCCGGCGACAACTCTTCGTGACCGCGGCAGCGGTAGCCTTGTCGGCCGCCCAGAAGAAGCGTCCCAATATTCTCTTCATCTTTGCCGACGATCTCGGCTGGCGCGACGTGGGCTTTCAGGGCGCAGATTTCTACGAAACCCCAAACCTCGACCGTTTCGCAGGCGAAAGCATGCGCTTCCCACAGGCCTACGCAGGCGCGGGAAACTGTGCGCCAAGCCGCGCCTGCCTGCTTTCCGGGCAATACACGCCACGCCATGGCATTTATGCGGTGGGATCCACCAAGCGCGGACCGGTCGAAAAAATGCGCCTCGAACCCGTGCCCAACAACGAGACCCTCGCACCGGAAAACGTAACCTTCGCTGAGGCGATGCGCGAAGCGGGATATCGCACGGGTCACATCGGCAAATGGCATCTGGGCGGCAAGGCGAGCGCGCGTCCGAAAGATCGGGGTTTTGACGAAAGCATCGATCCGCGGCCAAATCCCAACGCCTCGCGCAACGAGCCGGACGACCCGAAGAGCATGTTCACGATCACGCGGCTGGCATCCGAGTTCATCGAGCGAAACAAAGAGAAGCCTTTCCTCGCATACGTCGCACATCATGCCATCCACTCGAATCTGGCAGCGCGTCCGGCGACGCTTGAGCGATTCAAAGCGAAGGTCAAAGGAAAGCAGCACGGGGATCCGCTGTATGCGGCGTGTCTCTTCGATTTCGACGATGCTGTGGGCCAATTGCTGGCTCGCCTCGATGCTCTTGGCCTGCGCGAGAACACGCTGGTGCTGTTCACTTCGGATAACGGAGGCGTGCAGAAGTCTTCGCAAGAGCCTCTGCGCGGCAACAAGGGTTGCTATTACGAGGGCGGGATTCGCGAACCGATGCTCGTGCGCTGGCCGGGCGTCACCAAAGCAGGCTCGGTCTGCGATGAGTCTGTGATCAATCTCGATTTCTATCCAACGTTCCTGGATGTGGCGGGTGCGCGTCCGTCCGCGGGTAAAATCCTCGACGGCGAGAGTCTCGTGCCATTGCTGAAAGGCAAGAAGAAACTAAGGAGACAGTCAATTTACTGGCATTTTCCGGGATATCTGGACGATCCGGTAATTCGCGGACGCGACAACGAATTTCGCTCACGCCCGGTGAGTGTGATCCGCAAGGGCGATTGGAAATTGCATCTCTATCATGAGGAATGGATTCTCGACGGAGGCATCGCGAACGTTTCCAACAACAACGCGGTGGAACTCTACGACATGAAATCGGACATGGGCGAGCGTCGCAACGTCGCACTGACCAATGTCGGGAAACGCGATGAATTGCTCGCGGATCTGCTGGCTTGGTTCCGCACAACGAACGCCCCAATGCCGGTGCCGCTCAAAAACAGCTAATCCCGTTCGGTGCGATTGATATCCTGTTCCGGCAGCAGAAAGCTGCACGCCGATCCCGCCAGGTAAACGAACGCCGCAACCGCCGCGGCGGCGTAGGCAAACTTGGTCGGTGCCGTTGTACCCGGCATGAAGTTGACCAACTGGGCTGTAACCGCGGCGAATCCGGTCCCAATCATGCGACCGCCAACGTTGGCGGCGAAGCCTTCTCCGGTGCCTCGCAAATGCAGCGGAAACGCGCCTGGCAGATAGTTTCCCCAGAAGCTGAACTGCGCGACGGTCACCAAGCCCGCGAAGAAAATACCAATTTTGGTGAGTTCGAGACTGGACGTTGCGCAGACCGCGAACACCACCGGAACAATGATCAAGCCTGGAAACTGGAAGACGCGCAGCAGCGTGCGACGGCTCAGAATCCGCACAGCGAGAACGGCGAGAATGGCGCGGCCAACGAGTCCGCCGATCTCCTGAATGGACTGCACATCGGTGGTGATCTTTTGTTGTGCGGGACGAGGCAAGCTCGCCACTTCCGGCAACCCCGGAAGGATCTGCGGCAGTTGTTGGATCGCCCCGAATGCCGCGCCATAGGCGAACGCAAACATCGCGGTGGTCACGAGTGTAGTCTTTAACAGCGCGGGCGAGAACAACTCACCGATGCTCGGACGCTTCAACGTTCCGGCGTTCTTCTTCTCTTGCCACTTGGGTGATTCAGGTAAGAACGGGCGAATGATAAGCAGCGGTAGAGCCGGGATGAGTCCCGACATGAGTGTGTAACGCCACTCGGCATGGCCGCCGTAAATCGCGGGCAGGCTGGGTCCGAACTTGATGCAGAGCTGATTGGCACCGGCCACCAGGATGCCGCCGATGGACGAAAAGGCTTGCGTATATCCAAGCACGGATTCGCGCTGCTTCGGATCGTCGAAGATTTCGGCGAGCCAAGCGACGGCTGCTACGAATTCGACACAAACACCAATGAAAGTGGTGCTGCGCAAGATGAGCAACTGTTCGAGGGACGTGGCGAATCCGGCGGCGAAGGCGGAGACGGAATAGAGCAGGATGCTGTAGGTGAGCACGCGCCGTCGTCCGAAGCGATCGGTGAGGTAGCCGCCGAGAAGCCCGAAAACTCCACCGGCCATGGCGGGGATCCAGAAGAGCAGCGAGAGCCAGTTGTTGAACTCAGGGCTGCCGGGCTTGAGTTGGCCGAGTTCCATGAGCGCGGGGCGCGCGATAAGCGGAAGCATCAGGAGTTCGTAGATGTCGAATGCGAATCCGATGGCTGCCACAGTGCAGATCGCCCATTCGATGCCTGTGAGTTTGCGGTTCATGAGTATCCGCTTATGCTATCGCAAGTTGTGCAACGCTAACATCGAGATGACCGCCTTATATGGAAATCGCCATCGTTCTCCTCCTCGTCCTCGCCAACGGACTCTTCTCCATGGCCGAACTCGCCGTTGTTTCTTCGCGCAGGACGCGGCTCCAGCAAAGGAAAGACAGTGGCAGCCGCGGCGCCGGTGTTGCGATGGAACTGGCCGCGCATCCAGACGATTTTCTTTCCACCGTGCAAGTCGGGATCACGCTCATTGGCACCCTCGCCGGCGCATTTGGCGGCGCAACCATCGCAGGCAAATTGACGGTTTTCCTCAACGCTTCGATCCCGGCAGCGGCCGCGTATTCCGAGTCGATCTCGATTACCTTGGTCGTCCTGCTGATCAGCTATCTATCGATCGTCGTCGGCGAACTCGTTCCGAAAAGCCTCGCGTTAGGCAACGCCGAAGGTATCGCCTCGGTGCTCGCCCCACCCATGCGTTTCATCTCGCGCCTCGGCTCACCGGCGGTGCGATTTCTTTCGTTCTCAACGCGCATGGTGTTGAAGCTGATCCCCATCCGTCCCAATAACGAGGCTCCGGTCACTGAGGCGGAAATCCACGATCTGATCGCCCAGGGCACTCGCCACGGATCCTTCGAAGAGGCCGAGCAGGAGATGGTGAAGGGCGTCTTCCGCCTGGGCGACCGGCGTATTGTCGATCTCATGCAGCCACGGTCCAAAGTGGTTTCACTCGATGCGGCTTTACCCTGGGAAGCGAACCGGCAGACCTTGTTGAAGAGCCCTTATTCGCGCTACCCGTTGATTGAAAACGAACTCGACCACTTTTTGGGCGTGATCCATGTCAAGGATATTGCGATGGCGCTATTGCAGGATTCCATCGACCTTCGCCAACTTGCCCGCAAGGCGTTGATTATTCCTGAATCCGCGCCAGCTCTCGCTGTGCTCGAACGTTTTCAGGAAGCCAAAGATCGCATCGCTGTGATCGCGGACGAGCATGGCGGCATCAGCGGCATTGTGACGCTGACCGATTTGCTGGATGCGGTGATGGGCGACCTGCGGGTTCCTGAAGAGAAGTCAAGGCCAGACGTCGCATTGCGCGAGGATGGCTCGTGGATCGTCGATGGCGCGATTCCTGTGGCGGATCTGGTCGAACGGTTGTCGTGGCGAAAGATCCCGGGCGATCTGGATGGAGGCTACACCACTGCCGGTGGATTCGTGTTGGCGCACCTGCGACGCATTCCCGCGCCGGGCGATCACTTTCACGTCGATGGTTGGAGGTTTGAGGTGCTGGATCTGGATGGAAACCGCATCGACAAGATACTGGTGACCAGTCCTGAAAAAGACCTATCGCGCGGCAGTCTGCGCGGATGACCCAGGCGTCACTACGCGATAAACCGCGCCTCCGCCCTTTGGGAATTTCGTGAGCAGTTCCAGATCTTTCGAAGCTGCGATCTTACTGGCGATGGCCACTTGTTGTTCCCGATCGAGATCGCTACGATTGTCGGCACCGGTGACGTAGACATACTGTAAACCGTTCTCGCGAGCGAGCCGCGCGGCGTTGGCGAGATGCTGCAAGCGTCCGTCGGAATCGTCGTGATACCAGAATCGAACCGGCGGAATGTAGCGCGCGCCTTGGCGTCCCGTACGCAAGTAGAGCTCGCTATCGTATCCCGCAAGGATCGTTGCGCTTGTCGGCGTATTCTCGCGGATCCACTGTTGCGCGGCTTCGCCATCGACTCGGCGTTGCCGCTGGTCTTGCACAAGCCGCGGAAAATAGTCCACACGCAGTTCCCAGTTGCCATAGACGATCCAGGCAAGCGTGAGCCCGCAGATCGCTGTCATGATGCCCGCGGCGACACGCTGACCTTTGTCTTTGTGATGAAAGTTCTTGATGATTCCGCCGCCGATATGTCCGATCTCGGTGAGAAATCCCGCCCAAACCAGCGGCGCGAGCGGCGTCACAAAGCGTTCGTTGGGTGGAAAGCTCCAGACCAGCAGCAGGGTCGTAAACGGCGTCGCGACGGCGGCTGCCAGCAGCGCGATGCGATTGCCGGCGCGCACGAGCCTCACGATGCCTGCGATAGCAGCCATGCCCATCACTTGCGTGAGGATGTGTGCAATGTGCGATTCGTAGATCGAAGGCAATATCAGTCCACCGATCCCTGTCAGCAATCCGTCGAAGTTCCGCCACAAAATCAAGTGCGCCGAACTCCAGTCGAACTGTGTGAAGTGATAGCCGAGGTAGTTCGTGTAGTAGAGCGCAATCTCGCCGGTGGATGCCGACTGGTTCCACTTGCTCCAAAGGATCCAAGCAGCCGACAGCGGCAGGAATCCGGCCAGAAACCGCATGGCCCGCGCGCGTTCGCCTCGCAGGATCCACAGCAGGGGCAGAGCAAGAGCCGCGAGCCCGATGGTGCGAAAGAGGAACGCAATCGATGCCAGCAGCCCGGCGGCAATCGCGTGTTCGTCAGAAGCCTCGGCGGCAAGCAGCGCCGCGATCAAAAACACCGCGAACGGAATTTCAGATAAGAACGTCGACGTGAAGTAAAGGATGTAGGCGTTCAATGCGAGCATCGCCGCGAGCGCCCAGCGCCGCCAACCGATGAAGCCGAGCCGGCGCCAGAAGACGAACGAAACGCCCAACAGCAGCGGCATCCACAACCACATGATGCACGACGCGATCGCCAGATTGGCGGGAAATTCAGGATTGATGAGCCAGGCAGCGGCGAGTGTCAAAGGCAAAGCGGGCGGATACTTGGTCTGGGCAGGAGAGCCAGGCAAACTCGGAATCGTGTAGCCCTGACCGGACGCAAGCGCCTTGGCAGTGACGTAATAGATGCCGTCGTCATGCTGGTATCCGAACAGCGGAGCGTCTGGATTGTTCCAGACGAAGAGTGCGGAAGGCAGCAACAAGGCCATCAGACCGATCAACGTTGCGACGCGAGAAAGATACATCCCTTCTTTCTAGATCGGATCCGAACCGCTGAAACGTTAAAAGTAAGATAGAAGGGTGCCAGCCAGTAGCCGCCGGAACTTTCTTCGCTCCCTTTGCCGCACCTCCGCGGTGTTCAGCGCGAGCCAGATTCTTTCCGGCCTGGATCTAGGGATACAGTTCGTCAACGTAGCCCGCGAAAGCGGACTCAACTCCAAAACCATCTACGGCAGCGAACGCAACAACAGATACCTCATCGAAACCACCGGCTGCGGTGCCGCCTTCTTCGACTACGATCACGACGGCTGGCTCGATATCTTTCTCGTCAACGGCACCAGGTTCGAAACCATGCCAGGACCCGCACCCGTCAGCCGCCTCTACAAAAACAACCGCGACGGGACGTTCACCGATGTCACGATCCAGGCGGGCGTGGCCAAAACCGGCTGGGGATCCGGCTGCTGTGTCGGCGACTTCGACAACGATGGACTCGACGACCTCTTCGTCACTTACTGGGGCGATTGTTCGCTGTGGAAGAATCTTGGCAAAGGCAAGTTCGTCGATGTGGCGGCGAAGGTCGGCGTCACTACGCGCACCACCACTGGACTCAAGCGGCACAACACCGGCTGCGCCTTTGTCGACTACGACAAAGACGGCCACCTCGATCTCTTCATCGCCAACTACATCGATTTCGATCCGAAAACCGCGCCACTGCCCGAGTCCGGACCCTGCAAATACAAGGGCCTGCTGGTTGCCTGTGGACCTCCCGGCCTCACGGGCGGCAAAAACATTTTATTCCACAATCGTGGCGACGGAACGTTCGAGGATATCTCTGTAAAATCGGGCATTCTCAAAACGCCAGGCACCTATGGGCTCGGCGTTGTCGTCTCCGATTTCGACAACGACGGCTGGCCCGACATCTACGTGGCCAACGATTCCACCTCATCGACGCTCTACAAAAACAACCAGGACGGTACGTTCACCGACATCGCGATCGAATCCGGTGTCGCGTATTCAGCGGACGGCAAACCGCAAGCGGGCATGGGCGTTTCCGCAGCGGACTACGATTGCGACGGTAAGTTCGACATCGTCAAAACCAACTTCGCCGGAGATACCTCGAGCCTCTATCACAACTCCGGAAACGGCTCGTTTGAAGATCAGACGTTTCAGGCCGGCTTGGGTCGCATCACCCGCTTTCTCGGCTGGGGCGCATCGTTCATGGACTTCGACAACGACGGCTGGCCCGACATCATGCTCTGCAACGGGCACGTCTATCCAGAGGTTGGCGACAGTGCGATTGAAAGCGGATATAAGCAGCGCAAGGTCGCCTACCGCAACCTTGGAAACCGCCGTTTTGTTGAGGTTTCGAGCGATCTCGGGCCGGGAGTGATGCAGCAGGTCTCGGGCCGCGGCATGGCCATTGGCGACATCGCCAACAACGGCACACTCGCGATCATCGTCAATCCAATGAACGATTATCCTCAATTGCTCCGCTGTGATTCGAAGCTTACGAACAATTGGATCAAGGTGAAGACGGTGGGTGTCAAGTCCAATCGCACGGGCATCGGCGCGCGGATTTACTGCGCCACCGAGGGGCATCGCCAGATGGATGAGGTCCGCAGCGGCGGCAGTTATCTCTCACAAAGCGATTTGCGCGTCCACTTTGGATTGGGCACGGCGACCAGCGCGAAGCTGGAAATCCACTGGCCGAGCGGAATCGTCGACAAGCTCGACGTCGCGCAGGTGAACCGCGTGATCATCGCCACGGAAGGAGAAAAAGCTTGAGGCGGCGCGAAATGATCGCTTCCGCTGGGGATTTGGACTCTGGCATCGAGGTACGGCTAGGCGGGTCGACCTCTTCGCAATAGTCCCATTGGCCGTCGATTCGAGAGACCGCGGCTGCGATGGCGCTGTTCACATTCGAGGAATCGTATCATTTGGCCCGAAGGGACGCGTCCGGGCAATTCACTTCACGAGTACCTTGGCGAAGCGCGGGCACGCGCAGTGGGTGAGCGTGCCGCGCTAGAAGAAGCGAAAGTTCCGCAGGCCGAAGAAGAGGAAGGGAATCGAGATCGTGAACGCTGCCCCGCGATTCGTGTCAGCGGCGGTTCATGGCTTCGAGCGCACGCTCGCGGGTGGCGCGGCGAAACTGCTCAAATGCAAAGTCCGAATTTCGGTTGTGCTGGTATATCAGAATTGCTTTGAACTCGCGAATCGCATCGTCATCCGTGCCACGATCGGCCAACTGATCCTGACCGGCCTCGCGCAAGGTGGAACGCACCTCGCTGATGAGATCGGTCATGCCGACCCTGGCAGTGTCGCCGCGATCATCTGCCGGCACGTCGGGATTCCGCGGATAGTATTCCGGGAAAACCTGGAAACAGTACCCGTAGGAATACCAGTCGGCGAGGGCGATTTTGTGGGCGTCTTCTTCAATCCTGGAGTACAGATAGACCAACAACGAACTCCAAGTGAGGGCAATGAGGATGGGCCCAATCACCACGAGGACGATGCCGGCATCAGCCAGCAGGGTGCACACACCCGCGCTGAACCCCTCCGCGAAAGCGCTAAGGACGTAACGACCGACGCGCGCCGCAAGCTCTATCCAAAACTTTTTTGAAAGGCCGAGGCTGATCGAGTCGCTACCTTTGACTTCCCAAAAACAGGGAATGCCATTCACCGAGAAGTTGTCTTTGAACTGGTATTCCCAGCGGCGTGGTGGTGGGCTGTACTTCGATGGTGGGATGGACCGAATAGACACCCCATTCAAAAGCGTTCCAACTGATCGACATGCGCAACTGTTCAAACACGGCGTTGCGAAACGCCTGTACCGAACGCTTCCGGATGGCATCCTCAATGGCGCCGTAGCTGCCGGTTTGGATATCGGCGCCGAGGGTCTTCTCGATCTTGCGGAGCATCTCGCCTTCGAGGGCGTTGTCGAGAGCATCCTGACTGAGCGTGCCATTGCCCTGGAGCCCAACCTGGGCGGAAATCAAGACACGAAACTGGACACGGAACTTGCCTATGTCCTTGGGTTGGAAAGGAATAGGGAGATTCAGGTTGACAAAGCGCAAGGAAACATTCCCGGGCAAACCCGAGCCACCGCTGGCGGGCGGCCCAACCGAAGGACCGCTGGTTGCGGGCGGAAGAGTGCCACCGTTGCCCGGTTTGTAGTCCCGCATGTGGAGCAAGGTCTCACCGGCGTAGATGAGGTTGACGTCCTGAATCGGAATCGGGCCGGTTGGGCCTAGTCGTTTGAATGCACTGAGGGTGGTGTAGTTCTTGTAGATTGCCCACGAGTACTTGCTGAGTGTATCTCCGGACTTGACTTGAATCTTGCCGTCGCTCGAAACGGCGACTTCATAGGGTGAATTTGAATAGTTTGGCAAAACGAAAACCCTTTCACAGAGGTATGCGCAGAAATTTCCGGTTCGCGATCACCGATTTTTCAAAATGGCATGATCGACTGGAAGATCGCCTGCGTTTGTAAGCTGAGTTTTTGCGTAGGTGGCAAGCCTCGATTCTCAGGAGGCCGGAGGCTTTCCCGTGGATGCTCCGAAGCACTCTTCTGAGAAGCGCTTTCCCCAGATCGGTGCCAGCGCTCAAGCGAGGCGCAATTTGGCCGCTGGAAAGGCGGCACCAGAAAAAGCAGTGGCCGATCACCGATCCAAGAATGAGCTTCAAAGCCCTACGGCGCGAAGTACCCCATCACATCGAACAATACATGGCCTGAATTGCTTCCCAGCATGCTGATCGAGCCATTCGTTCCCGCCGGCACGATCGCCAGGTTCGAGGTCACGGCACCATCCAGCGCATTCAGCCTGCGACCCCCGCGCGACATCACAGGGGCTTGCCAACACCGGCACCGCACGATCGGCGTTGGCTGTCAACGCCGGGCCACCCAGGCGGTGCGAAGTAGCCGTTCACGTCCAGAACAAGGTCGCTAGCATCCGGGGAAATAGGCCTTCATCTGGCCAGTCGCCGAGAAAGGCACAACCGTGGCATTCGCCGCTACCGTTCCCGCAGGCGCATTGAGTATCGATACCGTCGGACGGTCGAGACCCTGAGGCCACAGTGTCAGAAATCCGAGCGGACGGACCCTTCGGAACTACAGAGGCGGTTAGCGACACTGCAATCGCAGTAGCCGGGATGCCACAGGCGAACGCAACGACAGGGGACGGCTTTCACGTGCGGCCAGAGTTCCGCTCGGTCTGGTCCTTGGCAATTTTTGTCGATCGATTTTCGCACAACGGTGCCCTGCAAAGTGAACTCCTAAATGAACAGGTTTCAACTCCCGCCGAAGACGCGATCTCCAATCTCTGCGAATCGAGTAAATCAAGAAAACATGCCGCGCGGGCACTCACGGACGATCAGACGCAACCAGGGTTCAAGGCTTGCTGAGAGACCTCGGGCAAGATCTGGGTCTAAACTCTGGTTCGCATCGAATGACAGCCTCCGTCCTATCTCAATTGTTACCAGGCCGTCGCGATACGCGCTGAGAGGCTCATATGATATGTTAGGCCGCTAGGATGCTTCTTTCGATCGCTTTCCTGACGCTGCTCGCCCAGCAGCCTGCTCCCGCCCAGGCTGCGGAACCGAATCCCGACACCTTCTACCATCTCGGACCGGATTCCCTCGAACAGGAAGGCGTCCCCAAGGGCGAAACGAAAGGACCGTTCGTCCTGCCCAGCCAAGCATACCCAGGCACGCAGCACACCTATTGGATTTACGTGCCCGCGCAATACGACGCAACCGTGCCCGCGAGCCTGATGGTGTTCAACGACGGCCAGGCGTACCTAGCCGAAAAGGGGGACGTTCGCGCACGCAATGTGCTGGACAATCTCATTCACCGGCGCGAGATTCCGGTGATGATTGCGGTATTCATCAATCCCGGACGCCGTCCCGATCAGCCGGAGCCGATCCCCAGCAACTGGGGCGATCGCGATACCAATCGCCCAACCGAGTACAACACACTCGACGATCGCTATGCGCGCGTTATTGTCGACGAACTGATGCCTGCCGTTGTGAAGGATTACAACATTTCGAAAGATCCGGAACAGCGCGGCATTGGCGGTGCTAGTTCTGGCGCGATCGCAGCGTTCACGGTTGCGTGGGAACGTCCGAATCACTTTCGCAAGGTGCTTAGCATCGTCGGTAGTTTCGTGAACTTGCGGGGCGGCCATCAGTACGCCGATCTCGTCGCGAAATCGGAGAAGAAGCCGTTGCGCGTGTTCCTGCAGGATGGCCGTAACGACAATCGCGGCGTCAATCGAGAAGGCAAATACGATGTCAATCGCGACTGGTTTGCACAGAACGTTCGTCTGGCGAAAGCGCTCACCGAGAGAGGCTACGATCTCAACTTCACCTGGGGCATGAACCGTCACGGTCAGAAGATGGGAGGCGCGATTCTGCCGGAAATGATGCGTTGGCTCTGGCGCGATGCGATGCCTGTGTCGGTGGATCCCACGGATCGGTTGGAACGCTCGATGCGGGGTCCTGTAGCGGTGAAAAAGTAACATGATCCTGTTGTCGTTGTCTCTTTTGGTCGCGCAATCCCAACAGGCAATTCCCCCGGCGTATCGGAAACACTGTGCCGCATGCCATGCCGATTCGGCGACGGGAACGGACCGCGGTCCCGGGCTCATCGATACTCGATCTCTGCGCTCGCGTAGCGAAGCACGCATCGCCGATATCATCCGTAAAGGGACACAGGGTGGAATGCCTGCGTTCGGCAATCTTCCGCCTGCCGATCTTGCGGCGCTGGCCAAGGCCGTGCGTTCGTGGAACTCATCCGCATTTGACGCTAAGCCCGCGGGTGAAGTGGCGGCAGGCAAGCGGTTTTTCGACGAATCCTGCAAGGGCTGCCATATGGTTCGCGGCTCCGGCGCGTCGAATGGTCCTGACCTTTCGAACATCGGCCGTGAACTGACATTGCGCGAGCTCGAGCAGTCGCTCACAGATCCGAATTCGCGCAAAGGTAAGAAGAACGGCGCGTCGTGCCCGGGATGGGCGTTCTGTCCCGATGACCCTTGGGCTGTGGTGAAAGTTCGTCTGCTGAGCGGTCAGATCCAACGCGGATTCGCGCGTAGCCGCGGTGCGCACGATTTGCAATTGCAGGATTTCGAAGGCAAGATGCATCTGCTCGAACAAGGCCGAGATTACAAGGACATCGAAACAGAACCCGCTTCGTACATGCCGGCGCTGAAAGCCACTGACACGCAGCGGCGCGATCTCACGGCCTACCTCAGCGGACTAGGTGGCGTCCCTGTCGGCAAAATTACCGATGCCGTGGCTGCGGTGAAGGAGAGCGAGATCGAGCGCGTGCAGCGTCCTGAAGCTGCGGAATGGCCGGGCTATCACGGCTTGCCCACGGCCAACCGGCATTCGGTTTTGCAGCAGATCAACGCGAAAAACGTTGGCCGGTTGCGTCCCGCGTGGAGCTACACGCTGCCGCACATGGGCTTGCAAACGACGCCTCTGGTGGCGGACGGAGTGATGTACGTCACCGCGCCCAATCAGGTGTGCGCTTTGGATGCGGGGACGGGCCGCGAGATCTGGTGCTATGTGCGCCCCCGGAGTGAGGCGAGCAAGATTTCCGGCGATGCGGCCAAAGGTGCGCAGCGAGGTGCGGCCTTATTGGGCGATCGCGTATTTTTCGCCACCGACGACGCGCATTTGATCGCGTTGAACCGGCTGACAGGCGCGCTGATGTGGCAGGTCTATATGCCGGAATCCTTGCCAGGAGCCTATGGCGCGACCGCTGCGCCGATGGTCGTGGGCGATCTCGTGGTTGCAGGCGTCGGCGGCGGCGATGCGCCTTTGCTCGGATTCGTTGCGGCCTATAAAGCTGCGACAGGCGAACAGGCTTGGCGCTTTTCGACCATCCCTTCGCCCGGCGATGCAGCCGCCGCAACCTGGAAAGGCAAAGCGATGGCGATGGGCGGAGGCGCGACCTGGCTCACCGGATCCTACGATGTCGAAAGCGACACGCTCTACTGGCCCACGGGCAATCCATATCCCGATACCGACGGAAGTGAACGCCTGGGCGACAATCTCTACACCAACTGCGTGATCGCGCTCGAAGCCAAGACCGGCAAGCTGAAGTGGCATTTCCAATTCACCCCCCACGATCTGTGGGATTGGGATGCAACCGAACCGTTGGTGCTGGTGGACGCGGCGTTCAAGGGCCAGCCGCGCAAATTGCTGTTGCAGGCCAATCGCAACGGGTTCTTCTATGTGCTGGATCGTACGACCGGCGAGTTTCTGCTGGGCGCGCCGTTTGTGAAGCGCTTGACATGGTCCACTGGACTCGACTCGAAAGGCCGCCCGTTGTTGAATCCCGCTGCCAAACCGACGATGGGTGGCACGGTGGTGTGTCCTGCCGTGCGTGGTGCGACCAACTGGTATTCAACGGCGTATAACCCTGGGACCAAGCTGTTCTATGTGATGGCAGTGGAGGACTGCAATTCCTATCGCCAGGCTGGGAGTTGGTTTGTGCCCTATAACGATCCGGCGAATCCGCCATTGAAAGTTTTGCGGGCATTGGATATCGAATCCGGCCGTGTGGTGTGGGAGGTTCCGCAAGTGGGCGCGCCGGAATCGAACTACTCGGGTGTGTTGTCGACGGCTGGCGGGCTGTTGTTCTATGGAGAGTCCGGTGGAACTTTTGCGGCGGCGGATGCGGCGACCGGCAAAACGCTGTGGCACTTTCCGACAGGGCAGGCTTGGCGGGCATCGCCGATGACGTACATGGTGAAGGGCCGTCAGCATGTGGCGGTTGCCGCGGGCGGCAGCATCCTGGCATTTGCTTTGGAACGTTGAAGCGGATCGGTCTGTCCAGCGCTGCCCAAATGGTGCGGGCGCTTTCACAACCACGGCGAGTTCCACGAAAGGCACGGCCAACGATTGTGGTAGTGGCCCGGCGAGTTCACCAATGAAAATCAACGAAATCGAGTCCAACGGCGGAACCCCAGACGATTGGCGTTCAACCGATAGCTTCGTCGGCTTCTCGGGCGAAGTTACGTTCCTTCAAGTCGGGTAAAGTGTCGCTTCCGCGGCTTACTTCATCGCGACGACAAGTTGTTGCGGTGACTGCGGAACATCCAGTTGTTCGATACTGGCGAAACCGGCGGCGCCCAGCATTTGGCGGTATTCGTTCAAGGTGAACGCGTCGCCCGAGGGAGTGTTGACGAGCATCATCATCGCAAAGGAAGCAGGGGCGGGCGGGGAGATGCGGTCTTCATTCGGCACCATTTCGAGAACTAACATGACGCCGCCATCGGCTAAGGCACCGTGGAAACGACGCATCAGAGTCTCGCAGGTGGGCCTGTCGAAATGGTGGAAGAGATTGGTGACAAGAATGACGTCGTAGCCCTGTCCGAGGTCGACGGTGAATGCACTGCCGGGGAGGAACTCATACTGGGAAGCCAGGTCGGCGGCAGTGACCTTGGCACGGGTGACTTCCAGGACGGTCGAAAAATCCTGTGCGACAATTCTGGTGGCGGCGCTGCGGCGGGCGAACGCCATGCCGAAAAGTCCGTGGCTGGCGGCAACGTCGAGCACCTTGGCGGGCGGGCCTTTGCGGCTTGCCACCTCGGCCATGAACTCGGCGGCGGGCGCCATCATCGGATGCATGGATTCGGCAAACGTCACCCACTCGGTTACCTCTTCACCCGCCAGCGGCTCTTCGAGTGCGGTGTGGCCGCGGCGAATGGTTTCTGTCAGCAGATCGGAGGCGCGAAAGATTTTGGCAGAGAGGAGGAACGGCACGGTCGGCGCCATGCTGGCCGGCGAATCCGGCGCAAGAAAGACGGCGCTGGTAGCGGTGTGCGTGTATTCCCCGTCGCTTTTCGCAATCAGTCCGGAGATGGTCAGGGAGTCGCAAAGAATGCGGATCCCGCGTTCGGGCACACCGCACCTCTGGGCAATGGCGGCGGCGGTTTTGTGCCCTTCCGATAGGGCTCCAAAAACGTTCAATTCGATGGCGGCCCGGAGGGCGGCCGTGCGCTGATGGGCAGTAAGTGTGTCCCAAACGAGGGCCGGGTTAGGTACGGACATGGACAGTACTCTACCACGTCCACGCAGGCCGGGGATGTCGTCGAGATGGACTCAGTTTGGAATTAGGAGAAAAGCGACCCACAGCTTGGTGGCTCCACCGGGACAGCCCCCACCGGGACAGCCCATGCCACCTCTGCCCCGCGGATGTACGATCACTTGGGAAAGTTCTCGCGGAAATCGTCGTCGTCGGAAGTATTTCAGTATTCGCTAGCACTATGGCCGACGCTCGTGCGGTATTGCGACGACGGGCGGATTGAGATCGACAATCACATGGCGCGCTTCAAGCGCAGACTGGGCGAAAAAGTGCTCGCTCTCTGGCCAAGGATCGCCAAACCAAGCCCTCGATCCGCTGGTCCCTCGAATCGCCGCCAAGCAGGGCACAGAGCGCGATCAGAACGACGCGACTTTGTTCCTGCTTTCGGCCATAGTGGAAATGGAAGAGGCTGTAAAGACACGGCTCAAGGAGTTCGGCACGATCGACATAATGCAGAATAAGGTGCTGGCTCGTCAAGCAGAGCGGAGGAAGACTGGCGAAGGCGAAGGGACCAAGCGGTTACGAGCGGCGAAGTCCCATACAGCCCCAGCAAGTCGTGAAGGTATTCGTTACTCCATCGCTGCAGCCCCACTCCGCTTTCGCGGCCGTTTCCGCCGCATCAACAGCTTGCGAACCTTCATCTCCACGTAGTCGCGGACCTCGCTAAAGGCACGACTCGGGTTGTCGGCCCTGAAGTAAGTAACCCATCCTGTCGACTGTCTTTGAGGCCTCTAAAAGCATCCGGCATGAGATCCTTCCAAAAATTCTCATCTCCAAAGTTACCGGTCGCACGCAACGCAATTTCAATTCGCCTGAGCAAGCCGTCCTCGTAGACTTGCCCGTATAGCGCTTGGAAGCGAAGGACGGGGGTTAGACAGTGCGGCGTACGCGCTGTTGCTAGAAACGATCCCAAACTTCGGTCCACGCAACGCCTTCACCGAAGCGATTCGCCTCGAAAACAGCCGACATAGACTTGCCATCGGGAGCCAAGACCAACTTGCGGGTACCTTGGAATTCCTTACCCTGCCCATTCGAACCGTGAAACTTCTGCTCCAGGCGGCTGCCGTCGATTGTGACAGTGATGCGCGAACTATCTGAAATTTTGCCAGCTTCAAAGCCTATGAGGCTGACCTCCTTCCCGTCGGGGCTCTCGGCGAAAGTCGTGGTCAATGTGTCTTCGCTGGTAACCCGCTGTTCTCGCCAGTAAATCATCGTACCCTTCTGAATAATGGAAATGATATGGCTTTTATTGAAGGGTATCGGTCGGCCGTCTTTCATTTCATTTGTGACTTCTGGAGGTTGAGTTTCCACACTCCGGTGAACCCAACTGGCTCAGCGGCAGATAATCGAAATGCAAGGGTTAGGATGGCGATTACGCGAAGTGGCGACACGTTGAAAGTGTAACATTGCCCCATGGTCGATGCCGTAGCCTTCCGGGTGTTCCCTATGCATTTTGTTTCGCGCAAGCTGCCCCACCTCAATCGAAACCCAATGTGCCCAAGAGGCCTTGTGAGGCTGGCAAATCGTAAACCAGCGGGAATGATGCGGGGCCGATGCTTTCATGCGCGGACCGGTCGGACAAAGTACGCACTCTCGGGCCAAGGGATCGCCAAACAAGGACCTCGATCCGCTGGTCCCTCGAATCGCCGCCATGCAAGGCACAGCGCTCGATCAGGCCGGCGCGGCGTCTACTGCAGGCATCGCCCGATGAACTGACCCTGTGGTCCAAACGGATCATGACCGCTGCCACGTTGGACGAAGTCGTCGGCTAGAGCTGTCCTACGTCAACTGTTCTAAGAACGCCGCTACTTCCCCCGCCGCGCCTTCAACTCCTGGAACAGATTCCTCTCCCGCTCCGCATCCGCAGAACGCTTCAACCTCCGGTAAAACTGCGCCAACTGGAAGTGGGCCGTTTCTGCAAGCCCGGACTCTGGCTCCAGTTCCACAACCTTCAACCATGCCTTCTCCGCCCTTGCCGGATCCCCGGCTGCGGCCTCCGCCTTGCCCAATTCCAGCAGTGTTTCGGGCATCTCGGGACGCAGTTCATCGGCGCGGCGAAGAGTCTTCAAGCCTGCAGCGGATTCCCCTTTTGTGAGCAACATGCTGCCGTAGCGCAACGCCGCAATGGCGGATCCAGGCGCGAGACGAAATTCCTCGGCAAACTCCTTCGCCGCCGTCTCCACATCTCCCGACTCCAAAGCCAACCCGCCCAAAGCCAAATGCACGCCACGCAACGACACCCGCTTCGCCAACGCCGCAGCGTAATCCTTTACAGCCTCCACGCGACGTCCCGCTGCGACATTCGCTTCAGCCCGTAGTTGCGATCCACGAGCCGAATCCCCGGCCACCTGGTCCAACGACTGCTTGGCCAAACGCATATGCGCGTGGCCCAAATAGTAGAGCAAATCCGGGTCGTTGGGACGATCGCTCAGAGCCGCCTCCAAGCGATCGACGGCCTCGCGATCCCGTCCCGCCTCGGCCAACGCGATCCCCAACAAGTCGATCGTCTGCGTCTTCTCAAAATGCGGAATCGCATCGGCCGCATAGCCCAAAGACAACTGCGCCGTTCCCAGCATCAACTCTGCCCCCGCCAGCGTTGGATTCAGCTCCAGTGCCTTCTGCAACGAAGGTAGGGCGGTCGCATAATCCTGCATCTCGAAGTAGACGGATCCCAGATTTACATGCGCCGCCGCCAATGTCGGAGCCAACTGCACCACCTTGCGGAATTCCACTGCGGCAGTCTTCAGATCGCCGGATTGCTTGGCTTTGAGACCGGCTTCGACGGCTTGCTTCAATTCAGGAGTCACCTGCGCGGCGAGCAAGACGAGCAGCAGTAGATTCATCGCAACTCCAGTATCCGATTTGTTTTGACGCTACGCAGCACCTGTTTGCGGCCCCCGGGCGCGGTCACAGTGACATCGACTGTGTCTCGAACCCCCAACCCCAGATGCACACGCGAATCGCTTGCCGAGAGATAGCTGCCAGCGGTGGATGCGTAGCCCGTGACGCCGCCCGCTTCGATCCGCGAGCCTTGCGCGGCACCGCGCACGATCAGCCATGAGTTCTTCGAAGGAGCTTTGCCCATCAGCACAACAGGATTGCCACCCAGCACAGAGACCACAACATCCATCGCGCCGTCGTTGTTGAGATCGCCGAACGCCGCCCCACGCGCGGCGACAGGAACACCGAGATCCTCGCGTTCGAATTTGCCCGAGCGATTCCGATATAGCGCCATCGGCTCAAGATATCGCAATCCAGAATGGATCTTTTCGACATTGTCGAGCACATGGCTCTGCGCCACGAAGAGGTCTTTCCAGCCGTCGTTATCGAAATCCGCGAACTTCACGCCCCAGCCCGAACTGCGCGCGGAAACGCCTGCCAGTCCGCTGGTCGCGCTCGCGTAACGGAAAGCGCCTCCACCTTCGTTACGGAACAGCGCGTACTTTTCGAGCGCCAGATTGGTCACCGCAATATCGGGCTTACCGTCGTTGTCGTAGTCATCGAACGCCACGCCCATTCCGGCGAAAGGTTTGCCATCGTCGGCAAAGGCGACGCCCGCGTCAAGTGCTGCTTCAGCGAACGTCCCATCGCCGCGATTGCGGAATAGATGCTGTTCCATGCCATCGTTTGCGACAAAGACGTCGGTGAAGCCGTCGGCGGCGTAATCCTGAAACGCAACGCCCAAGCCCTTGCCCCTGACTTTCGCGATTCCCGACGCGACGCTCACATCGCGAAACCTGCCAGATCCCTGGTTGTGCAGCAGGACATTCGTCGTCGCGGGAAATCGATCCGGCTTGCAGTAGGCGTTGAAGGGCGTGCCGCAGAGAATGTTCTTGTCGAGATTCCAATCGAGGTAACGGGTGACGAACAGATCGAGCCGGCCGTCGTTGTCGTAGTCGAAGAATCCCGCAGAGGCTGACCAGCCTCCGACGGCAGTCGCCGCCGTCGTGATTTCCTCGAACCCGCCTTTGCCGTTGTTGCGATAGAGGGCGTTCGCACCGAAGCCAGTGACGTACAGATCGATCCAACCGTCGTTGTCGAAGTCGCCCGTCGCGACGCCCATCCCGTATGCGTTCGGACTCTTATCCAGACCTGCGGCCGCAGTCACATCCGCAAACGAGCCATCCGCATTTTGCCGGAACAGGCGGTTCCAGAACGCGGGATCGCGTCGGCCAAAGTCAGCCGCAGGCTTGCCACCATTGACGAAGAACACATCCAAACGCCCGTCGTTATTGTAGTCGAGCAATGCCACGCCGCCGCCCATGGTCTCGAGCAGATACTTCTGAGGCGTCGGCGAATTGCGATGGACAAAGGCAAAGGGTTCAGAAATAGAAAGACTCTGGGCGGCGCAAACCACCCAGAGCCCTATTGTCAAACGAAGGCGCACGGTTCTCAGAAATTCAATCGTAGCGCCAACTGCACCAGACGCGGCGTGTTGCCCTGACCGCTGATCACACCGAACTGCGGATTTCCAAGCGCGGTGCCCGGATATCCGAACTGCACGCGGTTGAACAGGTTGAACACCTCGGTGCGGAACTGCAATCCAAACCTCTCGGTCAACTGCGTGTTCTTGAAGATGGTGAAGTCGTAGTTGGCAATGCCGTGCGACCGTACACGCGTCAAGCTGCGCGCCACGTTGCCGAAGGTGAACGCCGGAGTCGTTGTGAACGCACCGGTATCGAACCATCGTCCCACGCGATCCTGCGCCGAGCCTTCGAGCTTCGCAGTTTGGCCCGTGCTGTTGGGACGCTGGCCGCCACCGAACGAGTTCGTTGTATTGACCGCCATCACCATTGGCAGCGGATTGCCGCTCTGGAACGTCGTCACACCGTTGAATCCCCAGCCCCCGACCACCATGTTCGCTCCGCGAGAAGCGCTGCCCAGGAACTTCTTGCCTTTGCCCAAGGGCAGATCCATGATGTAGCTGATGACCGCACGCTGCGGAACATCGTAGAAGGCCACCGACTTCTCGGCCTTGATGTTGTAGTTGTTTTGCACTGAGGTTCCACCGCCCGGTTCCAGCCACGCGGTCAGCGTGTCGGTATCGCTGATGAGTTTCGCGAAGGTGTAAGATGCGAGGATCGAAGCACCGTTGCCGAATCTCTTTTCGAGCTTCACCTGCGCCGAATGGTAGATCGAGTTGCGGTTTTGCGGCGAGGCGATATTGAACGCCGTGTATTGCGGGAATGGCCGCAGCAACTGCCCGCGGGCGACGTTGGGCTGCGCCAGTGTTCCGAAGAGCACCTGGTCTCTGAAAGGATTGGCAACCTGCTGCTGCAGAGTCGCACCCTGCGCGAGGAACTGCTCCGGAAGCTGATTCAAGATCTGATTCGGACCCGGCAGA
>CAZCPL010000004.1:0-7230 GCA_964500255.1 uncultured Solibacteraceae bacterium | reverse complement strand
CCCGGCAGATGTGTGCCCTTCGATGCAGCCCACGCAACGTCGAGAGCCATGCCACCGGCAAGTTCGCGCTGCATGCTGATGTTCCACTGCTGCATTCCGGCTCGCGGATCGTTGAAAAGAGTGCCCGTCACGCCCTGCCCGTAGAACAATCTCTGGATATTGGCCGCGCGTCCCGGAGCCTGCACGATGCCTTGCGGAAAAGGATTCGAAAGGCGATCGGCGGGAGTTAACGATCCATCCACCGTGCCGAGGTATGGCGTGGTGTAGGCATTCGAGATATCGAGATTCGGTGCCGTCCAGAACGAGACATCGTTGGGAAGGTAGAAGAGTCCATAGCCGGCTCGGATGACGGTCTTCTGATTCAAGCGATAGGCAAGCCCGAACCGCGGGGCTAACAGGTTTCTAAACTTGGCGTTGTTGCGAGTGGAATTGTCCGGTGAGTTGACCAGGCCGAAGCGGCCTTTGAAGTTGAGTCCACCTCGTCCGCTGAGTTCGTTGGTCGCATCGGGCAGCAGCGTCACCAGACGGTCATAGCGTTCGGACCAGGGCCCCATCTGTTCCCAACGGATGCCGTAGTTGAACGTCAACTTCGAAGTGACCTGATACTGATCGCCGAAGTAATAGCCGCGGTACATTAACTGTCCGGCCACGAAGGCGTTGTGGGTCAAGCCTCCGCCGTTGCCCATGCCAAGCAGGTAGGATGCGAATCCGTTACCTGTGGTGCCCGCCGCGAAGGGATTCGCCGAAGTCATGAGGGCGTCGAAGTTAAACGATCCCGAAGGATTGTTTTGCTGGTAGTAGTTGTGTGTCAATCGACGCCATTCGCCGCCGAACTTGAGCGTGTGCTTGCCCCAGATCTTGGTCATGCCGGGGTTGATAGCCCAAACGTCCTGACGGGAAACGATGGTGCTGCCTGTACCATTGGTTCCCAGCACGCCGTTGTATCCGGTGACCAGCGGCAGCGGAGCTACACGCACGGCAACCTGATTGTTCAAAGATCCTGGCCAGCCCAGCGACGTGAGATCGAAGCCCTTGGTGAGCGAAAAACGATCGTAGACAAATCGCAGTGCGGAAAGCCGCAGGTCAAGAAACAGGGTCGGCTTCAACGTGATCGTATCGCCGAACACTATCTGCTGCGTACGGATCGTTTCGGTGCAGCGATCGACGCAGGTCTTGGTGTTGTAAGGGTCGATCGGAAGGTTGATGTTGTCCCAATTCGTGTAGCGTCCAAAGATGCGCTGTTTGTCGGAGAGCGTATGATCGACGCGGGCGTTGTACTGGTTCTGATCGCCACCGACACTCGCATTGGCGGTGAAGTTGTTGACCGCAGCGGGTCCGGTGCCCGCGCTGGTCGCACGTCCCCAGAGGCTTGTGAGCGTCTTCGCAGCGGGATCGATGCGGCTCACCGGAATGATGTTTCCAGCAAACGGCGTGCGCGAAATGACCTCGGCACCATTGGCGGTTCCGCAGGCGGGATTGTTGAGGCGTCCGCAGGTGGTGAGAGGATCGAAGATGGTCTGGGCGTTGCCGTTGGCGGCGCGCGCAGCGGAAAAATCGCCATTGCGCATCGGGTCAGTGGGAACGCTGAAAACATACGAGGAACCCTGCCGCAGCCGGAACCCTTCGTAGGATCCAAAGAAGAACGTCTTGTCCTTGCGGACCGGTCCGCCGACGTTGACACCATACTGATTCTGCGAAAACGCCGGACGCCGCACACCCGCGCGGTTGTTGAAGAACGTATTGGCGTTCAGTTCGCGATTTCGCAAGAACTCGTAGGCGCTGCCGTGAAAGCTGTTGGTGCCGGACTTCGTGGTGAGATTGATCACACCGCCTGCAAAGCGTCCGAACTCAGGACCCATGCTGTTGGTCTGCACTTTGAATTCTTGAATCGCATCCTGCGTCGGAACCAGCGCGGTGATGTTGACATAACCGGCGTTGACTGGCGCGCCATCGATGAACGATGCACTCTGGTTTGCCTGTCCGCCACCGATTTGAAAGTTGGCCCAAGCGAAGGGATTCTGTCCGGTTGGCGCTGTGCCGGACTGTCCGCCGGGGACCACGCCCGGCACCAGCGCAACGAGCGAAAACACATTGCGCCCGTTCAAGGGCATTTCCAGCACCTTGCGCGCTTCGACCACCTGGCCGAGCGATGCGCTTTCGGTTTGCAGCAGCGGGGCCGCAGCCGACACTTCCACCGTTTGCGTCACATCGCCGACTTGCATCGCGAAATCGAGACGTACGGTGTTCTGCACTTCGACGGTGATTGGATCACGAACGTAGCGGCGGAAACCCGATTTCTCGAGTTCCAGTTTGTATTGTCCAGGCGGGATGTTGACGAACTGGTAGTTGCCGGAGGCATCGGTTTGCATCGTACGTCTGTCGCCGGTTCCGAGGTTGATGAGTGTCGCCTTGGCGTCCGCCATCGATCCGCCGGAGGCGTCGGTAACGGTTCCCACCACGGTTCCAAAAAACGTCTGTGCGTGAACGGTCGAGAGTACAAACAGGATCCACGCGAGGCAGAGGGTGACCTTCTTCATGAAATGTTCAACTCCTTTTCGAGTTGAAGAGTACTCTATACGATCGCCACCGCGAATGCAAACGGCTAGCGATTCCGCATGAACCCCGCAAGCCGGGCCATCGCCTGCTGAAGAATCTTGCGCTTTGTAACCCCATTCTCGGTTGATCGTCCTCGGAGAGGGGCTCAGATAGGTAGCCGTCTCCTCCACGCTCATGCCGCCGAAGAAACGCAATTCGACAATCTTCGCCTGACGCTCATCGACCAAGGCCAAGCGGTTCAGCGCGTCGTCTAAAGCCTCGATGTCCAGACCGTGCTCTGACAAATTGTGCAGGGTGTCGTCGAAGGGAACCACCACACCCACATCCCAATTGGCGCTTTTTGAAACCGGGCATAGTCGAGGATCACGCGTCGCATCACGACTGCGGTGAATGCAAAAACATTGTGACCGGTCTCGCCAGTCGGTCTTCGCATCTTCGCCCATCATCCGGACAAAGGTCTCACTCATTCACCAGAGCGGTCGGCGCAAGGTGCAGCCCGCTGCTCCCGCTGCGTGGCGTCGCGCGATGCTTCGACACAACAGAAGCCCTGTTGACCGTCCTAGCGCGGCAGCGATCGTATGTGGATGTGCCGCGCATCGGCGTCTGTGGTTGGAATGGTGGCGGATCGATTACTTTGAACTTGCTGTTCCGTTCACCGGATCTGTTTCGCGTTGGCGTATCGGTAACCCCCGTGCCCGATCAAAGGCTTTACGACACCATCGATCAGGAACGCTACATGGGCTTGCCGGACGAAAATGCCGAGGGGTATCGCAGTGGTTCGCCGATCAATCTTGCAGAAGGGCTCCGTGGCAAATTGCTCATCGTGCATGGCTCCGGGGACGTTCAATGTGCATTTTCAGGGCGCGGAGAAACTGGTGAACAGGCTGATCGAACTTGGAAAGCCGTTCGATTTCATGGAGTGCGGAAGGCAAGGGACGACCTTGCACTACATCGAAGAACATCTTCCTGCTGGGCCGAGATAGCACTACTGTCCGGCTCGATAGCTGGCCACGGCCTCAGCCGTGCGCAGGTAACGGTTGTACACGCTGAGCTTCAAGACTGCGGCGGACTTTCTCAGTTCGGTCAGCCCCATCACGTTCTTCAGATTGGGGCTGAAGCGTCCCCACCCAAACTGCCGATGCTCACCGCCATCGTTGAACTGTCCGTTCGTCACAAAGCTGATGATCTTCGGACCTCCATCCACGATCCCCACGATGTGCTGCGGCTTGCCCGCGGCCACCGAACCAGGGTCGGAAGCCCAGCGGCTCTCCGATCGGCCGTCTTTCAGCGTGAGTTCCACCGCGCCGCCCGCGATGGTGCGCAGTGTCAGCCCTGGGCTGCTCAGCAGCGTCTGTCCGGCGTCCATATTCGGAAGGTTCACCCACAATTCGAAAGCAAAGCTGGCGCGCAGATCTTCTTTGCCATGGTCCGCTCGCTTCGATCGCTCGTAGAAGATGACATCCGAAGGTTTCATGCCTGGCGCGGGACGCTCCGCTGCGCCCCACAACCCTGCCAACAATATCGGATCGATCTCATGAACACGCGCGATGTCCTTCTGGGTTTCGGTCAGATAATACTTGCCGCCCTCTTCCACCAAATCGGGATAACTCATACGAATGATCGGATCGTCGTCGTAAAGCGCGATCTCCGGCTGTGACCAGCGAATGATTTTTCCCGTGGGGCCGTCAGCTTCCACGCCGCCCGAAAGCCACACCGGATTACGGTCTTCATAAGCGTTGCTGCGTTGCCGTGGATGCTCGCGAATGAAGCGTCCACCGTGATTGTGGAACCAGTAAAGATACTTGCCGTTTTCGGCCCTCCACGCGAAATTGGCCGCGCGCGGATGCTTCATCGATCGGCCGTCGGCGAAGCGCATGTATTGTGAGGGTTCCCAGGTACGTCCGCCATCGCGGCTGTAGGTGTGCGCGGCATGCCCGTCGATCGTGCGAAAGACGCAGAAGATCGATCCATCGCTCATCACCGAGAACGACTGCTCTTCTGCGATCGTGCCTCCGCCCTTGGGCGTGCGGATGCCGACATCTCCATCGGGCAGCGTTTCCCACGTAATTTTCTTGGCGTCGGTTTCCGTCATGATGTTCGCGCTATGCAACAGAACTCCTTCGCTTGAAGTGAAGAAGCCATCGCCAAAGCCGCCGACCTTGTGCAACGGCACGTATCCCGTGCCCTTGTAGGCAAAGGCTTTGCCGACTGTCCAGAAGAACTTGATCTTGCCGCCGTAAGGATTCTTGCGGTCGATTTCAAAGTCGCGCTGTGGGATTTCGTAGCGCTCTTTTGACCAAGTGCGTCCGTGGTTGTCGGTGTATTTGAAGACGAAGTGTCCCAGGCTATCCACTCGCCGCACCCAGCCGTCTTTGTAGATCGGCTTGTCGCCGATGACTTGGCGGATGTTGTCGGTGTTGTGGTTGTAGAAAATGTAGATGCGGCCCGAGTTTGCCTTGAGCATGACCGCGTAAGAAGCCTCCGGGCCATCGTTTGGCTCGATATCCACTGCGTTCTCCCATGTCTTGCCGCGATCGGTGCTGCGGCGGCTGACCACGTGTTGGCCTCCAGCGCCTTCCGCTCCGGGGCCTGTCGTGATGACACAGAGCCAGGCTCCATCGTGGGTTTTGACGATGTACGGCTGATCGGCGTAGAACTCGTCGGGGATCACGGATCCAGTGACGATATTTCGCGGATCCTGAACTTGAGCGAGCAACGCGGAGGCGAAGGACAGCAACAGAAATGGGTGCATGTTTAGAATTCATTCTCAGTCATCGTGCGACCGGTCGTCCACTTGCGAACAAGATAGCAGATTGTCAGAAGCTTGGCTGACGCGCGTACCCTGGCGGAGAGAGTTGCCGTACGGCGGGTAGGACCAAGAACCGTCGTTCGTCCAAGTCGTGTCCGCCCGGAACCTGTTCGTCCCGTTGGACAGTGCCGACATGTGAGGCTCATGCCGAATCTCGTATCTCTTTTCCGATCCCGGTGCGCAATCCTTCGAATGAACGAAAGCCATCACTTCGCGCATCCGCCGCGCCGCATTGCAAGTCACCGGAGCCACGTCCCCGCCATACGGAATCCGAATTTTCGACCACTCACCCGTCCACGGCTGCCACGGCTGCCGATACTCCAGGTTGTAAATCAACCCGTCCGTATCCTTAAACCGTCAGCCCCCAAAAGAATTTCGTTGCCGATGCCCGTCCAAGCCGTATTCGTGAATGGTTCATACAGTAGAATCGCGGGCGAATACCAAAATGTGTACCTTCGCCCGAAAAGATCTGGTTCGTGATCGTCGTCCACCGATGCGGCGGCTGACCTGTGTCATAGTTACGGATCGATGAGATTGAGGACGTGCTCGCGAAGAATGGGCAGTTTCCTGGCGGGCCTACAAATTCAGCTAGAATTCGTCCAGAATGCCGGTAAATCTGCGCCAGGCGCATATCTCACCGCGATGAAATTGCCATTCGAGTCCTGGAACTTTGCCGGATGCGCCACCCAAAAATCTCCCACGCTGCCCGCCGACCTGCTCCCGAAATCCCATGAGCTCCCATCCGGAAACTCCATCCGGTACGTGTACGATCCTCGTGGAAAATCCTACAAAATGATCCGTCGACGCAGCCCAATACCCCGTCGGCGCGGACGAAGTCTACAGTGCTCATAGATTGGATCGATGTCACGGGCTACACAAGCTCGCGACACGATTGTCTTATTAGACAAGCCCAGGATGCAATTTCGGCAATAGTGGCGATCCGTGAATGATGGTGAGGATCGTTCATCGGAATCGGAGGGGTGGGCCTTCCGTTGGCGTTCTGTCAGGCCCAAGACGCTCCACCTCCGCGTCCGAAGCGTTTCGATTGCCGGTTTCGTGGCGCGACCTTCGCCGCTCTTGCGCAAGGGGGTTGCGAAGCTTCGGTTCGAGGTGAGTGGTGGAATAGGCGAATATGATTGGAGCACCGTCTGGTGGTCGCGGGCGTGGGAACGTCAAACCCGCCATGTCAAAGGCACAGCCTGCCCGGCAGCGGACCGAAGTTGAGTAAGGAACAGTCGCGAGAAGAGGATGACCCGCGGGACGTTACCGGTTGGCGACGCGGTGCGCGCTCGACAAAGAGACCGCTGGCAGAATCGCGAGGATGTTTCGCACCGCACTGCTTCTGCACATGAAGGCGGGGTGGAAGCCGGATCGCGAGACGAACCTATCGGGAAGTGACCCCTGGTTGATCACGCCACCGCACTCGCCGACAAGTTATATCGCTGGCTGGGGAAAGGCGGCGGACAGGAGGCCTCGAACGGACGGTCTGCATCCGCTGTGGACTGAGTGGGCTGGGATGTCAGAAAGTCATCCGGGCCTGCACTTGCAGCCAGCGATTCGTCGCCGCCGTTTGCGACGTCAACCTGCCGAAATTCGTTGAATTCGAGTCCAGATTCGGTCCCGCCATCTGCGAACGGTTCTGCACGTTCAAGGCATCGAGCCGCAACTGCAATCCCACGCGCTCCGTCATCTTGAAGTTCTTCGCCAGGTTCGCGTTCCACTGGTTTGTCGAATCCTGCCGAAGCCCCTCAATCCGCGTGGGAAACACACGCACATGCGGACCATTTGCCTGGAAAGTCGCGCACTTCTCGAACCCCGTCAACTGCGCAGGACGCCCATTGCATCCCACACCGTCAGTGTTGAAC
>CAZCPL010000003.1:32421-85186 GCA_964500255.1 uncultured Solibacteraceae bacterium | reverse complement strand
TTGCAGAACTACGCCCTGTTTCCGCACATGACACTGCGGGAGAACCTATTGTTCGCTGCCCCGAGCGCTCCGCAAGCCGTGCAAGAAATGCTGGAGCGATTCCGCATCGCAGGAGCCGCAAAACAGTATCCACATCAGCTTTCCGGAGGCCAAAAACAGCGTGGTTCCATCGCGCGTGCCTTGCTGGCCTCGCCGCGAATCCTGCTGCTTGACGAACCATCCCGCGGTCTCGATGCGGAACTGCGCGCAGAATTCTATGCCGTGCTACGGCAGGTCCGCTCCGAGTTCCGCACGCCGATGCTGCTGGTATCCCACAATCTCGATGAGTGCTTCGAGCTTGCCGAACAAATGCTGGTGATGCGCGAGGGTAGCGTGGTGCAGAGTGGAACTCCGGCCGAAATTCTAGCGAAACCTGGCAATGCCGAAATCGCAAGGTTGTTTGGATGCTTTAACGTTTTCGAAGCCGAAATCGCCAGCCTCGATGAATCCCGAAACTGGAGCCGCCTGCGTGTCGGCGAGGAATCGCTAGAGGCAGAGTTCATTCCAGGGCGCACCTACGGCGATCGGGTCTGGATCGCGGCCCGCACCAACGCTCTGCGCGCCTGGCCGCGCGAACAGCGCACGCCACTCGGACCCAATCAAATCGCTGCGCGACTCGAACATGCCATTCCAACCCCAGCGGGCTGTCGGCTGGAGTTTGCGGGAGACTTGCGTGTGGATTCCGATATGCCGTTCACGACTGCGTCGAAAGGGGAATGGGTTGTGGAGTTTCCTGCCGAATCCTTGCGGGTCGTTGGGTAGGATCACCCACACAAAAGGTGCATCCAATACCTCTATTTGCGCTCATAATCTGCTCTGATCGCTCACGACCCTCGGTGTGAGCGGGGACCGAGTGGCGATGAAGGAGAATAGTTCATGTTCAAAGAATTTAAGGAATTCGCCGTAAAAGGCAACGTCCTTGACATGGCAGTTGGTGTCATCATGGGTGGGGCGTTCGGCAAGATCGTCAGCACTTTCACCGATGGTGTGATTATGCCCCCCGTCGGCAAAATGATCGGAGTGAACTTCGCCGACTGGATCATCAACCTGTCCGACAAAGACGTCAAAACGATGGAGGAGGCCAAAAAGGCCGGAGCAGCGATCATGACACCCGGGCTTCTGATCAACAACATCATCGACTTCCTGATCGTTGCGTTCGTGATGTTCATGCTAGTGAAGGGCGTCAACTCGATGAAGAAGGAAGGAGCTGCCGCGCCCGCACCGCCTCCGGGTCCGACGCCGGATCAGAAGTTGCTCGGTGAAATCCGCGACTTGCTGAAGAAGTAATTTTCTCTGCGAATGCCGGAGGAAGGGCCGAACGGCGCTCTTCCTCCAGCCTGGCATCCTCACCGAACCGGACGCAGAATCATCTCATCCACCCGGCACTGATTTTTGGCTACCTCTTTGCTGCAAGCCCTTGGATCGAAATCCGTGGTCATGCAGACCCGCACTTCCTGCAGATACCTGCCGCTGCAAACCACCGCAAAGCTATCCTCTCCGAACTTCGGATTCGCTTCCGCAAAGCGCTTGCGCATTTCATCCGGCTTCGCCATCACCTGCAATTTCGGACGCTTGTACTGCTCAGGAACCTTGATGCTCTCAAACACCTTGCGCGCCTCGGCAAAGTATTCCTTGGAATCCAACCCACTGCAGGTGCCGTGCTTGGACCATTCGTGCCGCACCAAGCCGGGGCTGGGCATGATGTCGAGCATCGAGTCGACAGTCGCACGATCCACCTGCTGCGTAGTGCAATCCTGCGGCCAGCCCTTTTCGTACTGGGGCCAGAGTCCATGAAGAACGAAGTCGTAGAGACGTCCCGGGGCGCATTGCATTTTATCGCGCTCGCCTTTCGGTGTGGAACAATGTTGGGGCGACCAGGATAGCGCCAGGACATAGAAGTCGAACTTGGCGTCCGCACGGGGCTTGTGGCGGGCTGCGGTCTTTTCAGCCTGAGAAATCCGAGGTTTGGCTGTGGCCTTTTCGACGGGCGCGTAGGAATTGCATCCACCAAGCAGGGCGACGAAGGGCACGAGAGCGAGAAAGCGCATCCCTTGCAGTTTATCGTTCTTTGGCGATCTCTTCGAGCAGACCGCTCTACTGCTGACGGATGTGGTCTCGCGCCACGCGATAGTCTTTGCTGGGCGATGGAGTGGAGCTCCAGTCGAGTGATTTCGCACCCTGAGGCAAGAGTGAGGAAAGGTTTGGCCCGAAAGATACGATCTTGGTAGCACCGGCGAGATCCTGCTTGGAGACCTTGACAGGATTCCGGGATCCGGCATCCAGTCCGTCGGCGCGAAGGCCGACACGCACTCCAGGTGCGATCTCCGCATCCGGAACCGTACCCCTCGAAACGATCTCGAAGTTCAGGTTACGGTGCTTCGCCATCCGCTGAAACTCAGTAGCGGCGATCACACTCTTTGCAGCACCATGCTCATAGACAAAGACGATTTTCATTTCCACTCCGTGATGGCAGGGGGCGTACGCTCACACTGCAAGGTCGCGGTGACGCCGCCGGAAATCGGAGCGCAAGCCGTCGAGATCGCCTGGCGTAAAGCGAAATCCTTGGTGGAACCCGTGGCGATCGCGCAGTTCTGCTGTCCATTGAACTGCATACAGACCTTTACACGATGCTTGGTCATACCCATAGTCGTATAGAGGACGACACCGAAGACTCCCAACAAAAACGCCATGCCGATCCACGTCGATTTCTTCATCGCACGATCATCCTTCCGAAAAGAAGCTGCCGATTCTGCGGAACTTCTCGTAGCGTTGGTCAACCAGTTGTTGGCGCGAAAGCTTGCCGAGCTGCGCGAAGCCTTCGGTGACGGCGTCTCCGAGGCTGACGGCGGCTGCGTCGTAATCCTCTTGCGCTCCGCCTCCGGGTTCGGCGATGATACGGTCGACGAGTCCAAGCTTATGCATGTCGGGCGCGGTCATTTTTAGAGCGGCTGCGGCGTCCGGAGCTTTGGCGGAATCGCGATAGATAATTGCGGCGCAGCTTTCGGGAGTGATGACGCTATACACTGCGTTCTGCATCATGTACACCTGATTGCCCACGCCTAGCGCCAACGCACCGCCGGATCCGCCTTCGCCGATCACCACCGCGATGAGCGGAACCTCCAGACGCGACATCTCGCGCAGGTTCACAGCGATCGCTTCGGCTTGGCCGCGCTCTTCGGCATCGATGCCGGGATAGGCGCCGGGCGTGTCGAGCAGGGTGAGAATCGGGCGTCCGAACTTGGAGGCGAGTTTCATCAGGCGCAGCGCCTTGCGATAACCTTCCGGCTTGGGCATCCCGAAGTTGCGGATGAGTTTCTGTTTGGTGTCGCGGCCCTTTTGCTGGCCGATTACCATGAGGGGCGTTTCGCCGCGAAGAAGTCCGAATCCGCCGACGATTGCGGCGTCGTCACCGTAGGCACGATCGCCATGCAGTTCTTCGAAGTCCGTGATCAGTCGTTGGATGTAGTCGAGAGCGTGCGGCCGTTTCGGATGACGGGCCAACTGCACGCGCTCCCAGGCAGGATTCATGCGCGATTCCTATTCTAACTCGCCCGGCTAGTAGAGCGGAGAGACACATAATAGAGAGAAGGAAATCTTGCGAAATGACCTTTGCAGACCTGGAACAGTTACTGACCGAGTCAGAAGGGGACCGGATTGAGTTCAAGGAAGCAAGAAGTAGCTATCAGTTCGACAAACTTGTCGACTACTGTGCTGCCCTCGCAAATGAAGGTGGCGGGAGAGTAGTCCTTGGCGCTACGGATCGGCGTCCTCGATCCGTGGTTGGCACGAAAGCGTTTGAGGAGCCGGGCAGAGCGGTATCCGGGCTCATGGAGCGGTTGCGTGTGCGAGTGACGGTCTTTGAGATTTTTCATCCAACAGGCCGGGTTCTTGTTTTCGAGGTTGCACCTCGCCCGCTTGGTATGCCGATTGAAGTAAACGGTCGCTACCTGGCACGTTCAGGCGATATCCTTCGGCCGATGAGGCCGGTGAACTGCGCAGGATCTTCGATGAGCTGGGGGGCGACTTTTCCGCAGAAGCAGCACCGAAAGTTTCGAGTGCAGATCTCGACCCGGCAGCCATCGAGTTGTTCCGCGTCAATTGGCACAGAAGATCTCAAAATTCGGCGCTTCTGTCGTTGTCCCCGACGCAACTTCTTGAAGCCGCTGAACTTCTTACTGAAGGGAACCTGACCAGAGCGGCACTGATTCTCTTTGGATCGAGATCGGCGCTTTCCCGCCATTTGCCTCAGGCGGAGGTTGTCTTTGAGTATCGTCATTCCGATACATCCATTTCCCACCAACAATGGATCGAATTCCGGCAGGGCTTTCTGCCATTGCTCGATTCCCTCTGGAACACCATCAACCTGAGAAACGAAGTTGTTCAATATCAGGATGGGCTTTTTCGAAGAGACCTTCCAGTCTTCAATGAGTTGGCAGTTCGGGAAGCAATCTTGAACGCCGTCTGTCATCGCGACTACCGGTTGCCTGGCTCAATCTTCATTCGGCAGTTTCCTCGCAGGTTGGAGATCGTCAGTCCTGGCGGATTTCCTGCCGGGATTACCGTCGACAATTTGCTGAAGAGACAGTCCCCTCGCAACCGTCGCATCGCGGAGGCCTGCGCGCGGTGTGGGCTTGTTGAGCGCTCAGGACAAGGGATAGACAGAATCTTTGAGGAGTCACTCAAAGAGGGCAAAGCTCGGCCAAGTTTCGCAGGAACAGACTATCACCAAGTGGCGATCTGCCTATGGGGAGAGCTTCAGAATCCGCAGTTCATACGTTTCTTGGAGCGCGTTTCCGCGGAACGGCAGATCTCGTTCTCGGTGGATGACCTTCTCCTGCTCGATGCTATTTCACAGGGGACGGAGTTCGATGCCAGCGCTGGCAAAGAACACTTGAAGCAGTTGTTGGAAACCGGAGTCATAGAGAAAAGTGGCAGTGGACGAGGGGTTCGATATCTGTTGTCACGCAAGTTCTATAGTTTCCTAGGCAAGCCTGGGGCCTATACTCGAAAACGAGGGCTCGACCGCGAAACGAACAAGGCTCTCCTGCTCAGACATCTCGAGAGTTGTGGTGACAGTGGCTGTGCACTGAATGAACTGGAACAAGTCTTGCCGTCGCTTTCGAAGAGTCAGGTTCAGAAACTTCTTCAACAGCTCAAAACCGAGGGTCGCACCCATGTTGTGGGGGCTCGGCGAGCAGGCCGTTGGTTCGTCCCATTAGGACTGTGAACCTCTTTTGCGCCAAAGCGACATTGCGCCAAAGCGATATTGCGCCAAAGCGACATCGAAGCGAGAACAGTCCTGTTTTCAATAGCTTCTATGAGCCAACATCTTCCAGGAAAGTTCTAATCGGCGCAATACCCGCTCAAACCACTTTCGTATCTATCCATTGAAAGGAGGGGAACCAACGGAAGGTTGTACTGCCATGATCCATCGGTATCGCGACTCGATAGAGTCTCGAACATCGCCGAATGCTAGCATAAACAGTTTGGGTTCCAAGTACAATCAGCAACCGCTCAGCTTCGAAGCGCTCCGCACTGTCTCCCTCCAGGAACGCGGCGGCAAGGTCCGCTCGGAGATGTTCTCCAAGGTCCACGGCAAAGGTGGAGATTGGGTCTCCTTCCTTGCAGGGCTCCCCCGCTTGCTCGCCGCAGATAATCTGCGCGCCGTGATCGAAGCTCTGCTCTACGCACGCCGTGACAAGCGCGCCATCATCTGGGGACTCGGTGGACACGTGATCAAAACCGGCGTAGCGCCTGTGCTCATCGATCTCATGCGTCGGGGCTTTGTCACAGGATTCGCAATGAACGGCGCGGCCGCAATCCACGACTTTGAAATCGCCGTCTGCGGCGCAACCAGCGAAGACGTCGAAGCCGTGTTGCCCGACGGCAGTTTCGGTGCCGCTGAGGAAACCGGGCGCGAAATGAACCGCGCCATCATCGTCGGCAACCTTGAAGAGATCGGCATGGGCGAGGCGCTCGGCCGCCGTCTTGTGCAGAACGCCCGCGCCGATCTAGCCGATCAGAGCATCCTCTACATGGCCCATCAGGCCGATATTCCGGTCACCGTTCACGTGGCCATGGGAACCGATACGCCGCACATGCATCCAGAGGCGGATCCCGCGGCCATCGGAATCTCCACCCATCGCGATTTTCGGCTGTTTTCAAGCCTCATCACAGGGCTGGATCAGGGGGGCGTGTACATCAACGTCGGATCTGCCGTAGTGTTGCCCGAAGTCTTCTTGAAAGCCCTTTCTGCCGCCCGCAATCTGGAATATCCGATCCGTGATTTCACCACAGTCAACATGGATTTCTTCGACCACTACCGTCCGCGCAACAACGTCTTGCAGCGCCCTCACGCAGATGCCAGCGGTCTCGAAAATCGCGGAAGGGGACATCAATTGACCGGACACCACGAGATCATGATTCCGCTGCTCGCCGCCCTACTCGTGGAATGCGCTGAGTAATGCATTCGACCACACCCGCGTTCTGGACCTACAAGGACTTCGCCGTCGCTGTCGCGCTGGTGTTGCCGACGGCCATCGCGGGCGCTGTGGTGGGACGAGTTCTCCCTTTACAAAAGACCACACAGGAACTCGCTGCGCAGATGCTGATGTACTTAATCTGGTTTCTGCTCCTGCGCTTCCTGTTTCGCATTCAGTATGAACGCCCGCTGCTCGAATCGCTCGGCTGGATCAATCATGGCTGGCTGTTCGCCGCCGTGGTCATCGGCATTGTGCTCGCGTTCGCGGTGAATGCCTTGGGCATGGCGCTGCACGCGCCGGCCATCGATCCGCCCTACAAAGCGCTGCTGACGGATCGCCGTTCGCTGGCCCTCTTCGCACTCGCTGGAGTCATCGTTGGACCCATCGCCGAAGAACTCGCCTTTCGCGGATTTCTAATGCCACTGTTGGTGAAATCGGTGCCCGGAGTGGTCGCCGCCGTCGCGGTTGCGGTTCCGTTCGCGTTACTCCACGGCCCCGGATACAAGTGGACGTGGCAGTACATCCTTCTCGTCTTTCTTGTCGGCTGCGTCTTTGGCTTTGTCCGCGACAAGCTGAACTCGACAATGGCATCCGCGGCAGCGCATTCCGCCTACAATCTCACTTTCTTAGCTGGATATCTCGCAAATGGTTGAAACTCTCGAATGGACTCCGGCCGGCGTGGTCATGATCGATCAGACCCGCCTGCCTCGTGAAACTGTGTTTGTCACCTGCGTGGACTACCGCGACGTGGCCAAGGCGATCAAGGACATGATCATCCGCGGCGCGCCCGCGATCGGCGTCGCTGCGGCCATGGGAATCGCTCTCGGCGTGCAGAAAGAAGATCCGTCGCAGTTCGATCACATCTGCGAGACGCTGCGTGCCACACGTCCCACGGCGGTCAATCTCTTCTGGGCGATCAAGCGCATGCGCGATCTCTATGCATCGCTTGCGGGCAAGCCGCTGGAGGAAATCCGCGCGGCGATGATCGCTGAAGCGCAGGCAGTCAAAACCGAAGACATTGAGTGCTGTAAGTCCATCGGGCGCCATGGTGCCGATCTGGTTCCGGACAACAAGATCGTGCTGACGCACTGCAATGCGGGTGCGCTGGCAACGGCTGGATACGGCACGGCGCTGGGCGTGATCCGCGCGGCCGTGGAACAGGGCAAGAACATCGCGGTGTATGCCGATGAGACGCGCCCGTTTCTGCAAGGCGCGCGGCTCACCGCCTGGGAACTCCATCAGGACGGCATCGACGTGACGATCATTACCGACAACATGGCGGGGCACTTTTTGAAGTCCGGCAAGATCGGCTGCGTGGTGGTTGGTGCGGATCGCATCGCGGCGAATGGCGACACCGCGAACAAGATCGGTACGTACAGTGTGGCTGTACTTGCCAAAGAAACCGGTGTGCCGTTCTATGTCGCGGCGCCGATTTCGACGCTCGATCTGAGCATCGCGCACGGCGATCAGATTCCGATTGAAGAGCGCTCGTCGAATGAGGTGACGGAGATTAAGGGGGTCCACATCGCGCCGGAAGGCGTGCTTGCGCGGCATCCTGGATTCGATGTCACGCCCAATCGCTATGTGACCGCGATCATTACGGAGAATGGCGTTGCCCGCGCGCCCTATGAAGTGAGCTTGGCGGAACTCGCAAAAAAAGCGTGATCGCGGGCGTCGGATTTCCGCGCAATTAGAGTATGGCCGCCTCTGTGGAATCACTCGAGAACGCTTTGACCGAACTGCGGTGGAATCCGGAGGGTCTGGGCGAAGAGACATACGACGCCTATCTCACTCTCGTTGCGAACTATCCGGATTACATCCTGCTCGTCACGGGAGACGGCATGCCGATGGCTCCGGATGACAAGGGTCGCAGGCTCGCGCCCGTCTTTACGACCAACGCTGCCTTTGAAGCGTTTCACCGGGAAGTTCTGGCGGAAGGCAAGCTGATTCAGCCGCTGCGGGTCACCGAAACAGGCGCGACTCTGTTTCCCCGATTGCTGGGTATGGGCCTGCACGGACTTGTATTCAATTGTTGTGGACCCCAGCGGCCTTTGGCGTTTGTTCCACGCACGATCGAGGTCCTGATTGAGCGGATCGGCAAGGCAACTCCTGTTGAGGAAAAAAGCGCGGAACCCGATTTTCTGGCGCTGACCGCCAAGGCGCACCCCAATGGTACAGGGCAGGGGGAACAGGAGGATCATTCGCAACTGTGGCGAGCCGTGCTCGATTTAGAAGAGTGGCATTTTCTGGTGCATCCAAAGGACTCGGCGGATCCTTATCCTTTCATCGCCAACGAAGGCGGCAAGCGTTGTGCTTTTGCCTTCACGGGCAGTGAAACCGCCAGCACATTCGCCGTGGCCAACAATCTGACGGACGCCCAAGGCGGGGCGGTTTATATTTCCATGAAGCTTCCTGGCGCGATCGAGTGGATCGAAAGCGCCGGCGCGAGTGGGCAGCTTGAACTGGTGCACTTCAACTTTGGTTGTCCAGGGTTCTATTGCCCGGCGGACCGCTTCAAAGTGCTCTGCCGCTATTTGAACCGCTTCAATTTCTAGCTGCCGGTCGAATAAGGGCGCAAGAAAACTACGGCGCGAAATACCCACTGATATCCAGCAATAAATGTGTTGCTTCCGAAGTATACACCTGGATCACCCCTCCGGGACCCGCCGGCACGATCGACGCATTCGACGCAATCGCGCCGTCCACGGCGTTTAACACCGACACTGTGGGACGCGCCTGTCCGCCCGGCCACATTGTCAGGAATCCGAACACCCCCGGCGGAACCAGGGTCGCATTCGTCACGTAGGCTTGCGCCGTGCTCGGAATATTGCAGCCGCTCGACGAAACCGTGAAGCTCCGCGAACTGTCGCGCGCCATCTCCGGACCTCCAAACGTTCCATCGGGATTGCGTGTGTCGAAGACGCGGCAAGGTGAGGACGGGTAGAAGGCCAGCGCGCCCGGTGATCCCGGCGGCGCGAAGTATCCATTAAGATCGGCGATGAGGTGCGAGGCATCGGTCACGTAGGCGTTGAATGCGCCTCCGGTCCCGGCTCGCAGCACGGCGGCGTTGGCGACGACGGTTCCCGTGAGGTTGTTCAGCGTGGAGGCAAGCGGCTGCGTCGCGCCCGCAGGCCAGAGGGTGAGAAATCCCAGCGGTCCTGACGGCACTGTGGTGACATTCAAGGAGTACGCCTGCGCGTTCGATGGCAAACAGCCTCCATTGATCAGCCGCGTGCTCCGCGCCGCGAGGATGCCGCCTGTATTTCGTGTGTCGACAACGCGGCAAGGCGTGACCGGATAGAAGGCCAGCGCGCCCGGGGTTCCGGTAGGGACGAAGTAGCCGTTTACATCGAGGATCACATGCGCGGGATCTGTCACGTAGACGCTCACCCCTTGGCCTGAACCGACCCCTACGATGGCTGCGGTTGCTTTAATCCGGCCGTCCAGAGAATTCATGGTCGATACGGTTGGTTGCGCTTGTCCGGCTGGCCAGATGGAGAGGAAGCCGAACTGACCGCTGGGAACCAGCGTCACGTTTAAGGCAACCGCTGTGGCATTGAACGGGATATTGCAAGCGCCAAAGGTAAAGTTGCGGAAGCTGTCGCGCGGGATCTGGCTGGATCCGGGATTGCGGGTATCCGCCGCGCGGCAGGGCTCGATGGGGATGAAGTGTGATCCAGCCGGGGCGGTATCGTTGCGGAATATGAAGGCCGCGCCTGCTCCGTAGGCCGCTTCGTTGGGAGTGCTGTTGATGCCGGTGGTAGAGCTCTTTTCCCCCAAGGCACCCACCACCACCGTGTCGCCGCTGGCGGCCACGGAAAAACCGAAATTGTTGTTCTCCCCGGTGTTGGAGGCTTTCAGATAGGCCTGCTGGGACCAAGTGGTTCCGCTGCGCACGAAGACGTAGGCGGCACCTGCTCCGAAGGTCGCTTCGTTGGGTGTGCTGTTGACGCCGGTGGTGGAGCTGTCTTCGTCCATGGCACCCACCACCACCGTGTCGCCGCTGGCGGCCACGGACCAGCCGAACGAGTCGCCCGCGCCGGTGTTGGAGGCCTCCAGGTAGGCCTGCTGAGACCAGGTGGTCCCGCTGCGAACGAAGACGTAGGCCTCGCCGGGGCCGCTGATATTGGCGGCACCCACCACTACAGTGTCGCCGCTGGCGGCCACGGACCGGCCCGGCTTCAGGTAGGCCTGCTGAGACCAAGTGGTTCCGCTGCGAACGAAGACGTTGGCTCCGCCCACTACCACCGTGTCGCCGCTTGCGGCTACGGGAGAACCGAAGCTGCGGGTGTTGTTGGAGGACTTCAGGTAGGCCTGCTGGGACCAAGTTGTTCCGCTACGCACGAAAACGTAGGAGCTGCTCTCCCCAGAAGCACCCACCACCACCGTGTCGCCACTGGCTGCTACGGAAAAACCGAACTGGTGACCCGCGCCGGTGTTGGAGGCCTTCAAGTAGGCTTGTTGGGACCACGTGGCTCGGCTGCGCACAAACACGTAGGCTGCGCCGGAAGTGGGAGATAAATCGTTGGGTGTCCTGTTGACGCCCGTAGTGGAGCTGGCTTCCCTAGGGCCTCCCACCACCACCGTGTCGCCACTGGCTGCTACGGACTCGCCGAACCGGTGACCCGCGCCGGTGTTGGAGGCCTTCAGATAGGCCTGCTGAGACCAAACGGTGCCGTTGCGCACAAAGACGTAGGCCGCGCCGGAGTCCGTAGCTGCTTCGTTGGGCGTGCTGTTGACGCCTGTGTTGGAGCTGTCTTCGTAGAGCGCACCCACCACCACAGTGTCGCCGCTCATGGCCACGGAAAAACCGAACCTATCATACCCGCCGGAGTTGGAGGCCTTGAGGTAGGCTTGCTGGGCGATCGGATCCACGGTGAGCGGATACTGCGCCTCAGCGTCATCCATCAGGATGCGGACGGAGGCACCCTGCGTCTTGAAGCGCGCCGGCACGCGCCGTCCCCGGGCGTCCAGGACGGTCAACGCCGAGTACCGCATCCGTGCCTTGCCCGCGCCGTCCACGAACTCGACGAGATCGCCCGACACGCGAGGCTTGAGTCCGCCGCGGACGGCCAGCGTCAGCACCATCTCCCCCGCCCCTGCCGGACGCTCCCGCAGAGTGAAGCCATGCTCCAGCCCCCGCGTGTCATTGACGAACCACTCCGTCAGCGCCGGACCGTAGTGGTAACTGAAGCGCTCCACATTGGCCGTCGCTTTGCCAGGAACCTTCACAAAGATCTCGCGGCCTGCGCGGCCGTAGCTGGACAGTTCCAGCCCCCATTCGAATGCGCCTTCCTTCGGCTTCACCGTGAAACCGCGGCCGTCGAACGTCGCCAGCCACTGCTGTTCCCACGCTCGCGCAGTATAGCCCCCGGCACAGGAAAAAAGGCATGCCGATGCCG
This sequence comes from uncultured Solibacteraceae bacterium, assembly GCA_964500255.1. Classification (GTDB taxonomy): domain Bacteria; phylum Acidobacteriota; class Terriglobia; order Bryobacterales; family Bryobacteraceae; genus F-183. Next base: position 73,263 of record CAZCPL010000003.1, on the reverse strand, counting down.
CTGATACTCCGCTTTGATCTGCTTCCAATCCACAACATTGACGCCAACAGGCAACTTCGGAGGCACCTCAGGCGGCTTGACCGCCACACGGGCGATTACCGGGAGTCCGGCCAACACAAGGATCATTGCAAATATTTTCATAACGCACCACTTTCCACTTCGCTCGCAGCGTCCTCATCCAGCCTCAATTCCGCGATCTGCGACAGGTTCCTCTGAATCGTATCGCAGATCTGTTCCAAGGGCAGATCATTGTCATCGAACCCAAACGGACCCTCAATTTCCACACCAATCTCCTCAATGCCGAAAAAGATATAGGACACAAGAAAGACATCGAGCAGCGTCCACCAACCGAATGGCTCGACCAGGGCGAATGGCAGCGTGAAACAGTAAGCCACCAGCGCGCGCCGCAGATGCACGACGTACGCAAACGGTAGCGGCGTCTTGCGAATCCGTTCGCAGCCGCCGAGGTAGTCGACGAGCAGTTGAATGTTCTGATCCAAGGCGACAAGGATGTGATTCGAAATCAAACCCCGTTGGCGTGCCTCAACCAAACAGCCCGTCATCTCCTGTGCGATCGCCAACGCCTGATGGGGCGAAGCCGCCACTTCTTCGACTCGATCCGCAGGCAAATACTTCGCTGCGGGACCCATCTCTTTCGTTCCCCGCAAGGTATTCATCGCCGCGAAAGGAAACGCCGCGGTCCAGCGTGTGAGATGCGCCAATAGTGCGGGATCCGCTCCAAAATGCGCCTTTGCACCGCGAATCAGATTGCGAGTCTCATTCACGATGCCACCCCATAGTTTGCGGCCTTCCCAAAACCGATCGTAAGAGGCATTGGTACGAAACACCAGCAACAAGCCCAAGGCGGTGCCCACCAAGGCATGCAGCGTGGATGGGATCCCGACCTTGAAACCGTACTGCCACGCGCCCACCACAAGCCCCGACCAGATCACACAGGCGGCGACTCTTCCCAAAATCTCGCGGACCATCGACCCTCGAACGTCGAAGAAGTGGTCCAGCCATCGATGCGGATCATAGTTGACCATATTTCATTCTCGTTTAACACACTGTCGTTACAATACGGTTTGACTGCAAGAATCTTCGTAAAACTCATCCTCGCCGTTCTCGGTGTGTTGGTTGTAGCGCTAACCGCCGTGGACTTTCTGGTTTCGCAAGTCACTGAGCGTACCTATCGCGACAATTTGCGTCTCGAATTGGTGGAACGTGGTCACATGCTGGCAGCCAGCGGACTGGAGCCCTCAACAGAGAGTGTGCGTGCAGTGGGCCACGCATCCAGCGCGCGCATCACGCTGATCGCCGCCAATGGCCGTGTGATCGCCGATTCTGAAGCCGACTCGACCAAGATGGAAAATCACCGTCAGCGGCCGGAAGTGGCGCAGGCGCTGGCAGGCCAAACCGGTTGGGTGACCCGCAATAGTCCGACGATGGGCGTCGATTTTTTGTATGTCGCTGTGCCGTTCGCCAAGGGCGAGGCGCTTCGTCTCGCAGTTCCTGTATCGAAGATTCGCGTGCAGGTGGATGCGGTCCGCGCCAAGGTCCTCTGGTCGGCGCTGCTTGGATTCATCCCGTCGATCCTGCTGGCCGCTCTGTTTTCTCGCCATGTCTCGACACGCCTCGCGAGCATCATCGATTACGCCGGCAAGCTCGCTCAGGGCGATTTTGCGGCGCGGTTGCCGAATCCGGGGCGGGATGAATTGGGGCTGCTCGGCCACAAGCTCAACGATACCGGCGCGAAACTCGAGAACATGGTGCGGGAACTGGATCACGAACATGCGGAACTCGAAAAGCTCGAGCGCATCCGCAAAGACTTCGTCATCAACGTCTCGCACGAGTTGCGCACGCCTCTTGCGTCGATTCAGGGTTACACCGAAACGCTGCTCGACGGCGCGATTGACGACCCCGTCCACAACGTCAAGTTTCTAGGCATCATTCGCCAAAATGCCGAGCGTTTGGCACGACTTACGGCAGATCTATTGGCGCTGTCGCGGATTGAACTAGGGCGGCAGAAGTTCCAGTTCAACTCCTACTACGTCCATCGTTTAATCGAGGAAAACTGCGATTCCATGCGGCCCATGGCGGAAAAGAAAAACGTAGAGCTCCGGGTGGATGTCGCGGATTCCAAGGCGGAAGTCTTCTGCGATTCCGAAGCGGTGCATCAAATGCTGGCCAACCTGTTAGACAACGCTCTCAAGTACACACCAGAAGGCGGATCTATCACCGTTGGCGCGCGGGAAGAAGCTGGCAAGATGGTCAGATTCTCGGTGAAAGATACCGGCGTAGGTATTCCGCCCGACGAACTGCCGCGGCTGTTTGAACGTTTCTACCGTGTCGATAAAGCAAGGTCAAGAGAGCTTGGCGGCACGGGCCTCGGGCTCGCCATTGTGAAGCATCTGGCGAAGAGCCAAGGTGGCGAAGTCGGTGTCGCCAGCGTGTTGAATGAAGGGGCGACCTTCTGGTTCACGTTGCCGATCGATGACATTGGACTCAGCGACCAGGAAGCGGTTTCCGCCGAAAATATGCATTCGTAATCATGCTGTAACCACTGTCGAGTTACATTTATGACAACCATCATGAAGAAGATTGTATTAATCGAAGACGACGCGGATCTGTTCGCACTGTTGAAGTACAACCTCGAAAAAGAGGGATTTCAGTTGGTCGGATCGCAGACGGGCAAAGGCGCCATCGAGCTTGCCCGCCGTGAGAAACCGGACCTGATCTTGCTCGACATCATGCTACCGGATTCCGACGGCCTCGATATTTGCAAGGGCATTCGCAACCATTCGGAACTCGCCCACGTGCCGGTGATCTTTCTGACGGCGCGCGCCTCGGAAACCGATCGTATTGTGGGCCTCGAACTCGGTGCCAACGACTATATCGTCAAGCCGTTCTTCATCCGCGAGTTGATCGCCCGAATCAAGATCCAGTTCCGCGGACAGAACACCGGGCCTTCGAAGACCCTGCGTTCCGGCGGGTTGGAACTCGACAAATCCAGTTGCCGCGTGAACCTGCGTGGACAAGAGCTTTCGCTCACTGCCACGGAGTTCCGGCTGTTGGAGTTTTTGATGAGCCGTCCCGGGGTTGTGTTTAGCCGCGAGCAGTTGCTGGATGCGGTTTGGGGACATGATCGCGCAGTGACGGATCGCACGGTGGATGTTTACATTCTGCGCCTGCGGCAGAAGATCGAGCAGGACGCCACGAATCCCGCATTTATCCGCTCGGTTCGCGGGTTTGGATACAGCTTCGACAAGTCCGCGCCAGAGACGGCGGTTGTCGGTGGCGAGGCGGGATCCGCAACCGCGCGGGTTTAGTTACCGTCCCCGTAGCGCCTCTGTTAACTGGCTCGACAGCATCGACGGGGCCCAATACTTCTCAATGTACTCAATCACAAGCTGCGTGCCCTGATCGTGGGGCACGTACGGCTTGTCTTTGGGGTCGTACATTGAATCCGTCAGATCGCGCAGCAGGATGCAATTCACGCCCCACTTGGTCATCTGTTTGATCGCGAACGTGCGATTCAAGATGCACATGTTGGTGTGCACACCCATCACCAGCAGCGTCTCGATGCCGCGTAGTTTGAGCGCGCTGTAAACCTCACTGCCGTTGTCCGAAATCAGATCGCGCGCATCGATCGCGATGCCAGCATGCTGCTTTGACCAAGCTTTGAACATCTTGTCCCCAACCGTATCGCAGCCTCCATCGGAATCGTCAATGGGCAATGCAGGAACACCGTCGAACGGCCGCTTGGAAGTAACCGGTGGATCAATCGCGGCCAATTGTTGAATCGCCTTGCGCTGCGGTGTATCCGCGTAGGCATCCATGGTGTCAGAAGGCGCATGGATGATGAGCACGCCCTTTTCCCGTGCAAGCTTGATTACCGGCGCGGCCTTCGCCGCCAGCGGACCCACGCGCTCCGTTGCCCCTCGGCACCAGTGTTTGTCCCAAAGATCGCAAATGATGATGGCCGTCTTCTTGGGATCGAGCGCGTAGTCGATACGCGCCTCGCGCGACTGATCGAACACCTCCACGCGCGTCCGCAGGGGAACCGTCACTGTCTGTGCGACGAGCAGCATTGAAAGCAATATCATGATATTTCCACCTTTTGCAGTTTGTGATTCCAGCGGATGCGACGACCGTGTTTCAGAGACAGATTCGCCATCTGCACCACAATCGCCGCTTGAAAGCCGAGTTCCATCGGCGCGGTGGGACGCTGCCTCGACCGAACACAGTCGAGAAAGTTTTGGACGTGCAAATCGGTCGCGTATCCAAAGCCCTTGGCCGATGCCTTGGTGAGCACAGGCGTCTCTTCGGCCCCTTGCGGAAAGACTTTCAGATCTTCGCGGCTCACATCCATGCGGGCTTTGTCGCCATCCAACTGATTGAGCTGATCGTTGCGGCCCTTGTAGCGCATGGCTGCGTAATTGATGCTGAAGACGCCGATGAAATCTTCTGGATACTCGGCGGTGACCACCACGCTTTCCGGCTTATCGAAGCCCGCGCGGTGCGGCTTGCCCGCGGCCGCGGTAACGGCGAGCGGATAGCTGGCGTTCATCAAGAGGTGGATCCCGTCGAAGACATGCGCGCCTTGATCGGAAACGATGCCGCCCGCGTAATCCGCGTACTGCCGCCAGTTGCGAAAGAGATCGGCCTCGAAGGGGCGTTTGCGCGCGATGGGTCCCTGCCATTGATCCCAATCGAGCTTGCCTTGAAAGTTGACGGGCGGTTTGCTGCCGAGGTAGTTGTTGAGCCACCACGACCGGACCATTCGTACATTGCCCAACTCGCCGGAGGCCACGATTTTACGGCCTTCGAGATAGAGATCGTAACTGCGGCGCTGCATGCCTACTTGTACGATCTGCTTCGACGCCTTTTCGGCGCGCACCAGATCCGCGCCTTGTTCCGGAGTCTGGCAGAGCGGTTTTTCGACGTAGATATCCTTGCCCGCAGCGAGGGCGTCCAGCACTTGGCGATGATGCCAGTGCTCGGGAGTCGCGATGAGTACCGCATCGATTTCGCGATCATCGAGCAGCTTACGATAGTCGCGATAGGCCCTCGCCCCTGGGGCTTTGGAGAGGGCGTTCTCGAGGTTAGGTTCGTAGACATCGCAGATGGCGCCGACTTTTAGCGAAGGATCCTTCTGAAAGGTCTGCATGACGAAGGTTCCGCGTCCGCCGCTACCGATGACGCCCAGGCGAACCTGCGTTGACGGGGACTGCGCCCGGGCCGCAGCAGCAGACACGACAGCGGCAAGAAAGCTTCGACGTTGCATCTGGCTATTTTATGCGTTTTCCACTGACGAGAGCGATCTTGAGAGCGATCTCTTTCGTCCACTTCGCCGTGACGCCGGCCCGGTCGGCATAGACTTTCCAGCGTGACACCGCCCTTTGGACTTTCTCCAGGATCTCCGGGGCCTTTTTCAAACTGTGTTCTTTGCCGAGAGCACGCAACTGCGCGACACCGGGACTCTTTCCTTCGCCCATCCCCAACGAGGCCTGTTCCCCGCCCGGGCCGACCGAAAACGTCAAGTCGTAAGCAGGCGAAAACTTCCAGACTCTGCTCTCATCCAAGAGAAATGAGAAGTTCTTCGCGTGATCGTCGCGGTTGTAGGCAAGGACATTGAAGCAAGCGAGAGTGAATGCCTTTTCGACTTCGGTGATGTCCTTCGTCAAGACGAAAACCACTCGTAAAATCAGGTGGTAGTCGACACTGGGGATCCGGTGGTCGGAATGGATCAACCCGGACAGGCTGTGCATGTGAATCCGCCGCCCGCCTTGACGATCGAATCGCTTCGCCCCAAAATAGCGTTGTTTCCTCGTTCGGAAAACATGGGTCTCAGGCATCTCCACACCCGCCGCCCGCGCCATCAAGCTATAGGCGTACTCGATCGCGCCAATGTCTCGCGGATCTTGCGAAGCGGCGAACTTGATCATCCAGTGTTCAAACCCATCCCTCAGCGGTTGGTTTCCGTGGATGATCTTCTTTCTGTCGGCACTCACCTATGCGACGATCTTCGGTCGCGCACCGGCGGAGGAGCCATTCAGATTCAGCAGTTCTTCAAAGACCGTTTCGCTGTCGCCTTCAAGAATAGCCGCCGCCTCTTCGGCGAGCCGATCCAGTGCGAGTCGTTCGGTACCGCTGGATCCACCGGGGCTTTGATCGGGCTCGTAAGTGAGCGCCCCCATGCCAGAGCCACCGACGTGAGCCAGGCGATCGAGAGCGCTCAGTTGCTCAAGCCCAATGCCATGCGATGCTACAGCGCGGTCTAGCAGCAAGCGGCCCCAACCATCCGGCAAGCTATCGTTGAACACGCCAAACAAGCCCTCGAACATGGGTTCCGACGGGGTGAATACCCCGTGCTTCAAAGGCAATCTGATCGGTGAAATCTCGATGCCCGAAGCGACGAAGGCCGGGTCATACTCAAATAGGATGGTGCGGTCTTTTCGCGCCAAGCGACCGACCCTGAGGCGTTCTCGCGATTCCAGATACACCGTCAGCAACTCTGTGCGGGCGAGCGTCACTTGATGCGGCCCTTCCGTCTCTGCTTGGGTGCCGCCAGAATCTCATCCAGAGATTTGGCTTCAACCCCTTCCTCAATGCCCACCGACTCGAATTGGTCCAGGCAATCCAGAACCATCGCGATGCGAAGAAGCGAATCGATAGCAATGAGGCCCTTATATTCAAAACGCTTGAGCGATCCCCAACTGACGCCGGCCCTCTTGGCGAGCCCCTCCTGGCTGAGATTTCGCGCAAGGCGACGAGACCTGAATCGCCTTGCCAAAGCAAGTTGAACATCGTTGGGGGTTCTATTCATGTTGCTAACCTATTACCTAGTGTAGCACTTTTAGGCACTCTACAGCTACTCAGTTAGCCATAGCATTCTATAACAATTCACTGTTTTTCGAGGAGTTGCAGCATACGGCGCGCTTCCTGATTCGCGGGCTTGCGTTGCAACAGCTCTTCGATCGTTTGGCGAGCGCGCTGTTTGTCGCCGAGATCCGCATGCAGGCGGGCGAGATTGAAATAGAACGCATCGTAGTCCGGGGTCTGTTCGATGCCGTATCGCAGCGCCGCAATCGCGTCGTTGGGCTTGCCGCCGCGGAGATACAAGACTGCGAGATTGTTGATGGCTGCGGCGTGATCGCGCTGGTGTGCGATCGCCTGCTGAAAAAGCTTGGCGGCTGCGGCGAGATCTCCGCGTCTGGCAAGCAAAAGGCCCAAATGATTGGCGGCATCGGCATCGTGGGGAACCAACTTCAAAGCACGTCGGAACAACGCCTCCGCCTCGGAAGAGCGCCCAAGACGGTTTTGCGCCTGTCCTGCGTTCACCAATGCGAACGGCAGATCGGGACTGATTGCCAGCGCGCGCTCAAAACATTCTAGAGCAGCGTTGTAATCGAGCTTCGCCATCTCCACTCCGCCCAGATTGTTCCACAATTCAGCCGATACGGGATTCAATTTCGCCGCGATTTCCAGATGTCGCCGAGCATCGTCAATCTGGTTGAGTTCCAAGTGAATCTGCCCAACAGCCAACTGAGTCTTGAAACTCAAAGGATCGCGCTTTAGTTCCTCACTCAAATAGAGCAACGCCTGCTTGGGATATCCGGACGCTGCAAAAGGCCCGGCAAAGCGTAGAAAACTCCGCCCAGGCTTCTGGTAGAACTTGCCCTGCGCGAACGGCAATCCGGATTGGGATTGCTTCAGATCGCGCGCTTTCACATCTGCGGAAGGAACGCCCGGATAGACCTTGCGAACGCGCGATTCGGAATCAACCAGAAAAGTGATGGGAAGTTCCAGCCCCTTTCGATAGTCGAAAATGTAGCGGCGAAAAATGGAGTAGACGGCCGCCAGTTCAGGATCTTTCAGATAGGCTTCGTCGATGGTGACGAATCCCGCGGCACGCTTTTCCGGCAAGGGCAGCGGATCGCAGAGCCACGTCGGTTCGAACACCAGATCATTGTTCGCCGGTACGGGTGGCGCGGGCGCGAGAGGCGCGCGGGCAAGCAGAGCGGTGCGCATCGCGGGATCGTCGACGCCCTCACGTAACCGGTAACGGAAGCCGGCACTCAGCTTCGGGAACTTCTGCTTCGTGCCCGATGGCCAAGTCACTTCCACATCCCCCGCAGATCCGAAATAGAGGCGCTTTGTGTGCTGCGAAATGTATCCCGAACCCGCGGAAATCCATTGCGTCACACCGTTCACTCGTACCCGCGCCCCGATCGCGTCTTTACTCACCGCCCCTTCGAGTTCCAGAACAAGCAGCTTCGTGCCCGCCGGGACGGATTCATTCCGATAGGCCGTCAATTGCGGACCCAGACGATTCTTCACAACCAGATCGGGGATGCCGTCGCCATCCAGATCGACCACCGCGAACGCGCGGCTATCGAGCGCATGATCCAAACCGGAAACGCCTGAATGGTCGGCATACTTGCCGTTGACGCGTTTGTAGAAGACGTTTGGCTCGTGGCCGTTCCAGCTCCAGTCTTCGCGTACGAGTTGATTCAAACAATTCCAGCCGTTTTCGTAAGCAGCGGATGGAGCCTTGACGATGGGCGATTTAGAGATCGTCTGCCGCCAGAAGAAGCTCATCAGATCTTTGCCGGCCGCATGTGTGATCATGCCCGCCGCAACATAAATTTCCGGCGATCCGTCGAGATCGAAATCGTAGCCGTCGGCGGACCAAGCCCAGCGTCCCATTTCCGCCTGCTCCGTATACTCGAACTTGCCGTTGCCGGCATTGCGGTACAGCGAGTTGCCTTTTGTATGGCCGTGATAAGCGGCCTTGGGCAGACCGAGGCGTGTGGGTCCGAAGGCCGAATCGCTGGTCACTCGCTGACCCGCGGGCGACCACATGTTCGCGACGTAGAGATCCGGGCGCCCGTCGCCGTCATAGTCGAACCAAGCGGTGCTCATTCCCGGACCAATGTCCTCGACACCGGCCTCCGCGGCGACGTCCTGGAACTTGCCATCGATGTTCCGATAGAGATTGTTGCGGCCGAAATCGTTGGCGACGTAAAGGCTGGGCCAGCCACTGTCGTCGTAATCGCACCACGAGGCTGCAAAACTATAGCGATTGTTGTTGACGTTCATGCCGGTGGCCTCGGTAACGTCTTCGAAGAAGCCACCTTCGCCGAGGCGGTTGCGGAAGAGGAAATTGGCGGGTCCAAGTTGGGCGTCGTGATAGGGGACGGGGTAACGGTATTGATCTTCACCCTGAAAATACAGATACGAACAGATGTAGACATCGAGTTTGCCATCGCGATCGTAGTCGGCGGCGGAGATGCCGGCGAAAGTTCCCTGCGGCGGCGTGGCGAAACGAAAAGCATCGGGGACGTGATGGAATCGGCCGTTGCCTTGGTTGAGAAACAGCAGGATCGTCGACGGTGTGAGGACAATCAGATCCTGCAGGCCATTGTTGCGAAGATCCACGAAGAGAGCGGCGGCGGTGTCATCGAGAAGATCCACACCGGCCCGCGCGCCGATGTCTTCGTAGGTCGCGCCTTTCTTTTTGAACAATCGATTCGGCAGGCTGCTGGGCTGGCAGACGTAGATCTCGTCGGATCCATCGTTGTCTATATCGCCGACTGCGACGCCGTTGTTGCCGAACATGTTGATGCCGGTGGCGAGGTCGAGGCGCGAGCGCCAGTAGGGGATGCCTTTCGCCAACTGATCGCGAAAGGTGGGGGAAGATCCGAAGAGGGCGCCGGTGATGTCGCTGAAGAGCGGCTTGGGGGCCTGGACATGCGTTTCGTCGAGGGGAGTGAGATCTTTAGAGGCCCAGTGCCCGGTACGGTAGTGATGCGCGCCTTTGGAATCGATACTGGCAACTTCGAAGCGGACTCGATCTTCAGAGAGCGGGTAGAAGCGAGTGTAGCGTGCGGTTCCGAAGCGATCGCGCCAGGCTCGTTGTTCAGCGGTGAGCGATCGCAAGCGGCGCAGGATCTCGATGGCCTGCTTCTCGCATTCGAACTCGTCTTTGACGGGATCGGTGAACGGCAGCAATGCCTCGTAGGGATTGGCTTTGCGCAGACGCACGGCCAGATCGGCCGCGCGGATCCGTGGCCAGCGCAGCAAAGAGGCTCCCACTGCTGCGGTCAGAAGGCTTCGGCGATGCAAAGCTCAGTATATCGACACGGAGCTCAGCATTTAAGCGAGGATGTCCTTCACCACATTGCCGTGGATATCGGTCAGCCGGAAATCGCGGCCTGCGAAACGATACGTCAACTTCAGGTGATCCATTCCGAGCAAGTGCAGAATCGTCGCATGCAGGTCGTGGAAGTGTACTTTGTTGACCGTCGAATAGTATCCGTAGTCATCCGTCGCGCCATACGAGAAGCCCGGCTTCACACCGCCACCCGCCATCCACACCGTGAACGCTTCCGGATTGTGATCGCGTCCGTCAGATCCTTCCGCAGTAGGCGTGCGCCCGAACTCGCCGGCCCACAGCACCAGCGTATCCTCAAGCAACCCGCGCGCCTTTAGATCTTTCAAAAGGGCCGCGATCGGTTTGTCGACTTCCGCTGCATTCTGCGAGTGATCGCGCTTCAGGTTCTCATGCTGATCCCACTTGTAGGTGTGGCTCACCTGCACGAAACGGACACCTTTTTCCGAGAAGCGGCGCGCCATCAAACACTGGCGTCCGAAGTCCTCGGTCACCGGATTATCGAGGCCGTACATCTTTTGCGTAGCCTCGCTCTCTTTGCTGAGATCTTGTAGCTCGGGCGCCTCAGCCTGCATCCGAAAAGCCAACTCGAACGACTCGATGCGCCCTTCGAGAGCATGATCCGGACCGGTCGATTCCAATTGCTTGCGATTCAGTTCCTGCGAATAATCGATCTCCAACCGCTGCATTTTGCGAGGCGTCTCTTTATTTGCGATGAAGGGGATTCTTGCCTCGCGCGCGGCGATGCCGACCGATCCAATCGGCGTGCCCGCATAGGGCGCGGGCAAAAATGCCGATCCAAAATTGTTGCCACCACCGTGCGATTGCGTAGGAGAAATCGTCAGATAGCCGGGCATTGACGAGTTCTCGGTGCCTAGACCATAGGTCACCCATGAACCCATGCTGGGACGCATGAACGTGTCGGACCCGGTGTGCAGTTCGAGCAATGCGCCGCCGTGGCGCGAGTTCGAACCCCACATCGATTTGATGAAGCACATATCGTCGACACATTTGGCGACTTCCGGGAAGAGATCGCTGACCCAGGCCCCGCTCTGTCCATACTGCTTGAACGCCCAGGGCGACTGCAGCAGATTGAACGTTTGCCCCGAGACCACCTTGGGACGCGCAAACGGCAAAGGTTTGCCGTGATCGCGCTTCAGCAGCGGCTTGTAATCGAATGTATCGACCTGCGAGGGTCCCCCATGCATGAAAAGGAAGATGACGCGTTTGGCGCGCGGCTTGAAGTGGGGCTGCTTCACCGCCAGCGGATCCACGCCTGCGCGCGCCTCTCGTTCGGCAAGCATCCCGGCAAGGGCGAGGTTGCCAAAGCCGATGCTCGACGCCTTCAACAGATCGCGGCGCGAGACAGTCTGGTTGAGAAAACTATTCCAATGGCGATTCATATCGTTTAGTTCAGGTAGATAAACTCATTCGAAGACAACAGCGACTTGCAGAAGCTCTGCCAAGCCTTCTTGCGATCACCCTGCCACTCGCGTTCCATGCGGGCGACAAACGTCTGCCCTCGATCCACTTCCTGCGGCGTTGGCGGACGTGCCAGAGCCGATTCATAAGCCTCCCGGATTCGCGCCGCGTCATCCTGCTGCGTGCTCAGGAGTCGCTCAGCCAGCTTCAGGCTATGCTGCAGCATCACCGAACTGTTCATCATGAACAGGGCCTGGGGGGCCACAACGGTCGAATCGCGATCGCCATTCAACGACGATGGATCCGGCAAATCGAACGCGCGGAACACATCGTACAGCGAACTCCGCACCACTGGAATGTACACCGAACGGATCTGCCTGTCATAGTCGATATCGCCGCCCTTCGACGTATTCGAAACATACTGGCGGTCTTTGTATTTGAGGATGCTGCCCGTGGTGCCGTGAGCAAGTCCGCCGGATACGGTCATGATGCCGTCGCGTATCGCTTCCACTTCCAACCGGCGGCGGGGCATGCGCCACATCGAAATGTTTTGCGGATCGACTTCAAACGCCTTTGCGTCATAGTCACTCGACATCTGATACGCATTCGTCAACATCATCAGGCGATGCATCGCCTTCATTGACCAGCCCTTGTCCACAAACTGCAATGCAAGCCAGTCGAGCAGCGGCTGATTCGACGGCTTCTCGCCGAGGCGTCCGAAGTTATCCACCGTCGCGACAAGGCCACGTCCAAAGTGCCAGCGCCACAGGCGATTCACCATCACACGGCTTGTCAACGGATGATCTTTTCGCGTGATCCACTGCGCCAGTTGCAGGCGTCCACTCTCTTTATCGTCGAGCTTTGGCTGCTCCTCCTCGGTTGCGACAGCACTCAAAAAACGGCGCGGAACCGTTTTCCCGAGTGTCCAGTGACTGCCGCGCAGGTGGATCGCCAGATCTGCGATCTTTTCGCCTTCACGCACGCCCATCGCTTTCGGAAACTCAGGCGTTGCCTTTTCGAGATCCTTCAGTTGCAGGTCTAGTTCCGTCAACTGACCGCGAACAGTCATGGCGTAGTAGCGGCGCGCGTTCTCAGGTGCACGGAAGGGTCCGAACTTCTCTTTAAGAAAAGCATGCAGCGCCTTGAGCCCCGGATCCTTGGTCTCCGCACCCGCGCCGAGAGCTTGTTGGAACAGCGTTTCGTAGTGCGCGGCCAAGGCCTCGGGCGTCCTCGCGTCATCGGTGAAGAGCTTCGCGGCGTCCGATACCCAATCGCTGCGTTTTGCGTCCGTGCCCAGAATTTCCCATGCGTACAAGGGCGAAGCGACGGAACCATTGGAACGCGTCAGGTAGTCGACGAGATGATCGAGAAAGCCCGGATTCACTCGATACTTCGCGGCCACCTGCACCGACGTGAGCGGCGTGACGGGCAGCGTATTCTTGGCGATCAGCAGCTTTTCAAAGTAAGGAAAACGATTCGCATGCTCGAGTCTTACAGTGTTCGCGCCCTTCTTGAGCGGCACGATGGCGACGTAGGTCCAACCGCCCGCCTCCGGCGAAGCCTCGCGATTTTCCACTGGCGGATCTCCGCGCCGCATCCATTCGCCGTTCACCCAGAGATCCGGTGTCCCTGCGCCTTTTTCCTGTTCGAAAACATCGATCTGATAGGCGCCTGTTTCCGCAGCATCGATCGGGTATTCGGCATAGAACGGCCCCTTCGCATCCTTCGCTACGTTCGACTTCTTCTTCTCAAGCGTCTTCGGAACGTTGCCCGTGGAGAACGAGCCAGCGGTAACGACCATCGCACCGGCAGGCGTGGATTCCAGCGGTGCAACCTTCACCTGCTCATCGCGTTGCAGGTGCGCGGCGGCCAACAAATACGCACCGATGCGGCTCGTTGCGGCCGCAACCAACTTCTCGTTCTCCACCTTGGTCACTTCGGTGATCTCTTTGCGCTTGGCCTCAATCTTTGCCTCATGCGCGGCGAGGCGGTCGCGATCTTCTTTTGGCGCGAGTACGTACTCATGCCACTTGGCGACGACTTTGAAATTCTCCATCGTCTTTGAACTCTTGAAGATGCCCGCCAGCGAATAGTAGTCGGCATGCGAGATGGGATCGAACTTATGATCGTGGCAGCGTGCGCAACCGACGGTCATGCCTAGAAAAACACGCGTGGTGGTGTCGACCTGCTCGTCGACGATATCCATTTCCATTTTGCGCGGATCGTCCTCCGCCAACATTTTCGCGCCCAAAGACAGGAAGCCCGTCGCGGTCCAGCGTTCGTATTCATTGCCACCTGGCAAGAGATCGCCAGCAAGCTGTTCCTGCACGAAGCGATCGTAAGGCTTGTCGGCGTTGAAGGCCGCGATCACGTAATCGCGATACCGAAACGCGTTTTTGTAAACCAGATTCTCATCGAGTCCGTTGGAATCGGCATAGCGCGCGACGTCGAGCCAGTGGCGTCCCCAGCGTTCGCCGTAGCGGGGCGATGCAAGCAAACGATCGACCGTTCTGGCGTACGCATCCGGGGAAGAATCATTCAAAAACGCCTGTATTTCCGCAGTTGTGGGAGGCAGGCCCGTCAGATCGTAGGTCGCGCGACGAAGCAAGGTACGCTTGTCCGCAGGCTTTGCGGGCGACAAACCCTTCGGCTCCAATCCCGCCAAGACAAACGCATCGATGGGATTCCGAACCCACTCTCGATTCTTCACCGCAGGTGTCGCCGGTACCACTGGCGGAACGAACGCCCAGAACTTCTCTTTCTTGACCTCGCCGATCGCCGCCGAAGCTCCCCAGGGGGCACCCATCTGGATCCACTGCGCAAACAAGGCGACGTCAGCAGCCTTCATCTTGGGCCCCGGAGGCATTTTTAAAGCGCCGGTCGTATGCAGCATGGCTTTGATCAAGAGGCTTTCGGCGGGATTGCCAACGACAATCGAGGGTCCCCGGCTGCCACCCTGCAACGCGGCCACTCGGTCGTCGAGCCGTAAGCCACCCATCACCGGGTTGCTAGCGGACGAGTGGCATCCCAAGCATTGCTTCACCAGCAATGGCCGAATGTTCTTTTCAAAGAAGACAGTGCCGCTTTCTTCCTGCGCGAAAACAGCAGGAAGCGCGGTCACAAATAACGCGATCGCGCGTCTGGCGAGCATGAGAACATGCTATCAAAAGTACAATCCGGAAACGGAATTTGCGCTCTACCGAATAAAAATGACGTGCCCGCCTGGATACCGAAACATCCAAGCGGGCAGAGATCATCGCGTTTGGGGCGGCAACTACTGGATCCTAACGGTCCAGTTGCCATCGACGATGTTGGTCGTGTTGGCGTTGTCGATACCTGTGTTGCCGAAAGCGATTGTATTGGCCCGAATGACGTTGTAAGGTGCAGTAGCCGCCATCTGGATGCCGGTTGCGTATCCGACGATGTGGTTGCCACTGATGACGTCTCCGCGAGGAGACATCGGATCGGAATCGGTCGGGTTGTAGCAGATGCCGAAAATGCCGTTGGACGCCGCGGCGATGGTATTGTTGGCGATGCGATTGCCCAAACTGCGGCCACCGCGGACGAAAATTCCCAAGCCGACGTTGTAAAGGTTGTTGTCCTCAACCACAACCGACTTCGACTGTACGATCATGATGCCGGTAGCAGGCGGAGGTGCGATTGGCGGTTGGCCAGCGGCGCGGATACTGAGATCACGAAGCGTCACGTTGTTCGAATTCGCAACCATCACGCCAAAGCCGAAGTCGGCGATGATGCCGTTGGTCACGCGGACTCCGGTCGCGCCGGAGATGACAATTCCATTGCCAACCTGCTGCCCAGGGCCTTGAATCGTGAATCCATTCAGGTCAAGCGTGACGTTGTTGGCGGTGATCATCAGCGCCGTTCCACCGCGGGTGGAGATGTCGCGTGTCAGAACGTAGGTTCCGGGTTCGTTGATCACGGCCGGAGATCCGGAATTGAACTGTAGCGGGCGGCGCGCATCGCTCTGAGCGAATGCGGTGGCGGTTGCGGAAAGCAAGAGCAGAGCGATCTTGATCTGTTGTTGAATCATGTTGTTTGACTAGCCTCGGCACGTGATTCGCTACAGCGCCAAAAAAGTTACGCTGAAAATTTCCGATATGCTGAGTACGATGTGGACCCTCGCGCTTCTTGTCTCCTTCGCCGCAGCGGAGGATGCCCCCGCGATCCTCAACCGTCAATGCACGGCCTGCCATTCCGCGCGTGTGAGATCCAGTGGATTCTCTGTGGAATCCGTCAACGCGATGCTCGCCGGTGGTGCCCGTCGCGGACCCGCTGTCATTCCCGGGCATCCGGAACAGAGCCCTTTGGTGAAGATGCTCAAAGGCGAGATCACTCCGCGTATGCCGATGGGCGCATCGCTTGCACCTCACGAAATTGCGGTTGTCGAGCAATGGATTCGCACGCTGCCCGCCGCAAGCAGTAGCGTTTCGAAAGTCCATTGGTCTTTTGAGAAGCCGGTCTTGAGCAAGGTTCCCCTTGACGCCGCGAACCCCGTCGATGGATTTATCCTGGCGAAATTAGGTGGACTGAAGCCTGCGCCTCCTGCCAGTTCGCGCACGCTCGCGCGCCGCCTCTACTTCGATCTAGTCGGCCTGCCTCCCACGCTTGACGAGATGAACGCCTATCTCGCCGATCCCAACTACGAAAAGCTCGTCGACAAACTGCTCGCCGATCCACGTTATGGAGAACGTTGGGGTCGCCACTGGCTCGACCTCGCGCGCTATGGCGAAACCAGCGGACTCGAAGGTGACGGCGCGCTCGGCAACGTCTGGCGCTATCGCGACTGGGTCGTCGATGCGTTCAATGCGAACATGCCCTATGACAAGTTCGTAATCGCGCAACTTGCCGGCGGCGATGAGCACAGCAAGTCCCGCAACAACTATCAGCCGGATCCGCAAGGCTATATTTCCACAGGATTTCTCCGCGTCGCCCCTTGGGATCGCTCGAATCTCGTCGCCGCCGAAGTGCGTCAGAACTATCTCAGCGAGGTCACGACCGCCACCTCTTCGGTATTTCTCGGACTCACCGTCGGCTGCGCCCGCTGCCACGATCACAAGTACGATCCCATTCCGCAGCGCGACTACTATCGCCTGCAGGCCTTCTTCAATACGACGCAACCGCAGGACTCGCCGGATGTTCCATTCAAGGACAAAGCCTTTGCGGCAAAAGCTTCGGCAAAGGTCGCGGAACTTGAGGCCCTTATCAACGGCGGCCCGGAAAAGAAGGCGCTCGAGGCCATGGATGTGGAGCTATTGCCCAAGCTGATCCGTGTTCGCGCCGAGCGTGCCGCCCCTGCCAAAGAGTTCAAGAAGGCCGATCTTCGTTTGGAAATACGCTTGCCCAAGCAGCGCATCTTCACCGAAGCGGAGAAGGATCGCTACCTCGAGATCCGCGCGGCAGCGGAACGCACTGGCGATCCGGAAGAGCAGCAGCCGTTGGATGCACTCGAAGACAAAATGCTGGCGCGCTTGATCGAAGCCTACAAAACCATCGATCCCGCCGGACGGTTCCAAGCTTTGGACAAAGACGATGTCCGTCGTGAAGGGCTGGCCGAGCACAATGCGAAATCGATTCTCAGCAAAGAAGAGAAGTCGCGCTATGCGGAACTTTCCTCGCGCTTGGAAGAGCTGCGAAACCGGACCAATCGTTGGCGTCCGCACTCGGTGGGTGTGGTGCCGGTGCCCGGCCCGCCGTCGGGTCCGGATGTCGCGCCCACGCGGATCCTGTTGCGCGGCGACTATCGCTATCCGCGCGAAGCCGTGGAACCTGGCTTTCCCACAGCGATCGCTGGGAAGGAAGTGCCAGCCGCAGCGGAAACAGATCGTTATCGCCAGTATCCGACGCGTGGCTGGCGCTCAACGCTCGCCAAGTGGATTGCCTCGCGCGACAATCCGCTCACCGCCCGCGTGATGGTAAATCGGATGTGGCGGCAGCACTTCGGCGAAGGGCTCGTCCGCACCACATCGGACTTTGGACGCAACGGCGACAAGCCTTCGCATCCTGAATTGCTGGATTTTCTCGCCGTGCGTTTCATGGATTCCGGCTGGGATACGAAGGCCATGCATAAGCTGATGCTGACCTCGCAGACGTACCGACAATCGTCTGAAGGTGGAGCTGTGAATGCGGATCCAGACAACCGCTTGTTGACGCATTTCAACCGCCGTCGACTCGAAGCGGAAGCCATTCGCGATAGCCTGCTGCAGGTCAGCGGACGGTTGAATCCAGACCGAGGCGGACCGAGTGTGTTTCCCCCGCTGCCGGCCGATCTCGCCGATTTTGCGCGTTATGGCCGCGGCGGCGGCATCATGTGGGAATCGAACGACAAAGAAGAAGACGCGCGGCGGCGGTCTGTGTACGTGTTTCAGCGCCGCTCGCTGCCCTTGCCGATGATGGCATCGTTCGATGCGATCGTCTTCAGCGAGAGCTGCGAACGCCGTATCAACACGACGACTCCACTGCAGGCGTTGAATATGATGAATGGCGATCTGTTGCGCGAAGAGTCAGCCGAACTTGCGGCGCGCATCGAAAAGTTGGGTGGCGATCGCAAACAGCAAGTCGAGAGAGCTTTCGAGATCGCATTGCAGCGGCCTCCCAAACCTGCTGAACTAGAGATGTTTCAGATGCATCCTTTGACGAGAATCTGCCGGGTATTATTGGAGTCCAACGAGTTTCTGTATGTCGATTAAATCCCGTCGCCATCTACTGTTCGACGCCTACCTGGGACTCGGCGGACTCGCCTTCAGCAGCTTGCTGCAAGCCGCGCCGCATCACAAATCCAAGGCCAGGAACTGCATCTTTCTCTTTCTCGAAGGCGGCGTCAGCCAAATGGACTTGTTCGATTACAAGCCCGAGTTGATCAAACGCGCCGGACAGCAGATGCCCAAGGCTGTGCGCACAGAAGGCGAAATCGCGACGTTTTCCGAGGCTCCAAACCGCATCATTCCGCCCTGTGGGGACTTCAAGCAGCACGGCCAAGCGGGCCGTTGGATGTCCAGCCTGATTCCACATCTGGCCAGGCAATCCGACAAGTTGGCCTTTGTGCACGGCATCCGAGTCGACAACAACAACCACGGGCCTGCGGTTTATCACACGCTGACGGGCAATCAGTTTCCTGGCAGCGCATCGATCGGCGCGTGGGTCAACTATGGGCTGGGATCCGAGAACAAAGATCTGCCCGGCTTCATCGTGATGGGTGACCATCGCGGATCCACCATCGGCGGCGCAAGTGTCTGGGGCAACGGCTATCTGCCCGCCGAACACCAGGGCACGCTGTTCCGCAACGGATCCGCACCGATCGTCGATCTGCATCCGCACGGCTCAGCAACGGAACAGCGTACAGAGCTGGATCTGTTAAAGAAGTTCAACCAGCAGCATGCGGCTGAACGAACGAACACACTCGAACTCGAAGCTCGCATCGCGGCCTATGAGCTGGCCTTCCGCATGCAAGCTAAGGCTCCGGAATTGGTGGATCTTGGTCAGGAATCCGAGGCCACACGCAAGCTCTACGGACTCGACGACACCGTAACCGAACCCTTCGGACGCCAATGTTTGCTGGCCCGCCGCATGGTGGAACGCGGCGTTCGCTTCGTGAAACTGCTGCATGGCGCGGGCGAATCGCGGTGGGACGATCACGGCAACATCAAAGAGCGCATTGCGGTGCATTCGCAGGAGGTCGACAAGCCGATCGCGGGCCTGCTGGCGGATCTTGAATCCCGCGGGTTGCTTGATTCGACGCTGGTGGTGTGGGCTTCGGAGATGGGGCGGACGCCGTTCGATAACAATCTGACGACCGATCGTCCGGGTCGGGACCACAATCAATATGGACTCGCCGTGTGGATGGCCGGCGCGGGCGTGAAGGCTGGCGCGACCTTCGGCGAGACGGATGATTTTTCGGTGCGAGCCGCAAATGAAGAGATCCCGGTGCGGGATATCCATGCGACGCTGTTGCACCTGATGGGGCTGGATCAGAACCGGCTGACCTATCTACACGCGGGCCGTTACAAGAAGCTCACCGATATCGGTGGACGTGTGATCAAAGAGATTCTGGCGTAAGGCGCATCCGCTGAGAAGTTCCCCCGAACTACGGCGTTGGGGTACCAGGAAACCCAGGTACCATGCCACGCCATCATGTCCGCCTGTTAGACTAACGACGGATGAAACAGTTGCATTATCTTCCATTTCTTTTGATCGCCCCTCTTCTCGCGCGTGAGGTCCGTTCGCTTCCTGCGATGAATCCGCCGGCCGGAATCAAGGTCGCTGATTGGGCTCAGATCCGCGCTGAATATGAGCGCCACCGCCACACAGCCTTTGCCGATGGACAGGGATTCACATCCCGCAATCGCGCGCAGGAATGGCGCGCACACTTCGACGGTCGTGGTTTTGAGATCCGCCCGGACGGCAAGATCTGGACCTGGGGGCTCGACCTCATCGAGTCGCAAGGCCAACCGGTGAACATAGGTACCAAGCTTATTGTGGAAAAGAATCGAGTCCGCTACCAGTGGCCGCAAGGGATTGAGGAGTGGTTTCTCAACGATAAGCGTGGATTGGAACATGGCTTTACACTTTCTGAAAAGAGAAGCCGCGCAGAGTTGGTACTAAGAGTACGGGGTGGGCTGCGTCCCCGAGGCGCTGGTTCGGCGATCCGGTTCGTGGATGCCGCAGGCAACGGCGTGATGAATTACAGCGGATTGCGCGCGTGGGACGCCACTGGGGCGGCGCTGCCGTCGCGGATGGAATCCGCTGGTGATACAGTGCGAATGGTTGTGGACGATCGGGGCGCGAGGTATCCGATTCATATCGATCCGGTGGCGCAACAGGCCTTTTTGAAACCGGCAGCCATTGGATCCACACAAGCCGGGGACGCGTTTGGTTCGTCGGTAGCCGTTTCCGGAGACACCGTTGTTGTGGGCGCGCGTGGCGAGGATGGGGCGAATACCGGAATCAACAGCACGCCGAACGAAGCGGCGACAGACGCTGGTGCGGCTTATGTTTTCGTCCGCGGCGGCGGGGTCTGGACACAGCAGGCGTATTTGAAGCCTTCGGCTGTGGGATCGTCTCAGATCGGTGACCTTTTTGGATCTGCTGTAGCGATTTCCGGCGACACGATCGCGGTGGGTGCGTATCTGGAAGACAGCTCGAACCTCGGGGTGAACAGTACGATCAATGAGAACGCCCAAGACAGCGGCGCGGCGTATGTTTTCGCGCGTAGCGGAACCACCTGGTTCCAACAGGGCTATCTCAAACCTTCTGCCGTTGGCAATGGCCAAATCAACGACCGCTTTGGCTTTTCGATTGCGGTTTCCGGCGATTCGCTCATTGTCGGTGCCCCCAATGAAGGCAGTTCGACGACAGGCACCACGAGCACCCCGAACGATTCCGGGTTCAATTGCGGCGCGGCCTACGTCTACGTGCGAGTGGCCGGATCGTGGGCCCTGCAAGCTTACCTCAAGCCCGGTGGAGTTGGCACTACGCAGAATGGTGACGGGTTTGGATTGTCCGTCAGCATCTCCGGCGAAACCGCAGTGGTGGGTTCGCCGGGTGAAAGCACCAATGGCACGGGTGTGAATCCCGCGCAGAACGAAAGCGCGCTGCTATCCGGCGCGGCGTTCGTTTTTGTCCGCGGCGGAACCAACTGGACACAGCAAGCTTTGCTGAAGTCCGGATCGGTCGGCCAGACGTCAGTGCAGGATGTCTTTGGCTCGGCGGTAGCCATCGCCGGAGATCTGATTGTGGTCGGTGCGCCGTATGAAGACAGCGCGACATCGGGTGTGAATTCGAGTCCGAACGAAGCTTCGATGGACAGGGGTGCCGCGTTTGTTTTCGTCCGTACCGCGGGCAACTGGGCACAGGAGGCGTATCTCAAACCCACCACTCTTGGTGCGATCCAGTATTTCGGCATCTCGGCTGCAATATCGGGAAACACCGCCGTGCTGGGGTCCGATGCGGCCAACTCAGCCTTCGTTTTCGTGCGCAGCGGCGCAGGCGTTTGGAATCAGGAAGTGATTCTGCAAAACGCCAATGGAGGCAACACCATCGTTGGCGACAGCTTCGGTGGATCCGTCTCGGTTTCCGGCGATACTGTCATTTCCGGTGCCATCGGCGAAGATACTTCCAACACAGGCATCAATACGCTGCCGAATGAAAACTCCTCCAGCTCCGGCGCGGCCTTTGTGTACTCGGGTGTCGGCTCGGCTCCGGCACCGCTGCAGTTCGTGCCCATCGCGCCCTGCCGTATGGTGGATACACGCAATCCCAATGGATTTCTCGGTGGACCCGCCCTATCGGCGGTCGCCACACGCAACTTCCCGATTCGATCCGCCTGTGGAGTTCCCACCAACAGCACCGCCTACTCATTGAACATCACGGTGGTGCCGCGAGGCTCGCTCGGCTATCTCACGATATGGCCGGGCGGATTGAGCCAGCCGCTGGTGTCCACGCTGAACTCGCTCGATGGACGCATCAAGGCGAACGCCGCGATTGTGCCTGCGGGATCCGATGGATCGGTGAACGTTTTTGTGACCGATCTCGCCGATGTGCTGATCGATGTGAACGGTGTCTTCGTTCCGCAGGGAACCAATTCCAATGGGCAGGCCTTCTATCCTGTGACGCCCTGCCGCATCATTGATTCTCGCCTCACCGGCGGCGGCGGAACCTTGGCCGCCAACGCAACACGCTCCGTGATTGTGGCGAATGCCGGTGGATGCGGCGTCCCATCGACAGCCACCGCTTACGCCACCAACGTCACAGTGGTGCCGAAACAGCTTCTGGGCTTCCTGACATTGTGGACCGGCGGATCTGGATCGCAGCGTCCCACGGTGTCCACGTTGAACGCTTTGACCGGAACAGTGACTGCCAATCTGGCGATTGTGCCTGCGGGCAGCGCTGGTGACATCAATGCGTTTGCGACCGATGCCACCGATTTGATTGTCGACGTGACGGGATATTTTGCGCCTCCCGGTGCGGTGGGCGCGTTGAATTTCTATACGCTGCTGCCGTGCCGCGTGGCCGATACACGCCTGCCGAATGGTCCGTTGGGTGGACCCATACCGGCAAGAGATGCGACGAGGGACTTCCCGGTGTTGTCGAGTCCCTGCAATGTGCCGGCAACGGCGCGGGCATATTCGATGAATGCGACCGTACTGCCCGCACCGACGTTGGGCTTTTTGACGCTGTTTCCGACGGGGGTTGCGCGTCCGACGGTATCGACGTTGAATGCAGTGGATGGCAGTTTGACGGCGAATGCGGCGATCGTTCCGGCGGGAACCACCGGGCAGATTGCGGCATACTTCACCGATGTCTCCCATGTGATCCTCGACATCAACGGCTACTTTGCGCCATAGAGTTCGAACGAGTGCAAGCAAAGAAGGCTCCGCGTGCTTCGGCATTCGGAGCCTTTGTTGCATTTTGGCGGAAAGCGCTTCACATCGCTAAACATTGCTTAACATAGTCTAAACATCGGTACCGGTTGCCAAACAGGCATCAGACGAGTAATATCGTATTCTTAGCCGATTCTAACCCCGGAAGAGGGCGCCTTCGTGCAGACCCAGAGAACCTGTTCAGGCTTTTCGAGGATCCCCGGTGGCGATGCCGCACCGGCAGTCGCACTCCCTTGGTTGATTGCCACCGTGGCTCTCTTCTCCAATGGGTGCGCGGCAGCGGATGTGCGCCTGACGGTCGAACCCCTACAGTCCCCAATTGCCTCCGTTCTGTCTCTTCATCCGGACGGGACTGCGGACTTTTACCAATACGACCGCTACCTGCTCGTCGTGACCGCTGCCAGGAAAGGAAAACCAAGCCTTGCGGCGCTGCCACAAGCGGCATTCGGAAAGCGGTATTGGGGCCAGACCGGGATTGAGGACGGCGATCAGTTTCATTTGGACCACGGCGGACGCCTCACGGGGGGTGTCCTCGGCGCGGCACCCACTGAGCTGCGCGAGTGGATCCGCCGGGCGATGGGAATCGGGCAGACGCTTGGGCAGACGAAGCTCGCCAGCGGATACATACAAACGGTTCCAGTGACAGCGGAGCGCCGGAAAACGATGGAAGATCGTGGACGCAAGTTCGCCGGACCGCAAGGTCTGCCGCCTGCGGTGAGGGCAGCGATTCAACGTTCGAGTGCGCAGCCGGGCGATTTTGTGGCTTTGGACGATGTCCAGTCGCAGGCTTTGCGGACTGCGACGGGTTGGGAATATCTGGTAATGAACGGCAGCGTCGGTTTGGTTCAAACCACGCTGTATACAACGAAGTAAGAGGAAAAGAAATGAGAAAAACAATTTGGTCGATTGCTTTGGCGCTGGGGATTCTATCCCCGGGCGCGCAAGCTGGTAACGGAACGTTTGCGAGCGGAGTTTACAACTTTTGCGTGTCGGTGCGATTCAACGCCACGGCTGCGGAACTAGCCAATATTCAAACCGCCTTCACAGGTGCCAACCAGAGCTTCGCCGACGCCACGGATGCCCAACAACGATGGGGCAGAATCACGATCGTGAATAACAGTGGATGCTCGGAATCCGCTGAATTTTGGGTAAATCCCGGCAACGGACGAGCAAATGCTTCGGCCGGCTTGTATGGAGTTCGCGGCCAGCACATCATGATGTATTACCGCGGCCAGACCAATGGCAGCGGTGACGATATGGCCAATCCGACGGGGGCTGGCGTTGCGTTTACGCTCGCCCATGAGATGGCTCATCATTCGTTTGCCGTGAGAGACGAATACTCGGGCCCCGGCGGAGACGCCGTTTGCGCGCTGCGCAGCCTTGAGAGCGCCTCGCTTGGCTACTCGCTAATGGACAACTATTTCTCGCGAGGTGGACGGTCTGGCGGCGGAACCACGTATACCTTGAAGGAATTTTGCGTTCGTGCGAACCACGATCCCTCCGATGTGACCTGGCAGTCGGCAAAGAATAGAAACTGCGGTGTGCAGAACAACGCCCCCTGCTCGGTTTGGGAGACGATCGCCAAATCGAAGCGACCCGCGACCGCCCCCGCGCTTCCCAACTTTGCAGTGCCCACCGTCGCCGCCCCCACATTCCAAACCAGTGCCGGCGGACTCCGGGTGATCATCGTGATCGACCGTTCCGGCAGCATGTTGGATGAACAGCGTCTCGTTTTCGCCAAGCAGGCATCTGGCTTGTTCATCAATGCCCTGCAAGTTGGCGATCAGGTGGGTGTCGTCTCCTTCGCTGACTCGGCATCGGTAATGTTTCCACTCACCCAAATCGCCAGTCAAACAACCAAGAACGGTGCGATTTCGGCAATCAATTCCCTTGTCGCCAACGGAGCGACCGGCATTGGCAACGGGTTGTCGGCGGCGCTATCGCAGATTACGGCGGCGAATCCACGGTCTTGCGACGAGGTGATCGTGCTGTTGACCGATGGTGACCATAACTCCGGACCCGAGCCATCGACGGTGGTTCCGTCGATCAAGGCCGAGGGAGTCGCGGTGCTCACGGTCGGTGTGGGTGCAAGCATAACCGCCAGCGGACAAGCGGTGTTGCAGTCCGTTGCGACCCAAACCGGCGGAAAATACTTCGGGCTGTCAAGCTCTCTTGGTCTCGTGTCGCTGTTCTTTCAAATCTGGGCCGAAAGCACCGGCAACGGCATCCTCGCAAATTCACCTTTGGCGTTGACACCGAACGTCCGATTGAACACTCCCATCCGAGTGGAACAGGGATCGAGGTCGGTCACCTTTGGAATTGCCGCTGTCAATCCCAATGCTCTGAACATTGAACTGCGGGCTCCTAACAACGCGATTTACGCCAGCGATGCAGCCGTAACGGGTGCCGGGGGAACGGTGGATCGCACCTCCGCCAACGCGGTTCTCTACACATTCCCGAATCCACAAACGGGCGATTGGAACATCGGCGTGCTGTCCGGTACAGCGACCCAGGCGGAACTCTTCGCTGGTTCGGTGAACGACGCAACGAAGCTGATGGTGAATCCCGAAACGGAGTCGGTGCAGTCTCCCAATCCGATGCTCATCACCGCCACGCCGGAATTCAATGGACGAAATCTGATCAATGCCACGGTTGCCGGACGAGTCCTGCGCCCGGATGGCTCGGCCATACCTATCAGTTTCACCGACGATGCTTCCAACGCCAGTGGCGATGGACAGCCCGGCGATGGTGTTTATAGCGCGAAGTTCAACGCATTCAATGCGAATGGCACATACACGGTGCAACTGACGGCATCGGGGAATATGTCGTTCACACTGGGTGAACTCTTCGGATCGGCCCCGGGGACACCTGTCGCCGCACCCGCCATGGTGCGAACCAGTTCCGCATCCTTCATTGTGACGGGAGTGGACCCTTGCGCACTATCGATCATCCCGATCGGCCTCAACGCGCCCGCTAGCGGCGATCTCAACTCATTCAGTTGCGTCTTCAGTAACCGCACTGCCCAGACCTATTCGTTCGCAGGCACGGCGGGACAGCAGATTTCCATTTCAATGGATTCAACGATCTTCGACACATTCCTGTATCTGGTCAGTCCCACGGGCACGATCCTCGCCAGTGACGACGATAGCGGCACAGGCACAAATTCCCGGATCCCCGCGGGCGCCGGAGTGTTCACATTGCCGTCCACGGGAACCTACCGGGTCATGGCGGCGGCGTTCTCAGGTTCGGGCGCTTTCACGATCGTCGTGAACGGGGCGATCAACCCACCGGGCGCACCCACAAACCTCTCTCCGCCTGACAACACCAACGGAATGCCGCTCAAACCGGCACTGGAATGGACTGCCGGGGCGGGAGCAACATCTTACGATGTCTATTTCGGTACGTCCTCCAACCCACCCCTTGTGACCAACATCGCCGGAACAACCTACTCGCCAGGCACTCTTTCGGCCAGCACCCGCTACTACTGGCGGATCGTTGCGAGGAACGCCGGCGGGGTTGCTTCGTCAGCCACGCTTTCGTTCGTGACCGGAACGGGCGTAGCACCGCCGTCGCAGTTCGTGAGGGTGAGTCCGTGCCGCGTGGCGGATACCCGCGGACTTGGATTCACTGGCGCGTTCGGGACACCGTTCCTCACGGGCGGCGTGAAGCGCGACTTCCCCATACCCGCGGGTGTTTGCGGCATTCCCAGCACGGCGCTGGGATATTCCTTGAACGTCACCGTTGTGCCGAGGGGCCGGTTACTCGGCTACCTGTCGATTTGGCCCACTGCGCAATCCCAGCCTGTCGTTTCCACACTGAATGCGCTCGATGGCGGAGTTACGGCGAACGCCGCGATTGTGCCAGCGGGTTTGAATGGAGCAGTGAGCGTATTTGTCACCGAAGACTCGGAAGTGATTCTGGATATCAATGGATATTTCACGCCTCCCGGTGGAAGTGCGCTGGCATTTTATCCAGTGGCACCGTGCCGAATCACGGATACGCGCAACGCCGGTGGGATCATCAATGCCCGTGCAACCAGAACCATCGCCGTGAGGACAGCGCCCTGTGGCATCCCGGCAACCGCGCAGTCGTATTCGTTGAACATGACCGTGGTGCCGCAGGGTCCACTGGGATTCTTAACGACATGGCCAACGGGACAGTCGCAGCCGACGGTATCCACCTTGAATGCCTTGGATGGAAGCGTGGTCGCGAATGCGGCGATTGTGCCGGCGGGAACCAATGGGGCGATCGACGTATACGTGACCGATGCTACGCATTTGGTGGTGGATGTGAATGGGTACTATGCGCCTCCCGGGCAGCCGGGCGCGCTGAGCTTCTATCCCGTACCGCCGTGCCGTATCGCGGATACACGTTCCACAAGCAATATCGTGGGACAGCAAACTCGCGGCTTCAACATACCGGCAAGTGGCTGCGGTGTCCCTGCCGCGGCCGCCTATTCGTTGAATATGACCGTTGTGCCTCCCGGTCAGTTGTTCTATCTGACGACTTGGCCAACCGGAATCGCCCAGCCATTGGTTTCGACGCTCAACTCTCCGTTGGGCAAGATTCTGGCGAATGCTGCCGTGGTTCCCGCGGGGAGTGGCTCAATCGATGTGTTCGTCTCGCACACAACGCATGTCGTCATCGACGTGAACGGTTACTTCGCGCCTTAGCTTGGGCTTGGATCCGGGCCCTTCTTGAAAGGGCCTGGATCTGAGGGGGAAGGTGTCGGCAAAGGTATGGATGGCGCCATCGACTACAACTCCGACAAAGCGAGCGAGGGAGGCGACCGCGTCGGAAATTCGCACGCTACGTCGCAAGGCGATCGTCCGCTGGGCGATAGCAGCCGTTTCGTTTCGGCTTCTTAATATCGAATGAACATCGATTTTGGTTGACGTGTATCCGCATGCGCCCTTGCTATGTGGGGACACACCGATGAACAGACGAAATCTTACCAGCACGGGGTAACGCGCCCCTTGGTTTCCACGCTCAACGCCTTAGATGGTTCCATCGCTTCGAACGCGGCACTGCTGCCTGCTGGACAGAATGGCAGTGTGTCGGCTCGATATCAACGGCTACTTCGCGCCGTAGTTTCCGGTTCTCGTCTGCGGTTGGTACACTGATCGTGTAGGAGGAGTTTTCCATGCTCTCGCTAGGTTGGCAAGAGATGGCTCTCATCTTTTTGGCTGCCCTGGTTCTGTTTGGCCCTAAGAAGCTTCCAGAACTCGGCCGCACCATTGGGAAAGCCATCACGGAATTCCGGCGTGCGTCGAACGAACTGAAGTCCACGTTCGATCGCGAAATGCAAACCATCGAGCGTGAAAACGAATCGCTGCGAGCCACGACGCAGAAGTATATCGACGATATTCAATCGGATGTGACGGAGACAGCCAATCAGGTGTCACCGTCCGATTCGTATGAGCATTCGTCTTATTACGACTCTGCGTATTACGATTCCGAAGGATACCGTTCTTCGGAGGAACCCTTGGCCATCGCAGGCGATTCCACGACCGCAACCCATTCCACAGTAGGCGAACCCGCAACTCAGGGCGCCGAAACGGCCTCAGCTTCTGCCACTAGTGAAACAGTAGTTCCGAAAGCCGCCGAGGGCACAATTGCCCGAGGTACGTCCACGGATCCGCCGCCGTCACCCGCAGTTGCCGAGAGAGCCTAGCTGGAACAATCGCGATGTCTGATGAGAAACATGTGGGGGCGGAGCAATCCGCCCCTAAGGCCCCAGAAGTACCCAAACCAGAAGTCCCCAAAAATGAAGTACCCAAAAATGAAGCGCCCACAGAAGACCTGTCCCAAACAGAGATTCACTATGAACCGGGCGTGGACAACGGCTATCAAAACGACCCCTACGCCTTCGATGAGTATGGCGATTCCGGAGGGTATCGCTATGGGGAATCGACCCAGGCGCCTGAGCAGGCTTCCAGCACTGCGATAGTCCCGGTGGCTGCTTCGGTTGCGGCTGTGGTATCGTCGACTCCCTCGCAAGCTGGAGGCAGCTACAATCCGCCGCCACCACCGAAACCTCCCGATAAGGATGAAGATGAGGACGAAGACGGCATGGCCCGGATGTCATTCCTTGAACATCTTGAGGAACTGCGCTCGCGCATCATTCGGATCCTGATCGGTTTTGGCAGCGCGTTTGTGTTGTCGCTCTTCTTCGCTCCCGAAATCTGGAAAATCATTGCCGCCCCGGCGGTGCAGGCTTTGACGAACCTCAAGTTCGTGCCGAAGCTGGTCGCCATCGAGCCGATGGAGCAGTTTTCCATCATCTGGGTCAAAGCCCCGATGATTGTGTCGATCTTTCTGGCCTCTCCCGTTCTGGTTTGGCAGGTATGGGGCTTTATCGCTCCCGGCTTGTACAAACGCGAGCGCCGCTGGGCGGTGCCATTCATCCTGTGCACCTCGGGCTTGTTTATCCTGGGCGGCTTGTTCGCCTACTTTGTGGTGTTCCGCTTTGGACTCGAGTTCCTGCTGGGCATCGGCCGCGATGCCGACGTCGCCCCGATGGTGACCATCTCGGCATACTTCGACCTGTTCGTGAACGTGACTCTGGGCGTGGCGATTGTTTTCGAACTGCCGATCGTGATCTTCTTTCTCACGCTGATCCGTGTGGCGAGTCCGAGCTTTCTGCTTTCGCACTCGCGTTACGCGATTCTTGGCATCATGGTCTTGGCCGCAATCGTAACGCCGACACCCGACATCTTCAACATGATGATGTTCGTTGTGCCGATGATTTTGCTGTACTTCATCGGCGTCTTTGCATCGTACCTGCTGGTATTGAAGCGCGAAGGTAAGGCGTTTCCGTGGAAGTATGTGGCGCTGGCGATTGTGATTCTGCTGGCTTTGTCGGGCGGAGCGGTTTGGCTCGCGGTCGCGAAGTTCGGATTCAAACTGCTGCCATACTGGCCATTTCTCACGAAGTAGCACGGGGGCCGGACGTCGTAACGCCGTTGCGACGCCCGGTTCCTCACAACCGCGGTTTCCTCAGCGGGCGTTTTCGAGGCGCACCCACTGCAGCCCGAGAACGGATCGATAGCGGCCCTGGGCTTCCGTATGCAACCGGATTCTGCGGACGCGACGCAACGATTTCCATTCACCCGACAGCACCGCACGAGCTTCCGCCAGTGAATTCGGCATCACGCTCACCACTGGGCCTGAAGCGAGATTCGCCCGAACGGTGCGAATCGTCATTGCGGGGCTGCCATCGGCGAACTCCAGATCGATCATGGTGGGAACTCCCCGCAGCGCTTGCGTCATCAGCCAGCCAGTCAAACTGGGTATCACCTGGATTTGCGCGGCGATGAGTTCATTGGCTGTCGCCGCCGCGGGCACATCGATCCACTGGTTCCAGCCAATCTCCACTCGGGGGCCGCTCAGAGTCTCAACCGACGACTTTTCTGACGCATGACACAGCAAGAGCCCGTGGTTCGAATCGCCTTCCAAACGATAGCGCCCCAGAATTTCCCGCCAAGTCAGAGGATCGTCGAACCACGGATGACGGCGATCGAAAGGATCCCAATGCAAGAGAATGCGATCGGGGCGTTGCGGCCCGCGGTAGTGTTGCGCGTTCCAATTGTCGAGGTACGGTGTGTACGCCGCGTACGATTGAAACACCGGGCGCGGGCTCCAGCGCAATCCATTCGCCGCAATCAAATCGATGCTGTAAGGAACCACGTCGACCGTGGAGTTTCCGATCGCCGCTCGTGCCGCGGGATCGAGGTTTCTGGCCACTGACACTTGCACCTGCGCCCGCGCAACGTTCTTTTTGTAGGTGTCGAAATCCGAATAGACGCCGACCCAGGCGTTGGGATAGAAAGCCGACAGGCGATGTCTCCAATTCTCAACGAGTGATGGCGCAACCGCCTGCGTCATGCCAAAACCAAGGGCAAGATTCACCGCAACGCAGGCGGCGAAGTATCTCCAATGTTCCGTCGACCGCGCCGCGGCCCAGGCCAGCAGAGACACCGCCGCGAGCTTCAGATGCAGCGGTGCGATGTGCCCATCCTGGCGAACGATCCCGTGCTTGAAGGCCATGAACGCGAGGATCGCCACAGGGATCAGAGCCGCCCGGTAACTGGACTTGTAGGTCAGCCACAGCAGTGCGAGAATCGTCGCAATTGCGATCGCAACCGGATTTGGCGGACCCGCAAATGCCATCGCTTCGTTGTAGCCGGACATGATCTCGATCGACGAACGGATGAAGCCCGGCAGGGTGGCGAGCGGTTGGGCCTTGAAGAGCCATAGTGCAAGAAAAGTCGCGAACGAGAGCAGCGGTAAGAAAATCCGCCAGGATTTTCGCGCTGACGTCACGCTCGCAAGAACAAGAAACAGAATCGCCACAGCGCCAATACCTTGATTCAATCGGATCAAAGGACTCATACCTGTCAACATGGCCAGCAACGCCATAGGAGCGATTTCCATACGACGCACGATGAGAATCGAGACTGCCAGAGCTAGTATCGACAGCTCAAAAAGATCCCAAAGATAGGGGCTCAGCGTGACATAGCAGAGAGCCATCGCCAAGGTCTTGCGCCAATCGACACTGGCGATACGGAACAGCGAGTAGAGTAGCGTGGCGTAGACGAGTCCGTGGAAGCCGAAGATCTGCCAGGTGGGCGTATCCGGAATCACCGGCACGGTAAGGTAGCCCAGTGGACCATAGGTGAAACCAATATCCCGCCCAAAGGCGAACCCCGCTTGGTTGGCGAGATTGAGGCCGATGATCCAACTATCGTCCAGTCCGCCACCATGAAGCAATGGCGGGCTCGGCATAATCGCGTAGGCGATCCAAATGAGAAAGATCCAAAGTCCGAGCCGCTTCATGGATAACAGGTTCGCACGTCACTGTGTTTTGCCGTAGTCGTCGATCGTCTTTTGTAAGCGGTCTCTCATAGGGATCTTGCGAATCGTCAATTGATAGAGGATAAAGCCACCCATCGCGAAGATTGCCAATGGCATAACTACGGCGAAGAGTCCGAGTGTTTCACGGATCGGCTGCATGATCTCGTCGCTCGATGCGGTTGATGGCTTGGTCGGTTGAGGCATCGATTGCACCGCGACCTTTTCGAGCATCCGCCAGTAGTTGCTGCGAGTTCGATTCCAGGTCATCGCGCAGTTGTGACATACCCGGAGGACGAACGTCGACGCCCTGGATCAGATCGTCGCGATCAGCCGGATTGGACGCGCGCGTGGTGAAGAATCGAGCGATATTCTGTGAGCCAAAGGTCGAATTGTTCGGCTTGCTGCACTGTACGAACCGCTAGAAGCCGCGGGATCGGACTTCTTACGTTGCCACCCAAGCATGATCCAATGGAACCAGCATGGAACCCGCATCCCATTTCTTCCACTCGCACCGGCTAAAGCTGCAACTGTGGGATTACGGCGGCGAAGGCAAGCCCCCGTTGATTCTCACCCATGGCGGACTCGATCACGCCCGCAATTGGGATTTCGCGGCCGACGTGCTCACCCGGCACTACCACGTCTACGCTTGGGATCTGCGCGGCCACGGCAACAGCCAGTGGGCACCGGGGGCGGCCTACGCGATCGCTGAGCATGTGCTCGACTTGGCGGCTCTCGTGGATATCGTGAGCCAGCGCGGGCAGATTCCCGTCCGCCTGATCGGTCATTCGCTCGGCGGCATCGTGTCGACCATCTACACCGGCCTTTATCCGGAACGGATTCTCAAACTGGTGAACATCGAAGGCTGGGGACCGCCGCCCAATTCCAAAGTGTTCCGGCCCCCTTCGGAAAGGCTGCGCCATTGGATCGAACAGGTTCGGGCAGGTGAGCAGAAAGAATCCCGCACGTACCCCAATCTAGAGGCTGCCGTGGGACGAATGAAAGAGGCCAACCAGCATCTGTCGGAACTGCAGGCGCGGCATCTCACCGTGCATGGAACGAATTGGAACGCCGATGGATCGATGGTCTGGAAGTTCGACAACTTCGCGCGGATCTTTCCACCGTATGGGCAGCGTATGGATGAAATGCAGGAGGTGCTCGGACACATTCAGTGCCCAGTGTTATTGTTCTGGGGTACGGAAAGCTGGGCCTCGGATCCAGAGACGGATCCTCGTGTGGCGGCGATTCCAAACAGACAGGTGGTCAAGGTGCGCAACGCGGGTCATTGGTTGCACCACGATCAACTGACGCAGTTTCTAGACCACAGCATCGCGTTTTTACAGGGATAAACGCATGAAACCGGCAAGCGATACTGAGGCGCTTGCCGGTTTCAAAAACACTTGTGTACAGTTCCGGGTGCTGCTTAGCTTCCCCAGATCCAGTTCTCTGTACCGGTCTTGACGTTCGACTTGACTTTCATGCCCGTTCTCCTTTGCTAGAATTGGCTGGTGCGGCAGCCAATAAGAGTATACGGCAGAAACCTTAGAAGAGTAAAGAGAAGATTTTAGTTCTCTAAGTACCGTTAGTACTATAGCTTGCACTGTAGATTCTTCGCGAAGGTGTTCAGCGCGGTTTCCAGCTCGATCATCCGGTTGTACTTGGAGAGGCGTTCCGAGCGCGTGATGGAGCCGATCTTAATCTGCCCTGCTCCGGAAGCGGTGGCCAAATCCGCGAGAAAACTGTCCTCCGTTTCGCCAGATCGTGCGGAAATCACGCATCGGAACCCCGCCGCATGAGCGCGTTCGATCACGGCAAAGGTTTCGGTCAGAGTTCCGATCTGATTCATCTTCACCAGAATGGCATTCGCCGCGCCGATGGCAATGCCTCGTTCCAAACGATCCGGATTGGTGGTGAAAAAATCGTCGCCGATGAGTTGGAGTTTGTGTCCCAGTTGGGAATGCAATGACACCCAGCCGTCCCAGTCATCCTCGGCAAGAGCGTCTTCTACCGAAGACAGTGGATAGCGATCGGCCCAATCGGCAATCAGATCGATCATGCCCTGTGAACTGAGCGTACGACCTTCTCGCCCGAGTCGATAGCTACCATGCTCATAGAAATGAGACGAAGCCACGTCGATGGCAATCTGCAACTCGCGGCCGGATCTCTGAATACAGGTGGAAAGAATCTCGATCGCTTCCTCATTCGATCGCAATAGTGGACCCCACCCACCTTCATCCGCGACGCCCGTCAGTTGAAAGCCGCGCGCTGTCAGTTCGTTTCGAACCGCGCGGTGAATGTCGACGGCGCTCTCTAACGCTTCGTAGACCGATCGAGCGTGTACCGGGATGATCAGAAAATCCTGAAACTCGATATTGGCACCCGCGTGGAGCCCGCCGGAGATGATGTTGATCATCGGCATCGGCACCACGGCTGGGCGGGAGGGCTGAAAGATATCGCGCAGGGTGGCCCAGAGGGGCTGCCGGCGTGAGACGGAGATGGCGCGGGCGAGTGCGCAGGAAACTCCCAGCAATGCGTTCGCTCCGAGTCGTGACTTGTTGGGAGTTCCGTCCACAGCGATGAGTCGGCCGTCGATGGCGGGTAGATCGGCCGGGCTGCCCGCGATGGCTTCGTTGATTTCCGCGTTGATGTTCGCGGCGGCCTGTTTGGCCGGCAGGGCGATCGCTTCATGGCGTCCGGTGGAAGCTCCGGCTGGCACTTGCGCTTGGCCAACTGAACCATCCCGAAGCTTGATTTCGCAGGCGATTGTCCAATTGCCGCGGGAATCGAGGATCGGCCATGCGCAAGCGTTTTCAATGGTGACGCCTCTACCGAAGTCCATTTTGTTTCTCCGTATTTTCTGGCACGGCTCGGAGGATAGCATGCTTCGAAAACGGCAATGCCTCCAAGCCGAAGCCTGGAGGCATTGCCGCTATTGCTTGTTGTTGCCTACTTTTGCTCTTGCTTCGCCTTGCCCGTGGAGCTGATTGAGACTCCACTGTCGGCGAGAGGAGTAAACCAGGCGCCGCGGCCATGCGTGAACGCGAATAGCTGGTACGGCGCGATTGCATTGATGCGCAGCGAGTTCACCGACACATTGGCAAAGCCCGTGTTCTCGCGGTACCAACTGGTGCCACCGTCGATCGACGTGAACACACCCAGATCGGTGCCTACGAAAACCTGATTGCTATCCGCGGGATTCACCACCACCGAGCGCGCCGGAACCTGCGGCAACGCCGTGATGCCAGTGCCCATAACGGGCGTCCAACTCACACCGTGGTCGATCGTCTTCAACACCGTATTGGTGGTGAAATTCGAAACCGTGGCATACGCCACTTCGATGTTGTTCGGATCCCAAGCGAGCCACGAAATCACGCCGCTGCCGATCGTTGCGCCACCCGGCCAATTTCCCGCAACCGCTGTCAACGCCGTCGTATTGTAGTGGTAGCAGCCGTCGGACATGCCAACCAGCACGCGATTCGAATCCGCCGGATGCGCAGCAATTGCCGAGATGGAACCCAGACCGCAGGTGCCGCCCGATCCCGTCATGCGTGCCCAGGTGCCTGCTTGATTCACGGAGAGCCAGATGTCGAAGCCACCAGTCCAGATGTGGTTCTTATTGCCCTGATTCATCTCGAACGGCGCAATGAACTGGAAGCCGCTGCCAGTGATGCCGACGTTCGCATTGCTGAACGACGAACCGCCGTTGGTGGACTTCTTCAACGAATTGCCCGTGTTTTCCAGGAACAGCACGTCGTTGGCAGCATTTCCATCGGCCAATGTATCGAGCGCCGTGTATCCACCGTCGCCGCCAGCGAGGACGCTCCAGTTCAGATTGCCCGTGTTGCCCCGCATCGTACCGTTGTCCTGTAATCCGCCGAAGTACGACTGGCTGAAAGGATACGGTGTGCCGTCATAGAACTGTGTCGTGACGTAGCCGTTGCTGCGGTCTGTCCAAACCGTGCTACCCGCCACCGGGCTGCCACAGATTTGGGTGAGCGTCGTATTCACAGGTGCGCGGGCGTCGTCGGTGCGATCCACACCGCCGTCGCTCCCGAAGTAGGCGATCTTGTTCGACGACCCGTTGTAGTTGGGATGGAAGACAATCGCATGCCGATCGGCGTGAGAGTATTGCTGATCGACGCCCTTGTCGAACCACCAGAAGCTCGCCGTTCCCCAATCGACGCCGCCGTTATCCGAACGCCACATGTCGATGCCGCCAACCCAAACCTTCTCGGAATCGAGCGGATCCACAGCCACCACGTTGTCGTACCAACCCTGATTCAGAAACTGCGAGGTTCCGAAGCCGCACTCGCTGAGCAGACCAAAGACAGGATTCGAAAGTAGCAACTGATTGATCTTAGCCGCGGTACTGGCGAACGCCACATTGCCTTGGCGCTGCGTGGTGAAGGTTCCGGGGTTGCCATTGGCGACCGAGCGGTAGACGCCATGCAGGCCGCCCAATCCCGGGCCGGTTCCAGTGACGCCGCCAGTGCGCTGCGCCGAAACCACATACACGATGCTCTCGTTCGAGGGAGCTACGGCGATCGACGAACGGCCTTGACCGGCGAGGCTCATGATATTGATGTAGGTGCTGGCATCGGCATCGGTGGCGCGCCAGATCGTGCCCTGGCTGCCGGTGCGGCCGCAGGACACGAATACAAAACCGATGGCCCGCTTTTCCTGTATCGCCATATCGGTGCAACCGTTCGAAGGGGATACGCTCGCCACCTGCGAGAAGGTTGTGCCTCCATTCAACGAACGAAACAGGCCCGTGCGGGTCGCCGCGTAGACACGCTGAGGATTGCGCGGACTCACCAGAATCTTACCTACAAAAAGAAAATTCGTGTTGCTGGTGCTGGAAAGCAGCGTCCAGGTAGCACCCGCATCGGTGGACTTGAAGATGCCTGCTCCGCGAATTGCATCCGCGTTGCCCAAGCCTTCGCCCGTTCCTGCGTAAATCACGCTCGAGTTGCCCGGCTGAAATGCCAGAGTGGTCACCGCAAGGTTCGTGAGAGCCAGATCGGTGTTGGTGGTCCAGTTGGCACCGCTGTCGGTGGACTTCCACACTCCGCCGTCAACGCCGCCCGCATAGAGAGTGGTCGGTGTGACGGGATCGATGAGCACGGCTCGTGTACGGCCACCCTGATTGTTTGGGCCGATGTTGGTCCAGGTTCCGAGGGCCGCGCCTGCTGCTGCCGGGGAAACAGAAAGATTGCTGTTGGACGAAGAGATGATGCGTGACGCCGAAGAGATGGTGGGCATGGCCTTGAGAGCTGGCAGGGCTGCGACATACTGGGAGGTATCGAGCGGACGGCTACCGGTGGGGTTCGCGCCCCGGTAGGTCACCGGGCCAGTGCGCTGTGTGGCATAGAACGACTCGGCTTCCTCAGCGGAAGCGTCGACCGTTCCGGGCCTTGCTGGCACCGCGGCCCGCTCTTCGATCTTACGGATCTTGCGGTCGAGCTTCGCTCGCTGCGCGGCGCTAATCTTCACCAGCGGCTTTGCTGGCGTTGTCTTCTTCTCATCTGCTGCGAGCATGACGGTCGGCGTCACGAACAAGAGCAGCGAGGCAATCACTTTACTAAAATTCACAGGTTCTCCTCCGGGAAGATTTGATTGACTCAAGTCCTGGAACGGTAATCCGGCGGATCCTCTTTCAGGACCCGCCGGCGGAAGTACTAAGACGAAAAACCGAGATTACGCTCGGCGGCGACGCATCCAAGCGCAACCGACGAGCGCGGCGGAAAAGAGTGTGATGGTGGAAGGCTCGGGAATGTCGCCACCGGGAGCATCCGTCGTCAGCAGGCTCATCTGATTGATGGTGAGCTCCGAACCCGCACCGCTCGTGGAAATCACCACGCGGGTGATGTCACGGGCAGAACTGGTGCCGCCGAGGAACGGTGCGGATCCGTCATTCGCAAAGCTGGACGTTCCAGCCACGTTGAGAGTGCCGAACGATACGTTGCCCGCACCGAAGAACTGGATCGTACCCGTGAAGGCTCCAAAGTTCAGCGATCCGATGTTGAATCCCACACCGCGTACGGCTGTTGCGAAGTCGATCGTGATCGGACCGGGATTGAAGCCCGAATCCAACAGGATGTCGCCTGGGCTGAAGGCACCGAGGTAGCCGCCAGAACCGCTCTGGACGTAGATCGCTAGGCCTTCGGTGACTGCGGCAGACAGATTCAGTCCGCCACCACTCACCACATTGTAAGGACTCGTCACGAAAGTTCCATCGGCACCGACAAGTCCCCATTGGACGATGTCATTCGCTGCAAGCCCGATGCGTGTGTTTACTTGGCTGATCGTGCCCGCCATAGCCCCCAGGGCAAGGACGGTAAGTGCCGCCAGAAGCTTAACAGTCTTCATCATTCTTTCCTCCGACGCGGCACTTAAACTCGCAAGCACTCGCGACTCTAACTATGGTAAGGACAGGGAGTATCCCTTGTCAAAGTACTCCAGAACCGATTTACCGGTACGAAAGATCTCTTCTGGTCCAGATTAGCGTATCTCATGGACACCAGGGTAGTCCTAAAGTACTAGAACCTGCGTAATATCTCCCCTGCTCGACCCCACGCCGATAGAATAAGGGTATGAGAACCGTCATCGCGCTACTCTCTCTGGCTGGTAGCATCTTGATTCTGGGTTTTCAAAGCGCAACGCCGACTCGTCCTACGGCGCTTCCGCGGGCGCCGCATCCGCTCGTGATCCGAACCAACTTTGAAAGCCGCAGCAAGTGGGTAAAAGTGCGGAAGATCATCGAGAGTCCGGTCGGTGTAGCCAATGTCGAACTGCGAGCACAGGTGGATTTTATAGACGAGGTACGGTTCCGGGATCTGAGTGTGGGGGACCTGCTGGCTCTCGTGCGGAGTTCCTATCCTCATTCTATATTGATGGTTGTCGATGGCGACTCACTTCGCCATCCGGAACTTGCGGTACTTGTTGTGGGCCTCAAGGAACAGCGCGGTCGGACCTTCAGAGCGTTGCCGGGGCAGATTCAAACGGTCGAGAACAATCTCTCGATCGCGAATGTCGATTTTGAGCACTTCGTGAGATCGGCGGACGCCGACGGCGTGTATCGCGGTTTCCAGCAGCGCTAGCTAGGCGCGCGCGATTCTGGGGCGTCTTCGTTGTCGCCGAACGAAGGGGGCCTGTTCATGACCAGCAAATCCCAAAACTTGGTTGGACGGAAGTAACCCGGCAAGGTGAGAACGGCGCGGTGTAATGCACAGCTTTCCCAGAGGCTGTGCATAAGTACGCGAGGCTACTCTTCAGGCCGGGAGAACTCTTCCGAAATCGTGTTCTGAATCTCCACTGTTCTCACACTGTAAATACGCTTGACCGTGCGCGCGATCTCCTGCGCAAGCTTCTGGCCTTCGAGACTTTCGTCGTGGTCATACTCGACCTTCAAATATAATTGGGTTCGAATCACAAGTCGTTTCAGTAGGGCTAACAGCCTTCAAGTTCGTAACGCAGTGGTGATGACAACAGCTTTCGCACCGCTTTTCGACAGTCCCCGGTAGGAGTGAGACTCGGCGGCATCGAAGTAAACACTGTCCCCCGCATTCAATAGGTGTGTTTCGTCATGATAGCGGATTTCCAACTGCCCTTCGAGCACCAGCAGGAATTCTGCCCCGTCATGACTGTGTTCGCAGACTTCGTTCTCCAAACGTTTCGGAAACTCCGCCATGTAGCATTGGATTGACTTGTCCTGGATAGCATATGCCAAACACTCGAAATAGTAGGATGGTTTGGCTGAATCCGGGCTGTCCGGAAACTTGATCCGCTCGCTCTCGCGAACCACCGAGAACAGGTATCGGCCTTTCCTGTCCACGAAAAAGTAGTCGACACCGCCGTCGAACACCATGGCGATTCTCGCCAAAGTCGGCAGCGTCGGAATCAACTTTCCGTTCTCCAATTGCGACAACATGGAGGCCGAGAGGCCAGTGTGTTTGCCAAGATCCACTAAGGCGATCTTTTTCTTCAACCGAAGCTGGCGGAGCTTGCGTCCAATTTCGTACGCCGATAGGACCCTTCGAATGGTCTTTTCGCCATCCTCAACTGCTACGGGCTCCGTTGTTGGTTTAGTCTCACTGAAACCAATTTGAGTGTGATCGATTGCATCCAGATGGTTTTCATTGTATTCTGAGTCTAGTTCGGAAGCAGTCTCGACTTTGTCGGTTTCGGAATCGAACATCGTCATCACCTCATCACTGTCTCTCCAAACGGAAGGAAAACATGACCGCTAAGAGTGAACTTGCAAATTTCCCCGATGATCAATTAGTTACACGATCCCAGGCTGGAGATCAAGTGGCATTTGCGGAATTGGTGCGGCGTCATCAGCCTGGATCGATGAAGCTGGCTTTGTCGATCCTGCGTGACAAATCGGACGCGGAAGACGAGGTGCAGAACGCGCTCTGGAAGGCGTACGAGCATATTGGACAGTTTCAGCAGGATGCCAAATTCTCCACTTGGCTCACCCGTATTGTGGTAAATCAGTGCCTGATGCGTCTGCGTCAGACCCGCCGGGCCCGCTTCTGCTACATCGACGAAACGCTCGGTGAAGACGCCATGACGATGGAACTTCCCGACCTGCAGCCAAGCCCGGAAGCGGCGGCGACGGAATCGGAACTGGGGCAAGTGCTCCAAACCGAAGTCAACCGCATTCCCCCACTGCTCCGCAATGTCTTCATGCTGCGGGACATGCAGGAACTTCCCATGCCTGAAGTTGCCCATCGTCTCGGGATCTCGGTCGCTGCTGCCAAGTCCCGCCTGTTGCGTGCCCGGATGGAACTCCGGCAGCGCCTCGAAAAGCATCACATCGTGCACGGTCTGCCAGCATAGTGTTCCTTACTCCACTGTAAAAGCCTGACGGAACTGTAGTTGTTTACCAGACTGCTTGTCGCGAACTTTGAGCACCAACTCATGCCGTCCCTTGGATCCGTCTTTTGGAAGATCCAAGCGAAAACCGGCGGGGACCCACCTCCGGGGATA
>CAZCPL010000003.1:0-32411 GCA_964500255.1 uncultured Solibacteraceae bacterium | reverse complement strand
ACTGATCACTGGCTTGTCATCCGGGCCCGTAACCACCAGGCCGTACTCAATCGCGAATGCATTCCGGGGAGCTGGCGATAGCGAATAGCCTGTGATGTCAAACCGGGTCCAAACCTGATCGCCGATCGAGTAAATCACTTCCGTCAAGGGTCGCCTGTCATTCTCTCCCCGATAGAATCCGAAGTTTCGAACGGTTAACTCCGCCGCCGGATCTACGTATCTGCCCTGAACGCCAAACGACAACTCTCGCTTCGATTCCTCACCCGACAACTCATCTTTCACCCACAGCAGCACCTTATACTTTCCGCGGACCGCATGATCGGGTAGCCGAATCTCTCCGCGAACGGTGGGTGTCCAATCCTTGTCTTCCTTGCGGATACTGGTGGCGACGGCTCCAGAAAACGGGGCAAGCGCCGGAACTTGCTCCCCATCCTGCACCTCTACCTTGTACCGCAAAGACAGATCGCGAAACTCATCGTCTTTCTCTTTTGCTTCGAATCCCGATACCCGAAAGCTCCAATACACGGTCTCGCCCGCAAGGAAATAGATACTGGCGTCGATTGGCGGCCCGTCTTCGATCTGATGCAGGTTTGGCCGCTCGATCGCGAGATCTTTGGCGAATGCAGCGAAGCTAAGTAAGGCGAAGAGGCAACTCAACCAGTGCGGAATGCTCATTCTCAATGTTTCCATCGGTCACCTCCAGAAGATAGTCGTTTTGCGGTACATCGAACAGAATCCATCCGAAAACGGTTTCCCCGGCACCCAACACGCGAATCAGGCCCAAGGGGTCCGTCAAATCCTTCGTATCCTCCGCCTCGCGGAACGAACCGCCGTTGTCGTCCAATAGATTCAGCGTCGGAAAGCTCAACGAGCCACCACCGCCGTTCGTAACGGAGAGACGTACCAACAAGAAATGCCGTTCCGGCATTCTGGCAAGCGGCGCTTCGCCGAGGGACTTCTCCCACATGGATTCCCAAACGTTATAAGTGAACGATCCCACCCCTACGCGCTCGCCCATCGCATGCCGCATACGGTTGTCCTTCACCTTCGGTGGAGTGCAGGCGGAAACGCCACCAACCAAACCGGCGAGCAAAAAATCCCGCCGCAATGGCTTCCCACGCCGTCTAACAACAAGAGAAGATTGTTTCATGCCTCCATATTCTCACTCCCATCCCAAGTTTGGAATCGCTATCGTACTCTTTCTGTCATTGCACGTGGGGGCGCAGATTGCGCGGGATCCCACTGTGCACCCGGTCTCGGGTCGGAAGTTTGCGATGGTGATGGGCTTCGGAGGTGCGGACTGGTTGGAACGTCCTGAGCGCGAC
The DNA here is from genome assembly GCA_964500255.1 of uncultured Solibacteraceae bacterium. GTDB lineage: Bacteria > Acidobacteriota > Terriglobia > Bryobacterales > Bryobacteraceae > F-183. The sequence continues at coordinate 31,086 of CAZCPL010000003.1, read as the reverse complement.
TGGGAGGAAAATCCCGATCGGGCCATCGACCTGCTGGGGCTGAAAAAGGGCATGATTGTCGGGGATGTCGGCGCGGGCACCGGATATTTCTCTGTGAGGATGGCTCGCAAAGTTGGACCGCAAGGGAAAGTGCTGGCAAGCGATCTGCAACCGCAAATGCTGGCGCGGCTGAAACGGAATCTCGACCGCGAAAAGATCCGCAACGTCGAGCCGGTGCAGGCCACCGAATCCGATCCGAACCTGCCGGCCGGCGCGGTTGACCTGATCGTCATGGTGGACGTCTACCATGAGTTCTCCCAACCCCAGGAGATGTTGCGTAAAATAAAGTCGGCCTTAAAGCCGGATGGCAGGCTGGTGCTGCTGGAATACCGCAAAGAGGATCCCTCGGTGCCTATCCGTCCCGAACATAAAATGAGTGTCGCCGAAGCCAAGCTTGAGGTCGAAGCGGAAGGGTTCAAACTCGCGGAAGTGATCGACAAACTTCCTCGTCAACATGTGCTCGTATTCCGTCTTTCGCAATAACGCGCTCAGGCCTCTGCACCCGGGCTGGAGAAATGAGATGATAACCCAATGATCACGATCCCCGGACGCAAGACCATGTTGTGTGAAGGTCCTACCCGCCGCGAGTTGATGCGCATCGGCAGTGTCGGACTCATGGGCCTCAATCTGGCCCACTTCTTCTCCTGGCAAAAAGCGCAGGCCGCGACGACCAACTCTCTGGTCGGATCGAAAGGCTTTGGACAAGCAAAGTCTGTGATCATGATCTTTCTGCAAGGCGGACCCTCGCACATCGACATCTGGGATCCGAAGCCGGACGCCCCACTCAACATCCGCGGCGAATTCAAGCCGATCAAAACGCGCATTCCAGGCACCATGATCAGCGAGACGATGCCGATGATGGCGAACGCTCTCGACAAGGCCACGCTCATCCGCTCGATGAGCTACACGCCCGCGGGCCTGTTCAACCACACTGCCGCGATCTATCAAATGCTCACCGGCTATACGCCGGATAAAGTGTCTCCTTCAGGCCAGCTTGAGCCGCCCAACGCCGCGGATTTCCCAACCGCCGGCAGCCACATCTCGAAGATGCTGCCTCCCAAAGAGCCAGTGCTGCCGTTCGTCGAACTTCCCCGCCCGCTGCAGGAATCGGGCATCATCGGCAAAGGTGGCGCCGCAGGATTCCTGGGCAAGGCTTACGATCCCTACCGTCTTTATCAGGATCCGGCCAAGCCGATTTCGATAGACGATCTCACCCTGCGCAAAGAGGTTCCGGCAGAGCGTTTGAAAGACCGCTTCGAACTGCTCAAAGGCATCAACGGATCGATGCCCGAACTTGAAATGGCGCTCAACAAACAGGCCGTCGATGAATACTACGCGAAAGCCTACGATCTCGTGCTTTCCGGCAAAGCGCGCAATGCCTTCGATCTCGAAAAGGAACCGGTCGCGGTTCGCGAACGCTACGGCATGACGACCTTTGGACAAGGCCTGCTCCTCTCTCGCCGCCTCATTGAAGCCGGAACAAGGTTCGTGCAAATGAACTGGCCGTCGGTTGCCAATGGCGATGCGGAAAAAGACTCTTGGGATACGCACGCGTCGAATTTCAAGCCGCTCAAGAATCTGCACTGTCCCAAGCTCGACCGCTCACTGAGCGCTTTGCTTGAGGACATGCACGATCGCGGCATGCTGAAAGAAACGCTCGTCGTTGCAGTGGGCGAGTTCGGTCGTAGCCCACGCATTGGCGTTTCCACCTCCGGCAACACTAACGCTCCCGATGGACGCGATCACTGGCCTTACTGTTATAGCTCGATCATCGCCGGCGCGGGAGTTTCCGCAGGACGCCAGTACGGCGAAAGCGATGCCACCGCGTCATCCCCCAAAGATAAGCCCGTGCATCCAACGGATTTACTCGCAACCGTTTACTACGCGCTGGGTATCGATCCCGGTATGGAAGTGCTCAACCACTTGAACCAGCCGCGTGAGCTCGTGAAAGGCAAGATTCTCGGCGACCTCTGGGCCTAATTGCCGCTGAACCACGCGTGATCGTTGTATGCGCGTATGAGTGGGAGCGAATAGGAACCGGCACGCCGGCCGCCACTGAATCCGAAACACGCCATCTCGTGGGGCAGGCTTCAGCTTACGCGAGGTTTCAGCCTCGCCGGGCGTCTACACAATTGACGCGGCACGGCCGCTGGATCGCCAAAACCACGCCGACGTCGTGATGTGATTGGCGGTGTTAGTGGAGAAACGAACAATGGACGCAGAACTCTGGAACCGCGTATCCAACTTAGCTTCCGAAGCACTCGATCTTCCTGAAGCGGAGCGGGAGCCCTTTGTCCGCAAGCAGTGCGGCGACAATTCCGAAACGCTTGCCGCGGTGCTCGACATGCTTGCCGCCGAACGTGAAATGGGCGATTTCATGAGCGATTCTCTGGACCTAACCGAAGAGCCTGTAATAGAGGCGTTCGGACGCTACAAGGTCATCCGCGAAATTGGCCACGGCGGCATGAGCATCGTCTATCTGGCTGTGCGCCACGAAGAGAATTTCGACCAGCGCGTTGCGATCAAACTGCTTTTGCACCAGGCCTTCCGATCCCTTCCGGAAACGGAAATCGGCATCCTCGCCGGACTCGAACATCCCAACATCGCCCGCTTTCTCGACGCAGGCATCGCTTCATCGGGCTTGCGCTATCTGGTGATGGAATACGTCGATGGCGTCCCGTGCAACGACTACTGCAACACGCTCAAAGACGACAACCAAAGACTGCGGCTGTTTCTGCAGATTTGTGCCGGAGTCGCCTACGCCAACCGCTCGCTCGTGGTTCACCGCGATCTGAAACCGGGCAACATCCTGGTCACGCACGACGGCATCGTCAAGTTGCTCGACTTCGGTGTCGCCAAGGTTCTGTCCTCGGTGCAGGCCGCGCAGGATCAAACGGTCGGCATCCGCGGGTTTACGGCCGATTATGCGAGTCCCGAGCAGATTCTGGGCGAACCCACAACCACCGCCACAGACGTTTATTCGCTGGGGGTCCTGCTCTGCGAACTGCTGGGAGGTCACCGTCCTCGCAAGCTTTCTACCTTGGCCACTGCGGAAGCCGTGGCAGAAGTACAAAACGAAGTGGTGCAGGTTCCGCTTGCCGGCGATCTCGCACTCATCGCCCGCAAGGCACTGCGCCGCGATCCCACACAGCGTTACGAATCCGCATCGGCTCTCGCGCAGGATATCGAGCGTTATCTTAACGGATTGCCCGTTGAGGCCCGCGATCCCTCGTGGTCGTATCGCGCGTCGAAATTCATCTCTCGCAATCTTTATGCAGTCGCTGCTGCGATAGCCGTGCTTGTCGCGATCCTCAGTGGACTCGGATACGTCGCACTGCAAAATCGCGAGATCGAATTGGAGCGTGATCGCGCGGAAAACGTCGCGCGGTTTTTGAAAGATCTTTTTGCCGCCGCCGACCCCGAACGCAATCAGGGCACGCGCCTTTCCGCAAAAGATCTGCTCGATCTCGGTGCCGCGCGCGTGCGTTCCATCTCCGATCCGAAATCCCGCGCGGCACTGCTTGACACGATGGGCGACGCGTACTTCAACCTCGGCCTCTACGAGAAAGCGGAAGCGTTGTACGCGGAATTTATCGCTGCCAAGCCGGACACGGCACGGCTTGCCTATGCGCTCTCGGTCACTGCGGAAGCCCAGGCTTTTCGTGGGAAACACAAGGATGCCGATGCGACAGGCGCGCGGGCTGTGGCGCTTGCCGCGGGCCTTGAGGCGGGGCAACGTGCGATCATCCTGCAGCGGCGCTGCAATCAACAGTATCAATCGACTGCGTTCAAAGAGGCGATCCAATCCTGCAAAGATGCCTGGGCCGCAGCCTCCGGTTCGTCACTCGATGTCATCGACAAAGCCGATGTCGCATCCAGCCTTGGCACCGCATTGCTTGAGGCCGCGCAACACAAAGAGTCTGAGGCGGCCTTTCAGAATGCACTGCGTCTCGCGCGATCGAACGTCGCCGAGCCAGTCAATTCCGCGACTGCTCAAGCTCTGGGCAATCTCGCCGTTCTCTACTTTCGCGAGGGACGCTTCAAAGAAGCCGAGCAGCAGAATCGTGAAGCAGTCGCGATCAAGCGAAAGCTCTATCCTGACGGGCATCTGGAGTTGGCGCGCAGCTTGAACAATCTAGCCAATAACCTTGCCACCATGAACCGCAGCGATGAGGCGGTGGCTTCGTATCGCGAGGCGCATGTTTACTATCGCAAAGCGTTGGGTCCTGAAAGTTCGGAACTGGCGAGTTCGCTCTCGAACATGGCGATCGCTTATTCCACATCGGACCGTCTCGATCAAGCCGAAGCGATCATGGCGCAAGTCGTGGACATGCAGGCGCGGACCATCGGAGAAGGCAAGCTGCCGCATATCAGCAGCCTCATCAAATACGGATCGCTATTAATCGAACGCGGCAAGTTCGTCGAAACGACTTCAGTGCTGGAAAAAGCGATGGCGGCGGCGGACAGGTTGGATCCGCAGCCGAAGATCCCGAGCGGCTATGGGCGGATGATTCTGGCGCAGAGCCTACTGGAATCCGGCAAGGCGGCGCGAGCGTTGGTCGTTGCGCGTGAGTCCGAGGGGATTCTAAGGCCGATGCTGAAACCGGACCATTGGATGATCGAAGAGCTCAACATTGTGCTGGGCGGGTCGCTGATCCGCACAGGGAACCGCGACGAGGGGCACAAGTGGATCGATCCGATTCTGGCTTCCGGATTCAAGGCTAAGCGCGGATCCAAGGCCTGGTGGCTGGGTGCGGCGAAGCGCGCGGTCGCGGCCAAATAGCGACCTTCGCGGCTACACCGTGGCCAATGGAGTGCTTTACCTGGCAAGAGACGCTCACTGCGAATTTGTGGAGACTTCGGTCAATTGCTCGCGGCACAACCCGATCTGCCACGCCCAATCACGACGCATCGCTTGCTCTCCAGTGCGATCTCATGCTCCAATCCATTGCAACTGGTCGATCTCACTGGCAATGAACTCGGGAAAATAGGCGCAGCCTACGGATTTGCTCTCATCGAGAGCCGAATGGTGCCAAAGGCCAAGACGCATGCCGCCGCGTCAACAGACTCTCTTTCGAAAGTAGATGCTATCGCGGACCCGCACCCCCGCGGGCCGGCGGCTTCAACTCAAACTCTCTCGGGGGCTCCCCGCCCGCCAACCACTTCACAAAGTAATCCCACCGACGACGCATCATATAAGGCTCGCTACCAAACCCATGCCCGCGGTTCGGCAACATCAATAGATCGAAATCTTTATTCGCCTTGATCAGCGCATCCACCACCAGCAGCGTGTTGTTGGGAGGCACGTTGTTGTCCATCGTGCCATGCGCCAAAAGTAGCTTACCCTTCAGATTCGCCACATGATTCTGGTTCGCCTGATCGTCGTAGTTCGACCCGCCCTTCTCGTTCTTGGTCAGCAAGCCGTGGTAGCGCTCGCCCCAATCGTCTTCGTAAACGCGATTGTCGTGATTGCCAGCCTGCGACACACCGACTTTGTAGAAGTCCGGATACCGGAACATCGCGGAAGCCGCCGCAAAGCCGCCTCCCGAATGTCCCCAAACGCCGACGCGTTCCAAGTCGAGATACGGATACTTCGCCGCAAGCTGCCTGATGCCGCCCATCTGATCGGGCAGGGTGCTGTCGCTCATGTTCGCGTAATAGAAATCGTGGAATCTCTTCGATCGCAGCGGATTCCCCATGCCATCGATCACCACCACAATGAAGCCCAATTCAGCCAGCGCCTGATGATCGCTACGCGCGGACGCAAACGACCGCGGCCCCACGCCGCCAGCCTGAGGCCCCGGATAAATGTAATTCACCACCGGATACTTGCGGCTCGTATCCAAGTTCGTTGGCTGGAACATCAGGCCGTAAAGATCGGTCTCGCCGTCGCGCGCCTTGACCCGGATCGGTATCGGCGGCTTCCATCCAGCGTCGATCAGTTTCGAGATGTCCGCCCGCTCAATTTCTACGATCTGCTTGCCCGCGTTGTCCCGCAGAACGGCCACGGGAGCAACGTCCGGCTTCGAATACACATCGGTAAAATACTGGCCGGACGGCGACATCGTGACATCGTGATTCGCATCCTCGGGCGTCAAGAGAGTCAGCTTTTTGCCGTCGAAATCCACGCGATAGAGATGCTGAAAATACGGATCGCGGCCCTTCTCGCGGCCTCCCGCTTTAAAGTAGATCACGTGTTCTTTGGGATCGACCCGCACGACTTCGGTCACTACCCAATCGCCAGAGGTCACCGCGTTCTTGAGTTTTCCGGTCGAGAGATCGTGCAAGTACAAATGGCCCCAGCCGGACGCCTCGGTGAACCACAGGAATTCATGCGATTCCGGCAAAAAACGCCAATTCGCACCCGCCCAACCGGATTCGAACTGCGTGGCCACCTTCTCCCGCAGCACCTCGCCAATCTCACCGGATGCGACATCGGCCACGCGCAGCTTAGCCTCTTTGTGGTCGCGCGAATTCGAGACAAACGCCAGTCGCCTCGCGTCGGCGCTCCATTCGGCATCCGAGAGATCGCCTCCGCGGCAACTGATGTCATCGCAAAAACTCGAACGATGCTGGTCCGGTGGCATCTTCAGGCGGACAACCTTGCGATCTTCCACCGTGATGACCACGCGCTCAATCATCGTGACATCGGAATCGCCCGGTAAAGGATACTTCCAGGCGCGCAATGTCGGATGTCCCACCTTGGTGTCGACGAGATACATCTCGCCCGATTTGCGCTGGTCTTGTTGAAATGTCGCGATTTTCTTCGAATCAGGCGACCAGAGAACGATAGGACGGTTGCTGTCCTTCCAGCCAGCGTTGTCGGTGGCATAGCCATAGTCCTTGACGCCGTCGGTGGTGAGTTGCGTCTCTTTGCCCGTGGCGATTTCGCGTACCCACAGATTCCAGTCTCGGATGAAGGCGGTCAGCTTTCCGTCAGGTGAAGGGGAATCCAATCTGGGGGCAAAGCGGCGGGCGCGCGGATCGCCGCTGCCCGTGGTCCGTTGGCCGGCAGCCGTATCGGCGCACCGCGTTCCGGCGACATCGCACTTCCAGCGTTTGGCGCCAGCACTGACTACGACGGATTGTCCAGCATCGCTGAATTCGATGTCCTGAAAGGGCAGATGCGTCGCATCGTATTTCGCGGTGCCACCGACTGCGGCGGCAAGCGTTGAGGCTAATTTGGCGTGATCGAAGGCCGGCAACTTCGTGCGCTTTGCCGGATCGACGAGCACGAACTCCGCCCCGTCGGGCGTGGCAACTGTGACCCGATACCAGAATGAATCGCCGCCAGCGATCCAATTGGCGCGGATACCCGAACGCAGCACAAGCGGATCGGTATGATATCCGAGCAATCGTTCCGCCCGCGAGTAGTCAGGGGAGGGGAGTTTCTGGGCAAAGGTGAGCGCTGAGGAAACGGAAATGAGCAACAGAACTATGCGTGAGTGCACACGCGAATTTTAGCAGGCTGCCAAACGGCAACGCATTCGACCTGTTGTCGCAGGTCGCCTGCAACGTATACCTTAGCGCAGGCGCCGATGCCATGCCGCAGTCCGCTGGATTGCGTCCTCAAGCGGTATCCAAGTTTGCAATCCTAGCTCCTCACGGGCTCTCGCTGTGGATGGCACATAGCGCTCAGGTAACGCGCCATCGCGCGCCGGACCACCTCGAATGTCCACCTTCACATTCGGTGCGACGTTGGCGCGCACGATCTCTGCGAGTTCCGCGATCGCTACGGCACGCTCGCATCCAACGTTGTACGCCCGCCTTTGTTTACCCCGAGCCAACAGTGTCCACAGCCAGATCGCCAGATCCGCCGGATACAGGTAGCTGCGCAATGGTGTGCCGTCGCCGCCGATCGCAATATCGCGGCCCGCCAACGCATCGCGCAGAAAATTACCCGCAGCGAAGTGCGTATCCAAAGGCAAATGCGGACCCAGAAAGGCAAAACATCGTGCGGTAACGAAACGCTTCAAGTGAGGCGATATAGCGCAGAGCAGCTCAGAGGCGCGCTTACCCTCGGCGTAAGCCGACGACGCGGCCAGAGGATCGGGACCGCCTGCATAGTCTTCTGTGACGCGATCGATCTCCAAAGGCTGACGCCCATAGACTGCCCCCGAACTGCACAGCAACAGAGAATCCGCCTTCGATTTTTCGCTGAATTCCAGTACGCGACGAGTGCCGGCGACGATGATGTCGAACATCTCCGAGGGCCTGGAATCGTTGAGCATCGCGCTCGCGGGAGTGGCCGCATGCAACACATGCGAGAATTCGCCAACCGGAAACTGGAAATCTCGAACATCGCCCACAACGGCCTCGAAACCATCCACCACGCTGGATCGCGATAGAACCGTCGCTTGTATCTTGAGCCCCAGTTCCGCGCAAGCATACGCCAGCGAACCGGTGATCCACTTGCCGAAGAATCCAGTGCCACCGGTGATGAAGATGCGTGCACCGTTCAGCGACGGCCAAAGGTCGCGAGTATGATCCAGAATATGCCGTAAATCAGCGGATGCAAGAGCGAGCGAATCCACAAATCATCTATCGGCAGGATCCTGGTTGTTGTTCACTCATGTTATTCAAGTAGATAGGCGACAGAGGCACTCCGTTTGTCCGGCGAGTCCCAGGAGATCAGTGGCAGTTCCCAGACCATCCATTCGACGGCTCTTTGAGAAGCGCAGCCGGAAAACAGCTGTGCCGCTCGCTGTACCGGCGCTTGCGCCACTAAAAAGCCGAGACCCATTGGCTCTCTTCGGCGATTTGCGAGTGCGCCCCAAGTTGATGGTGCTGCACAATCTGTTCTTCGTCGTGCTCAGCATGGCGGTGTACTTCTCATTGATTCCTCAGTATAAGAAGCAGGTGGACGGCGCGCGTGAACGCGAGTTGCGCATCATCACGCAGATCTTCGAACTGGCGCTGCCTTTGACGCGCGTCGAGGGGCTGGAAATTTACGACTATCGCGAGGGTCCGATTGCAGAAATCGCGATGCCGGTCGAGGCCGTTGTCTGGCTCGACCAGAATCCGCGTTCGGTCTGGAAGGACGCGGCGGGCAAGGGGCGGTTCCTTTTCGCCAAGGCGACGGAGCTAAGCCAGTACCGCCGCCTCACGATTCCCGAAGGAATCTACAGCGACGCTGTTCGGCGCGCCCGGACGACGCTTTTTCTGGTGCTCGGTGCGATCTATTTGCTTGCGGTCGCGGTGCTCGAATGGTTCATCATGCCGCGCTATGTCTACACGCCCATTCAACGCATGCTGCAAGCGGACGAGGCAACGCAACGCGGCGATCGCGATCGCGAAATGATTCCGCCCGCACTGATCCCCGGTGACGAGATCGGACAGATCATGCGGTCGCGGAACGCTGCTGTAGCCGAACTTCGCGGTCGCGAAGACGACCTGCAACACAAAAACGAAATGCTCGAAATGCAGGATCGCCTGGCTAGCCTCGGACTCATGAGTGCCTCGGTCGCCCACGAAATGAACACGCCTCTCGCAGTGCTCCATGGATCCATCGAAAAAATGCTGGAAACCGCGCCACTGGCCTCGCCCTCGCACGGAAGGCTCGAACGCATGAAGCGCGTGACCGAACGTCTAAGGAGAATCAGCGAGAGCCTGCTGGACTTCGCCAAAACCCGTCGCGATCGCATGGAAATGCTCGCGCTCGCACCCCTCATCGACGAAGCGTGGGGCCTCGTGGCGATCGATGAAAAGGCCGGCGAAGTGGAATTTGTGAATCGTATTGCGGCGGATGTCCGGATCAACGGCAATTCAGACCGTCTCATCCAGGTTTTTGTGAACCTCCTGCGCAATGCGCTCAATGCCGTGAACCGGAGCCAGCCGCGCATCGAAGTCGGTTCCTGTCGCATGCGCCACGCGGGCGAGCAGTGGCTCAGCATCCGTTTCGAAGACAACGGGGACGGCATCCCGGCGGAAGTGCTGCCCGATATCTTCGATGCATTTGTCACCACGCGCCTCGATTCCAAGGGCACGGGCCTCGGACTCACCGTCGCCGAAGGCATCGTCCACCAGCATGGCGGTACGATTCACGCCTCGAATCGTGCCGAGGGAGGAGCCTGTCTAGAGGTCCGCCTGCCGGCCGTGTGCGTCGCGAAAGAGACTTTAGCTCATGTCTGAACTAGTCGGGATAGCGATCCTCGACGACGCTCTCGAATTGCAGAACTTGCCGGTCGATGGGCCGTATGAAAACATTCTGCTAGCGCTCCGTGAAGCCGAGGAGACTCTCCTCAGCGCTCGCTTGCCGTGTAAATCGAAAAGGACTTTCACGAATGTCTGAACTCGTCGATGTCGCGATTCTCGACGACGATCTCGATTTCCGCAACTACCTTGAAGACCTGTTGAAAGACGAAGGCGAGTATCATGTACGCACCTTCGCCACGGCCGCCGAACTGCTGGCCTCCGCGGAAACACAGGTTCCCGAAGTGGTGCTGCTCGATATGAAGATGGGTCCGGATCACGGCATCGAAGTTGCGGAAACCATCCTCACTCGCTGGCCAAGCGTCTGCGTGATTGTCATCACAGGCTATCCGTCGCTCGAAGATATGCGAACGACGTTCAAGCTGAAAGTCTTCGACTATCTTTCGAAGCCGTTTTCATTGGCGCAACTGCGGCAAACGCTGCGCAATGCGATCGAGCAGTTCGGACTCGGCCGCAGCGCGCACGCAAAGTTCCGCGAGAAGTTGGGACATCGCATCAAGATGCTGCGTACAGAAAAAGACTGGTCGCTCAAAGATCTCGCCGCTGCGACGCACTTGAGCATGTCGCAGATCAGTTCCATCGAGCGCGGCATCAACATGCCCAGCGTGGAAAGCCTTCTTGCCATCAGCCGCGCGTTCGACCGCAAGCCATCGGAGCTACTGGCCAGCATTGAGTTTTAGCTATCTGCTCTTTCACAAACCTTACGACGTGCTCACGCAGTTCAGCGGCGAAGGCCCCTGCTTGCGGCACTACATCGATGTTCCGGATGTCTATCCAGTGGGCCGTTTAGATCGCGACAGCGAGGGCTTGCTGTTGCTCACCGACGATGGTGCCATGCAGCATCGCTTGAGCGATCCCAAGTTTGAGCATCCGCGGACGTATTGGGCACAGGTGGATCGCGTCCCTACAGAAGAGGCGCTGCAGCGGTTGCGGGGCGGCGTGGATGTGCAGGATTACCGAACGCGCCCGGCGAGGATAAGGCTACTGGATGTGGTCGACATCGAACCGCGAGATCCGCCGGTGCGATTCCGCTTGAGTGTGCCCACGGCGTGGATCGAACTGACGCTCACCGAAGGTCGCAACCGGCAGGTTCGCCGCATGACGGCCGCGGTAGGGTTCCCGACGTTGCGGCTGATCCGGGTGGGCATCGGTGATCTTCATCTGCAAGGCCTCGAACCCGGCAAGTGGCGGGCGTTGTCCACGCAGGAAGTCCAAAGTCTACGGCGAAATAGCCGTTAAGCTCCTCCCCACACTCACCAGCGCACTACCGGCCGCGGTACGCTGGGTCCGCTGCGCCTCCGTCGCAAACTCCAGAGCAGCGTCGAAGTCTCCTTCGAGAAGTGCCTCTCTGGCTGCTTGCCGCAACCGGAAAGCCGAAGCCGCAATGGTCATCAGCGCTGTGAGATCGGCTCCGCAACGTGAGCACGATGCCGTGCCGCGAAAACGTGCGCGGCAGACCGGGCAGACGTTTTCCACTACGAACCCTCGACGAAAAACAGCAATTCTTCGAGCGATCGCAATGATTCGTCGAAAGCTTTCACCTCGCGACGCGCTACCGCCGCCTCGATCGCCTGCACAAGAGTCTCCGCTTCCTGACGGTCTTCGGCGTGCATTCGCTGCGATGCCGCCTTGGCCTGGAACAGCAGATCGACTGCAAGGCGTCGGCGCCCAACCCAATCCCCCGTCTCGATAGGATCGGCCTCCAATGACGGTGCAGGAAGATGCTCGATCGCACCGTTCGCCTTGCCGTTGACATACGGCTTTTTCGAGTCAATGCTGACGACCTGATTTCCGAGGTCCTCATCGTCGTCTTCGTAATCGGCTTCGATCGGATCTTCCAACTCGGTCGCGCGCAACTGGAACAGCTCTTCCAAGCGCAGACGGGACGCCTCGATCTCGCCCTTACTCTTCTCTTTCAACGCTCCCGCGATCGTGATCTGTTTGGTCTTGCCCGTGCGCTTCTCAATGGCGGAAACATGCAGGATGCCTTCGAGGTCGAGGCTCATACGGCAGAGCACTTCATTCATTTCGCTCACCGAACTCAACCCTTCCACCTGAAACTCGCCCACCAGAATATTGTTCAGCGCGTCGGAATCTTCACCTTGAAAAATCTCAACGTTCACACTCGTCTGATGGGGAGACGTGTAATAGCTTTCAGTGCGTGTAACCGGCAGCGGGGAGTTGCGGCGGATCACTGGCCGGTAGCAGTGAAAATACGGAAAGCCCCCGCGCTCGCCGAGGTGGGAAGGTCCGAAGGAATACGGCGAGACGTCCACCAGCACGCGGTCGACATCGTGGCCGGCGAGGCGCGAGGCGAGCACGCCGGCACCCAGCGCAACGCCCAAATCGGGATGCACGTCCTGTCGCGGTTCCAACCCCGTGCGCTCCGTGAGCAGTCGCGAAACGAGCGGCGTGCGTGTCGATCCGCCGATGAGCAGGATCGCGTACAAATCATCCGCGTTCTTGCCGGCGTCTGTCAAGGCTTTCGAAACGCTTTCCAATGTCGATTCCACCAGCGGCAAAATCATGGCTTCGTATTCGGCGCGCGATACTTCCACATCGAGATGAAGAGGTTCGCCGTTGCGCACGATCAGAGCCTCTTCCCGCACCTTCGCGTAAGGTTCGAAGCTGAGCTGTTTCTTAGCGGATTCGGCAGCCCACCACAAGCGCGCACGCGCTGCCGCATGACCTTCGCCCAGTTGGATTCCGTGCCGCTTGGTGAACTCGCGTTCGAGATGGGCCGCCAGCAGATCGTCGAAATCGTCGCCGCCCAGCCGGTTGTTGCCATGGCTCGAAAGCACTTCGGTGACATCGCCTTCGATCATCACCACGGACACGTCGAACGTACCGCCGCCAAGATCGTAAACGAGCACCGTATGGCGCATTCCATCCGCGAATCCATAAGCCAAACTCGCCGCGGTCGGCTCATTGAGGATTCGCATCACCTCGAGCCCGGCAAGCGTCCCCGCTTCTCGCGTGGCGGTGCGTTGGGCATCCGAAAAATAGGCCGGGACCGTAATCACCGCTCGGTTCACGGGTTGGCCTAATTCGTTGCTTGCCCAGGAAGCCAGCTCTTTCAGGATCAGCGCCGAAATCTCCTGCGGGCGGTAACTTTTGCCTGCCAGATTCACCGTCTCTTCGCTGCCCATCTTGCGCTTGATGCTTCTCACCGTCCGCTCGGGATAAACGCGCTGCTGATTCAGTGCGGCTTCTCCGATCAGCAACTGGCCATCGGGTGCGACGCCGACACATGACGGCAAAATTTTACCGCCCTTCGGACCCAGGATCCGCACCTTCCCGTCCACATAGGCCGCGACTTCGGAATTCGTGGTTCCAAGGTCGATGCCAACTACGATACTCATTTCGGATCTCCATTCACCAGCCTTCGTGCCACACGTACCTGCGCCGGTCGATACAACTCGCCATTCCATTCATAGCCGGAACGATAGACTTCGACGACCGTTCCTTCGGTGGCCCCCGTGGTCTCTTCGACATCCACGGCGTTCATGCGTTTCGGATCGAAGGGCAACCCACGGCATTCGATGGGATGTATTTGAAAATTCTGCAAGAGGTCGTCGAGAGAACTCAAGGTCAATCGATAGCCCTCCGTCAGTGCTTGCGCGACCCGCCGTTCGCGTTCCAATTCGCGCAACCGACCGGGAAAGAGGCGATCCAACCAGTTGGGTGCCAAGGGTTCGACGCTTTCGCCCACGCCGGAAAGGCCACGCAACAGGCGTTCGCGCAGATCGAGAAGACCGTCGATCCCCTCTCTGCGTCCGCGCCGTTCCGCGTCCGCTTGCAAGCTGTCGGACATCTGCTTGAACGAGCGGCCCTGCAGCTTGACTTCCTGCGTGAGCGCGGTCATTGCCGACCAGATGGCATGCCAATCCGTTGCGGCCGAGTCGTCCTCGGATTGCAGGATCGCGGTGGGAATCCCTTGCGGCGTATCTTCTGTCTGGAGCGCGGCGTCAAGGTGCGACTCGAAGCGCTGCAGAATCTCTTCACGCCGGGTCATTGACGCTTGCGCTCCTTCAAGACGGCGAGCCACGGCGCAGGTCCAGCAAAAATCCGCTCGGTGTTGCGGTCTTCGAGCAAAGATTGCAGAGCGCAAGCTGGGTCTGCAACCGTGAGCATTTCGATGGCTCGCCGCGCGGGATCCCGCATTGCATCGTACGCGTCGCGGATCTTCTCGAATTCCACCGGTGCACGATCGGGCGGAAATTCTTTGACTTTTCGCAAGTAAGCGGCGCGAATCGTCTCGTCGTCCGCTTCCGTGCCGATACCCAACGTCTGTCTTGGATCGTCTTGTTTCATGTTTCGATTCGTTTCAGAACGGGAAGGGGAACCTTTGGCCATTCTTGGGCGGCTTCTTGCCACGTCCACCTTTGTTGGCGAAGCCCAGCATTCGAGCCAATTGCCGGGCTGCCTCCTGCGGACCCATTCTCTCGACCATATCCTTCAATTCGCGCGGCAATCCAAAGGGATCGTATCCATCGAAATCACCGTCATCGAGATCATCTTCGTCGTCAATGAAATCATCGTGATCCGGAAACACTGTGTCTTCCGATTCGCGTTTGACGATGGCCGGAACGTTGACCGTCCCGACGGTGCCGGGTCCCATCGTCGCCGGTCCCATCATCGCAAGCTCCTCGGTCCGGAACTCGCTGATGCGCTGCAGCAGGTTCTCATCGTGGCTCCGGCGAGCCAGTTCGGATGCGGCCGCAAGGCAGTCGGAAATCCGCTCGTTCTCCAGCAGGATTTGTGCGCGGAGAAACAGGAACGCAGCGCGGCGATCGGGACATCGCTTCAGGCCCTCACCGGAAATCAGGAACACCAGTTCATCGAAGCCCGCTCGCAAGGCGGCCTCGCCCAAGGCAACCAGCGCTCGCGAATCCGCTGGCCGCTTGTCTAACTGCGACAGATCCCTCTGGAGGATCGGGACCATGGCGGACGTTACCTTTGCCTCAACTCCCATCTCGTCACAGATCGCGCAAACACGGCCAAAACTCGCCGCCAGTGGCTTGGTGGGCGGCTGTGGTTTCCCAAGCACCGAACTTCTGCAGCCGGCGCGGCGTTCCACTTCGAGGAAGAGCAACTCGGCCATGGAATCATCTGCGAAATGATTGGCGGCAATCCTGTAGGCGGCCTCAGCTCCGGCCTTGTCTTGCAGTATCGTGCATGCGACAAAGCGCAAAGCGGCAACAAACGCCGGACGGTCGCCCTGCTTGGTTTGAGGCAACTCGTCCAGTTGCTTCGAATCCTTCGCAGCAAGTGAGCCCTTCTTCTGTTCAAGGTGCTTCAGAGTCATCGAAACCAGCAGCCTCATGCGTGCGCGCCGTACGTCGGGGTGCATCGGATCCAACGCTTCGGCGCGATCCAGATACTTGACCGCTTTCTGCAATGCGTTTCTCTTCTCGGCCGAAACCATTAGACAGAGCAATGGCGCGCGATCGTTCGGTCTTGCCGCCACCCAACGTTCCGCCGCGAGATCGGAATTGCCATTCTGCTCATCGATGCACCGGACCCAACGCGCGAAGTTTTCCGGGGCTGGTTCGGCCGCGCAAGCGCGTTCGAACACCTTCGCCCTGTCTACGAAATACAGATCCGGCGGGCCTTTCGACCGCAGCGCAAGGATCTCGGGCGGCTGATCTTCGTAGTAGGACGACATGTCGCCGAAGCGCAGTGGCAGGCGGCTCATCTGCACGGGCGGTAAGCCTCGCAGCAGGTGCGCCATATGAAGGTAGAGCGCCGCCAGTTCCGGGCCCTGCGCCGGAAGCCATTTCTCGGCGATCGCATGTTTGCGGAACTCTTCCCATGCGCCGCACGCTTCGAAGAGAACGGCGGGGCCTGCCGCAGCGGCCATCTTTTCCATGGCTCGGGCCAATAAACGCCAGAAATGAGCGTCTTTGCGCGATGACCCTCCCATCGCCTCCAGCACCGATTGCAGCGGCACTTGGTTCAGCATCGCCCGGATCGATGTATGCTGCTTGAGCCGTACGATCAGATCCGGTGCGACGCGTTCACAAACTGCGACCGCATCGCGTATGAGATTGGGAGGTACCCGCGAACCCTGTTCACCGAACGCATGATCGAGACCGCGAAGCACGGTTTGAAGCTCAGTGAGTCCACCGCCAGTCGCCTGCATGAGCGCTCCGTTGGCCGGGGAAACCTGTGCCCCGGGGGCAGCGGGGCACAGCAGCATTGCCCGCAGCGCAGCCGCGAGCTTGGCGGGCGCGGAGTTCGCCTCAATGGACGCGAGCGACCTCTCGCACAAACCATCCTCACGCCGGTAAAAGGCCGCAATCGCACGGATAAGCATCTTCCAAGGTGCCAGTGGACTGGATCGCGCCACATCCGGCAACGCGATCGCGCTGTCATCTGCAGGACCCGTGGTAACGGCCTCGAAAGCCAGCCAAACGGCGGCGGCCGCAACGCGCCACGGATGGTTGGCAGGCAGCGCTTCGCAGTTTGCCAATTCGCGAGGATCGGTGAGTTGCCGCCGTACAAAGTTCGCAATCGCGAGCCGCTTCTCTTCGGGTAGCGCGGTGTCGTTCAACGGTGCCAGTCTAGCCGCGAGCCCACCCTTGCGTGTCTTCAGTTCCTCTCGCCATTCGGGGAGGAAGGGCGCGCGAGGGTGCCGCTTGTCGATACGCTCCAGCAACCCTT
This sequence comes from uncultured Solibacteraceae bacterium, assembly GCA_964500255.1. Lineage (GTDB taxonomy): Bacteria > Acidobacteriota > Terriglobia > Bryobacterales > Bryobacteraceae > F-183. Next base: position 14,169 of record CAZCPL010000003.1, on the reverse strand, counting down.
CCGCCTCGGTTTCGAGATCGTTTTCCAGCAGCGATTCCCAGCGGGCCCAATAGGTTCGAAACACCAGCTCCAGTGACTCGGTACTGTTGAATCGCCGGTGCAGTTCTCTCGCGTAGTCCACGGCAAGAATGGATCTGTTGGCCGCAATGAGCTGAGCGACGTATTCCAGATCTTGCGGCTCGACCGAAGTTGCGGCCTTTTGCCCGGTTGGTTTGAATCCTCGATACTTTCTTGCCATCGTGTACCTACCAATCGTGTGCTTACTGCAAGACTCAGTAAATTGTATCCCGAGACGCAGGTGAGGAACAGGTCCACCCATCGCGAATTCTAGTCCACTCACAGCCATTGGCAACCCTCTCATCGACTAAGCTTAGGCGGCAACAGGTTTTGCCTCGAAAATGGGGTTTATCGATGAAACGCCTATTCTGTCTGTTCCTGTTGACCTCCGCCGCTGTTTGGACGCAGCCTTCGTTCGGGGTACTGAAAGGAAAAGTCACCCTTGCTACTTCGGGGGAACCGCTGCATGGTGCAACGATCACCGTCAGCCGCTCGGGACGCATCGGCGAATCCGAGGACGATGGTATGTATGAGATCAAAAACCTCCCTCCGGGTCAGTATTCGCTGGTCGCACACCTGCAGTCTTTGAGCGATGAGACCAAAACGGTCACGATCAAGGCGGGCGAGTCCACTGAGGTCAATTTCGCTCTGACGATTGCGGTGATCAAGCAATCGATGACAGTCACCGCTAGTGGACGGGAACAATCTACGATGGAATCCTTTCAATCCGTGACGTCGCTCGACGCACTCGATCTTTCATTGTCGAGTCGCGCGTCGCTCGGCGAGGTGCTGGACAACCAGCCCGGCGTGGCGAAGCGCAGCTTCGGGCCAGGATCTTCGCGGCCGGTGATTCGAGGCTTCGACGGCGATCGTGTTTTGATCATGCAGGATGGACTCCCCACGGGCACGTTGTCGTCGCAATCCGGAGATCACGGAGAATCCCTGGACACGACGGGCCTCGACCGCGTGGAGATCGTCAAAGGGCCTGCGACGCTGCTTTATGGAAGCAATGCCATCGGCGGTGTCGTCAATGCGATTACGGGACATCATCGGATGCACGGCCATTCGCATCCCGGGGCGCGCGGCTATGTGACGGGATTTGGCGGATCCACCAATGGGCAAGCGGGCGGCGCAGGCGGCTTCGACTACGGCGCAGGCAAGTGGCTGCTTTGGGGATCGGGCAGCGGGCAACGCAACGGCGAGTACAATACGCCCGAGGGTAAGGTCGAGAACTCGCAGACTCGCGTGACCAATGCAACCGGCGGTTTTGGGCGCTATGGCGATCGCTATTTCTTCGATCTCGGTTACCGGCACGACGAAGGCAAATACGGAATTCCCTTTGCTTCGAGCTTTGAAGGCGAAGGCGACGGAGATCCGATTTCGCTGGCCTTCCGCCGCCACAATCTTCGCGCCAGCGCGGGCTGGCAGAACGCGAATTCGTTCTTTGAGAATTTCCGTTTATCGGTGAACTACAGCGACTGGCAGCACAAGGAACTGGAAGGCGATGACGTCGGAACGGTCTTCAACAACAAGCAGACCACCTACCGCGGCGTCTTTCAGCAACGTGCCAGCGGACGTCTCACCGGCAGCCTTGGCTTTCAGGGCACGCATCGGGACTACGAAACCACCGGTGCGGAAACGCTCGCGCCTCCGGTACGGCAAAATGTGTTTGCGGTTTTCGGATTGCAGGAATATTCGTTCGAAAAGGTTCGCTTCCAATTTGGCGGACGAGTTGAAAACACGAGTTACAATCCCGTCGGTCTACGAGAGCGCTCGTACATGGGGGCATCCGGCGCGGCGGGCATCTATGTTCCGCTGTGGACTGGCGGTGCGTTTGTTTCCAACTATACACACTCGTTCCGTGCGCCGGCTTTGGAGGAGCTTTACAACAACGGTCCTCATGTGGGGAACCTGACCTATGAAGTGGGTAACGCGAACCTTCGCCGCGAACGCAGCGACGGCATCGATTTCGCGGTGCGCCATCAGAGCAAACGCATCAAGGCCGAAGTGAATGTTTTCGATTATCGGATCCGCGACTTTGTCTATCTTGCGCCAACCGGCAAGATCGAAGACGGGCTCCCGGAAGCGGAATACGATCAGGCGGACAGCCGTTTCACCGGTACAGAAGCTTCGTTCAGTGCCGGATTGCGTGAATACTTGTGGCTCAATCTGGGTGCGGATTATGTCAACGCGCGGCTGCGGGAAACGGGTCAGCCTCTTCCGCGCATTCCTCCGTTGCGCGGACGCGCCGGTTTCGACATTCGTCTCAAAGGGCTCAGCATCAAGCCCGAATTGCGCCTGGCCAATCAGCAGGACCGTACGTTCGAAGCGGAAACGCGCACGGCTGGATATGCACTGTTCAACCTCAGCAGTTCGTATACGGTGGCAAAACAGCACGTGGCGCATATCTTCGGAGTGGAGGCGTTCAATTTGAGCGATCGTTTGTATCGCAACCATCTGTCATTTATCAAAGACCGCGCGCCGGAAATCGGCCGCGGTGTACGGTTCGCTTATACGGTACGGTTTTTCTAGACGCGACAGTTCCCGTCGGTCTGGCGCGCACAATCCCTGCTCGAGTAGATAGAGGTGATAGAGTAGCGACCGATCATGAAACTCACCGCTACTTTTCTCTTACTATTCTCTGTCGGCGTCCGCGCGCAGCCATCGCGTCCGCCGCTGCCTGCGCCGCTTTCGATCCCCAAGCCTGGGCCCGTGACAGACGCCCCCTACGCGCCCCAGCCCATCCTGCCCGGCGGTATCGTCGTGCCGCTCTATCCGCCTGGATCCCCATTTCTCAAAGCGGAAAAGGTTCGCGAGGCTGAAGTTTACAACATGAGTCAGGCGGTGCACGCGCGCATCGCCAGCATTGTGAACATTCACAATCCATCGATCGAGGTCCATCTGGTTGAGCGCGGCATCAATACCGGCGCCGTCATCGTTCTCGCCGCCGGCGGAGGCCACCGTACGCTCAACGTAGGGGGCGAATCCGCTGATTTCGTGCCATTTTTTTACAACTATGGGATCAATACGGTGATCCTTCGCAACCGCCTCCGCAGTGACGGCTACGAGCCGCGTACCGACGCTGTCAACGACGCGATGCAGGCGATCCGCATCGTACGCGCCTATGCCAAAGATTGGAACATCGACCCCAACAAGATCGGCATCGTGGGCTTTTCCGCCGGCGCGGAACTGTCCGCTCCCGCTGCCGTCGAATACCCCGATTTCGACACCAAGAACAAAGACGGTGCATTCGGCGATGTGAGTTCCCGGCCCGATTTCGTTGGCATTATCTATCCCGGACCCACACCTTTCGCACGGAATCGCACCGCGCCGCCAATCCCCCAAAACACGCCCCCGGCCTTTATCGCCTCCGGCGGATCGGGGGATCGTGGTCACGCCATCTGGGCGATGGAATATTACAATGCAATGCTCGCGCAGGGGGTTCCCAATATCGAGATGCACCTTTATGGCAACGGACGTCATCCGGGCGACCCGCTGCCAGACGGTAGCCGGATGAGTGGCGGACTCACCGATCGCAACGGCATGCCATTCGGCACGTGGCAGTATCGCTTCGTCGATTGGTTCCGGGATCTTGGATTTCTTCAGAAGCCGGGCGTCGAGACGAAAGCCGCGAAAGATGTCGCGGATTACGTGGCGAATCCGCCGCGGATTCGGCCTCCCGGTGCGAAGCCGACCGCGGCTCCGAAACCCTGAAGCGAGACATGTTGCCGTCAGGTGCCCCTAACGCCGGATCCCTTCGGGCTGGCGCAGGACCACGGTGCCGCCGTAGCCGCTGGTAAAAAAGCATCGGAAGTAAATCCTCATCGGCATCTGCACCTGCCGCCGACTCGGCAGCGACCACAGTCTGTCCGAACGTTTCGCGAAACGACTGTCGCAAGCGATAGAGCTCGCGCGAAGCCCTGCGGCAGACGGACATGGAAAAAGGAATTCGGCAGCACGGACGAAGCGTTGCGGTTACTGAGAATCACGTTGCGCGCTTGATGGAACCGCGCCGGTGACATCGCTGACGGATCCGCCGATCGAGCTGCGATTGGTTTGCGCGAGGGTAACCACGGTGGTGAAGAAAATCCGGCGAATATTTACGGCATCCACGAGACTCTATCGGGACTAGTTACAGTTGCGGAGCCGAACCGCCGATTAGCCCTGTTATGAAGTCTGTCGCGCGCCCTTGTCCGATCTGTCTGCACTCGACGGCCGATCTCTTACATAGCCAGCGATTCGGAGTTCCAGACGGATACCCGCTGCCGGATCGTTTCGATGTCGTCGCCTGTGCTGGGTGCGGCATGGTGTACGCCGATACGCCGGCTTCTCAGGATGCCTACAATCGCTACTACGCTGCGCAGTCTTCATACCAAAGCCCTGCGGGAACCGGTTCCGCAACCCCGGTTTGGGATCTGGAACGCCTCGCTGCGGCGGCGAAGGCCATTGGCCGCGCAGTCGAGAATGCGGGTAAGTCAAAAGATGTCACGATCTGCGACATCGGCTGCGCCAATGGGGGATTGCTCGAAGCGCTGCGCCGTGAAGGATTCTCGAATTTGACTGGAATCGATCCGTCGGCGATTTGTGTGGCCAACACCCAGGATTTGGGCTTTCGCGCGAAAGTCGGCGATCTATCGAATCTACCGGGCGATAACGGAGAGTTCGACGTTGTGGTGCTCACAGCGGTAATGGAACATGTGCTGGATGTCCGCGGCGCGACGGCGGCTGTTGCGCGGGTGTGTGCGGCCGACGGAATCGTGTTTCTCGAGGTTCCGGATGCGGTGGAATACGAAAACTTTCTACACGCGCCGTTTCAGGACTTCAATACCGAACATATCAATCACTTTTCGCGTGCCGCGCTGCGCAATCTGATGCGGCAGTTTGGGTTTACAGTCGTGCTCGAAGAGAGTCATACACTGCCAGGGGCGGGCGGTCTGCGGATGGCCAGTCTTTTCACTGGCTATGCGAATACCGGTGCTTCTGTTGCAGAGGACTGGGAACACAACGAGAGTTTTCGCGAAAGTATCGAACGCTACATTCTGGCTTCGTCGATATTCCTTTCGTCGTTGGATCGGCAGCTACGGGAAACTTTGCCCGCGGGCGACGTGGTGGTTTACGGAACCGGCCAGCTCGCGATGAAGCTGTTAAAAGAAACCGTGCTCGGCGAACGGCGCATCACGGCCTTTGTCGATGGAAATCCGGTAAAGGCGGGGCAACGCTTTGGCGGAGTGCCGGTGGTGTTGCCGGAAGATCTGCGGGAAACGGCTGGCGGGGCCGCGCCGATTTTGATCACGACACTGCTGCATGCGGATGGCATCCGTCAGAGGATCGCGGGGCTGGGGTTGCCGAATCCGGTGTTTAGCCTGCAGGTTCCGGCTGCCTCAAGCCCGGCAAGTGTCTAACCAGCCCGGAAAGGGCGCGCGGGCACCCTCACGACAAGCAAGCTACGACGCCCGCGCGCTCCGTTTTCCGGGCTGTTACTTCGGAGCTAACTAACGGCTCTTCGAAACGTGAACACACTCTCGGTGCCCGCACGCAATCGTCCGATGTTCGCCCGATGCCGGTAGATCACAAACCATCCGGCGATCGCCGCGGCCAGTGTCACGATCCAGTGTGGATGCTCAATCAACCACACCCCAAATGGAAACAATCCGCACGCAACGATCGAACCCAACGAGATGTGGCGAGTGACCCAGACCGTGGCCAAAAATACCAGCAACACCGTGAACAAGGGCCACGGTGTCAGATACAAAAATGCGCCGATGAACGACGCCACCGCTTTGCCGCCCTGAAACTTCAAAAACACTGGAAACGCATGTCCAGCCATCACGGCCAACGCAGCCAAGCTCATCCAGACCGGATCCTGGCCGGAGAAATAGCCCATCGCCCACACCGCGACGAAGCCCTTGGCCACATCTAACAGCAAAGTGGCGATGCCCATCGCGCGGCCCGTCGTCCGCAGCACGTTGGTCGCCCCGATATTGCCACTGCCTGCCGCCCGCACATCCTCACCGGTGCGCCACTTTACCAATAGATAACCGAAGGGGATACCTCCTAGTAGATAGGCCGCCACGAGCAGAAAAGACTGGATCATTGGAAAGAGAACTCCGCGAGCTTCTTGTAGATGGAACCTCTGGATTCCGGTTGGCTCAGATACAGGAAAAAAGACTTGGCTTCCATCATGCCAAATTCAAGCGACGGACTTTCGGCGATCGCTTGCCGCAGCGCGCTCAATTCCGGCGCGGGCGGCCTGTTGACACGGCCTAGCGTGATGTGGGGCGTGTACTCCCGTTCCTCGCGCGGCATTCCGATCCGGGCAAGCGCATCCTGCGTGTTTCCGGCCAGATCGACCAGCCCCCTCGGCACCGCATCGATCGCAGCGAACAGCGAACGAGGCCGATGCGGATTCGGAAACCAGCCCACGCCACGCACGCCAATCGCCAGCGCACCGGGCTTTGGCACACCTGCCAGCGCATCCTTCAACTCCTTTAACCGGGCCTCCGGCCAATTACCGATGAACTTCGTGGTGATGTGCAAGTTTTCCAGCGCACTCCATTGCAAGCCAGGCGCAAGTTTTCGCCAAGGTTTCAGGACGCAGTCCAGTTCGGATTCGACGTGCACAGGCAGTTCCAGCCCGGTAAACAATCGCATTCGGTAAGCTCTTATTATCCGACGACAAACCCTAACGCCGCTTCCCCGTGCTTTCTACGCACAAGACACCGTCACCGTTGCGCGCGCTCTGCTTGGCAAAACCATCGAACTGGGTGCCTGCGCGGGCCGCATTGTGGAAGTCGAAGCCTACCTCGGGACCGGCGATCTTGCAGCCCACAGTTACAAGGGCATCACGCCGCGAACGAAGGTGATCTTCGGTCCGCCAGGGCACGCCTATGTTTATCTGATCTATGGAATGCACGAGTGTCTGAACATCGTCGCCGAACCGCAAGGCCAGCCCGGCTGCGTTCTGATCCGTGCCCTTGAACCGCTGTGGGGAACCTCCGCGCCGATGAATGGTCCCGGAAAACTCACCCGGGCGTTGAGTATCACAAGAGCGGAGCACTATGGTGTCGACCTCACCCACGGACCGTTGCGAGTCCTGGACGGTGGCAACTTGAACTTTGAAATCCAGGTGACCCCACGCATCGGGATTCGCGAATGCGCTGACTGGCCATTGCGATTCTGTGTCAAGGATAGCCCGTACATTTCGAGGCGAGTACTGGTACAAACCACAAATTAGTCCTAAATCTCCTCCAACCTGCGGCGATGAGATCTACGATGAAACTCTTCCGCCTTCTCTTCACTCTGCTTCCTGCCCTCGAGGCTGTGGCGCAGATCGCGCCCAAGGCGATCTTTTTCCCAGCAGGTCCGGCCGCCGATTCAAACGAATCGAACGGCTTCATTGGCACCAATCTAACCAGATGGGCAAACTACAAGAGCAACGGGATTCAATTCGATTCCGGCTTGCACGTGGCGTTTGCGGGTGCCAATGCCCAAACCCGGCTCGAAGGCCATCGTCCTGGCGTCACGCGCGTCCATCGGTTCACTGGAAACTCGCGATCCGGCGGCTTGTCCACTGGTTCCTACGATGAGGTGATTTATCGAGATCTGTACCCCGGCGTCGACCTCCATTGCCGTATGTCACCGATTGGCTGGAAGAACGATTTCGTATTGAAGCAGGGTGCCGATATCAAAAGCATCCGCATGCGGTATTCGGGCGGCAAGGGTCCGGTGTCGTTGGGAGAAGAGCAACAACTCAAGATCCGCACCACGGTGGGAGAGATGGAAGAGCGCATCCCTGAGATCTATCAGGTGATGCCCGATGGCACACGGATCACGAAACAAGGCGGTTACGTATTGCTTGCGGATGGCTCCGTTGGGTTCACGGCAAGCGCCCTGGACCCGACACTCGAAACCGTAATCGATCCCGAACTCTACTACAGTTCCTATTGGAGCGGAAGCCGGTTCGATTCTATCTCAGCCGTGGTTTTGGCACCCGACGATACGGTATTTGTCGCGGGCTGGACAGAGTCCACCAACCTCCCGGTGCTGGGCGCTTATCAAGGCACCAATCGGGGATCAACCGATGGTTTTGTCGCCAAACTCGCTGCGGGTGGGCAGACTCTGCTTTGGGCAACTTTTCTCGGCGGCACGGGCTCGGAACGCATCAATGCCATGGCTCTCGATGCACAACTCAGGCCAGTGGTCGCCGGCTGGACCAGTTCTACTAATTTTCCGATCAGCAGCCCGATCCAATCGACCATGCGAGGCTCAACCGACAGCTTTGTGACCAGACTCTCCGCCACGGGCGCCACGTTGGATTTCTCAACCTACTTCGGCGGGCTCGGAGCGGATTCCGCCAATAGTATTGCGGTGGATTCTACCGGAATTTATTTTGTGGGCCAGACCAGTTCCAGTGATTTCCCGACCACGGGCTTCTACACGACGCCCCGTGGAGGGTTGGATGGGTTCCTCACCAAGCTCAGTTCAACCGGAACAGCCACCATCTACAGCACCTACATCGGTGGCAGCAGTGACGACCTTTTGATGGGGGTGGCGGTAAACAACGGTGAGGCTTTTATTGCCGGCGGAACCTCCTCCACCAACCTGTTCGTCATCAATGGAAGCGGACCGCGAGGCGGTATGGACGCCTTTGCAATGAAAATCGCAGCTTCGGGCACCGGGCTTTCCTATTGCACCTACATCGGAGGCACCAGCACCGCCCAAGGATTTCAGGAACTTGCGACTTCCATTGCAGTGAACAGTTCAGGAGAGGCCTATATCGCAGGCGTCACCAACTCGTCTAACTTCCCCTTGGTGAATGCAGCGCAGACAGCTTTCGGAGGCGGCGGTTCCGATGGATTTGTCGTCAAACTCAACGCCACCGGATCGGCTTCGCTTTGGAGCACCTATGTCGGTGGAAGCAGCTACGAAATCGTCAATGCCATCGCATTGCGCGGAACGGGCCAGCTTGCCATCACTGGCATGACGGGCTCGTTTAACTTCCCGGCCGTGAATCCGATTCAGACGAACCATGGTGGTGCCTATGACGCGTTTATTGGCGTCTATTCCGCGACCGGAACTCTGACATTCTCATCCCTCTGGGGCGGTGCCGGATCCGATGCTGGAAGTTCGATCACTGCCGGAACGCTGAGTGGCAATACTCTGCTGATTGCCGGTTCCACCTCGTCCAGCAATCTGAACATTCTGAGTGGCTATCAATCATCGTCCAACGACTTCGTCAGCCAAAACGGCTTCTGGGCCAACATCATCGTGCCGGGTGGTAATGCATTGAAGAAAGACAAAGCCGGATACTATCGCAGTGGTGGATGGGCGATGGACAAAACAGGTGACTTCATTTGGAACACCGGCGACACCGCTTTCCCAATCGGAGTCGGCGGCGACATCCCCGTGGTTGGCGATTGGGACGGCACCGGCAAAAAGCGAATCGGTCTGTTCCGTGGCGGCGTCTGGTATCTCGATACCACCGGAGACAACAACTGGACGTTCGGTATCGACCGGTACTTCTACTTCGGCATCCCGAATGACAAACCGATCATTGGCGATTGGAACAAAATCGGCAAGGATTGTCTGGGAACCTATCGCAACGGTATCTGGTATCTCGACTGGGACGGCAGCGGCGGCTGGAACACTGGAATCGACAAAGGCTACGCGTGGGGAACCTCCGCCGATAGACCCCTCGTTGGGGACTGGACCGGCACTGGTTATGCCCGCGGAGGTCTGTACAACGCAGGAAACTGGAAACTCGACATCAGTGGAGACTGGGCGTTTACAGCCGGTGTCGATAGTGAATTCAGCTTCGGCACCGCTACGGATTTTCCCATTGCCGCGAATTTCACCGGTGGACCCATCGTCCAGGTCTATCTCTGGCGGCCATCCACCGGTGCCTGGTTCCATCCGCTGGGATCGTTTGGCAACTTCGGACTGCCGGGAGACTACCCAGTCGTTGGTCCCTGGCTCCAATAGTTCCAAGGCCGGGGCGGCATCAAGGTAGGCAGTATTGCCGCCGCCCCGGTCCGTTTTGCCGACGAATTCTTGGGACAATATTGGGATGGCTCGCCTGTTAGCCACATTCTTTGCCGTTACCGCCGTCCTCGCCGCCCAGACTGCCGTCGCTACCTTCGGGCTTGGTCGAACCGGACTCAAGCACCCCTTACAAGTATTTTGTAAGAAAGAAGTATTGTGGTGAAAGAAGGGAAGGAACCCCGCCGTTAGCAGCGACAGGGTTCCGGTTCTGGACAGCCCAAGAGGGGCCATCCAAAGGTCACCCAATAACGTAGCTGGAATCGCCTCCGTTGTCCAGAAGCCGCAGGCATCTGCGACTTGGAAAGCGATGACAACCAGGGCGTAGCGTTCACTCTGACAGAGCTACTTCGCGATCCTGTTGGATAACAGCAATCGCCGCTCAATCTGCGCCTCCGCTTCAACAATACTCAGGAACCCAAGCCGTCCACCGCCCCCAGACAGGCAGTTGCTTTAAGCGGATTCGCTCAGTTGCACTTCGCCGCCATTCTCTCTAATTGCCAAAATGACGATCCGCCGAATTTCATGCAGGAATGCAGTTGAGGGCGAGGTCATAATTGTATCTGGCAAGGGCGCCGCCGCGTCGTAGATACGACGAATGGTAGCGGCCCTCCTGGTTGTTGAGTCAGTGCCACGGAGTTTGTATCCATCACGCCATTCGTCCAGATGGTCTGCGACCAAACGTTTCACCGCTAGTTCATGAATCGCAATATCCACCGCTCGACGGATATGCGCGATAGCAGATTGCTCTTCCTGTTCATCCTGTGGCGGCTTAGTCCAGTTGATGGGGGTGTTCAGGAAGCGTGAAATCGACTCCCGAAGCTGCGTCACCAAATCTGCGACGGGCCGGAGGGTATCGTATTCGTAGTCGTCTCGTTCGTCCGCAATCCGGCGATTCAGCGCCCTCACGCGGCCCCAATGCTCTTTGCTGAACCCCTCATAGGTACCCATCCCAAGCCTTGCCAACCAAGGCCCCTGGAATTTTGCGACAGCTTCCTGAACTGCAAAGCCGATGCCGGTCGGGTCATAGATAGGCCCCGCCTCGGCCGTGGGCGGTGGCGCTATTGCGGCCTCAAAGAAGCCCATCAGGTTTGTGAGTTGCTCCTTCATGTAATCACCCGCGCGTCCCCGGATCTTCGTAAGCTGCCGGTCAACACCGCCGAGCATGAAACAACGTGAGTCCAGGCCTTGTTCTATCGTCTTGACGACCGAAGCGCCAAGAACATCCCGAAGGCTGGAAAGTGCATTCAGGACTGACGCCATCACGTGCGCCCGCTTCTCGGATGCGCCGGGTAGGTTCTCCCCTGTGATCTGGTCGAAATGCGTGAACGCGATTGCGAGCTTGCCCTGGTGACCGCTGGAGGCGACGGCCCGCAAGACCGAGAGCGGAGCTGCCTGCATGGGCTGCTGGGCATTGTCCACCAGCAAGATGACATCGACCTGACCGAAGCGTTTGGTGACACGGGTCGTGACGCTGACGCTCGGGGACGAATCTGGCTTATGGCCGAGACCTTGCCCGTCGATGAAGGCCACTTTGGCGGGGCCTTCCGCGAACTCCGGAAACAGCGGGCCGCGCACGCGGATACCCTCAACGAGAGGCGTCAGCAGCCTGCCGAATTGCCGCCAGGAGATGCTGGAGAACCAACGAATATGACGGATGAACTCCGCCCGGTCTTCTGTCGTGAACAGCCAGAGTTCCGGCCAGCCGGAACGGCGGCGTAGTAGTTCCCCTGCCTCAATCAGGTCGAAGCGGGAGCGTACATCTTCGAGAATGTCCTGCACCAATTCATGGAAGGCCTCCAACTGCGACAGTTGTGCCTCAAAATTCTCTTCGATCAGCTGTTGTGCGGCTTCGCGGTCAGCGCTCCCGGCTTTGGCATCAACGCCCAACTCCGCTGTGAGTTCAGAAACGACGGATGCAGAAAGCTTGCCGATACGCGCCAAATACTGCTCCAGCATTTGGCGGTGCGCAGCGCGTTGCTCTTCCGATAATGCGGCCTCGTCATCGAACACCCGTGGTTCTTCTTCGGTGTCGAAGGAAAATTCGTCTTGTTCGTCGCTGGCCGCTGCTTTCCTCCAACTACCGAGTAGATAGCTGAGGCGAAATTTCTGGTCACGATGGTTGAGGAAGCAGTTAGCAATCTTGTCAATCGGCGCATTTTCATAAGCGGCGAGTGCGGCGGCAGTCACGCATTCCTCGATATTCGCCTGCGTCTGGAATTCAGTAAAGAAAGTGACAGCCGCCTCGAACTCTCCCTCCGCCTGGATCACCTCAATATCGGCAATCGTCGTTTTCGCCGACCCGGTCGCGGGGAAACGATCCTCTTCCGGATCAGAGCCGATGAGCTGGCGCAGAAGGGACGTTTTACCAGCTCCCGTAGTGCCCACGAAAAGTACGCGCGAATAACCATCGTCCTTATTGGGTAGCCGGATATGGCTTTCCCTCAGACTCTCCGGATCATCCCGGCCAGCCTGAATCTCATCGTAAAAAGCTTCGATGATTTGTTTGGCGAAGCGAAGTTCGGCCTCCGCCCGTTTTGCGGCATTCCACCAAGTTTGATCGCCGAGGATGGTGTTCATCTCCTCGACCATCGCTTGGGCTTCTGCTTCATCCGAAGTGCCAAGGCCGCGCCGCATTTTCAGGTAGGGTATTGCGGTTCACAGCAAATCCGCGAACGACTGCAACTCGCCGACCGTCGCGACGAGGCCCTGCCGCGTCAGCGTTGCGAGATACTCCTCGACGCTATAAGGGGGCTTCAGCAGCCGCGCCCGCACTTTGCGCACGGCACCGCCGAAGACGCCGGGCGCAAGGCTCAGGTCATTGCAGAGGATTCATCAGGGTGCTGGGCTTCAATCTCGAAGGGTGCCAGCGCCGACTCCGGGAAATCTTTCAGGTTCTGCGTCACGATGACATCGCAACGGCCCACGATGGCGGCGGCGAACACATGCCGGTCATCGGGATCGGGAAGTGAAAGCGTATCGATCAACGCAGCGTAGCCCGTGACAAGGCTATCCCGTGTCGCCGTGTCCATCATGTCGCGCGTCCGCTCAAGCACCGCCCTGTCGCGCTGCGGCTCGTTGCGCATCACCGCCTCGATCCATTCGCGGTGAATGTCCGCCGTCCATTTGGCTTTGAACAAGTCCGTGACCGCGAGTTGCAGGAAGAGGTCACGCAAGGCGGCCCGGGTAGAGCACATTCGCATCGGGCAGTGGCTCATAGGGTCAAGTAGCCCATGCCCTGTTCCTGCCCTTCACGGGCGATCTGGTCGAGGATTGCCTCACGGTCGCGGTCGATCTTCGCCCTATAAGCCATCACGTCTTCCATGCGGACGCGGCGATGCTTGCCGACCTTGCGGTGCGGCAGGACGTTGTCCTCAAGGAGCTTCATCAGAAACGGGCGCAAGACGTTCAGCACGTCTGCGGCCTGCACGGAGGTCAACTCCGCGTTTTCAGGGATAAGGGTAAGGCCCCGGCCCGCCGCCATTGCTTCCAGGATTTCCATGAGCAGGGCGACAGAACCTGACAGGACAAGCACGCCATCGCCGCGTCCTATGCGGAGGGGGCAAGTTGTCTATTCGCAAGCATGCAGCGGCCTGCGAGCCAACAACTCCAGCTGACAGTAGCCGCAAGAGCTGCAATCGGCGGAACCATTCACGCCAAGATCGCCGGGGACCCTTGAGTCCTGCCACGTTTTTCAAGCCATCCAATCCATCCAATCCCTTGAAAATTTCATATTTGTCGTTCACAAATTGCAAAACTTTCTTATTTCCCTCCATATCAACAACTTGGCCTCCAAAAGTTACTCGCCCGTTTTGGCCCCTTCCCAGATCATGGTCGCAGGAAAGGAGTTCCACGCCCCATGGAACAACACATCGAAATCGAGCAAATCGAACGAACAGAAAAACAGCGCGCCGCCTCCCGCGCCAACGGCACCCACTCCCGCGGACCCGTCACGCCCGCCGGAAAAGCCGCCAGCGCTCGCAACGCCCTCCGTCACGGACTCTGCGCCCGGACTCTCTCCCTCGCCAACGAAAATCCGGAAATGCTGACCACGCTGCTCAACGATCTGACCGC
>CAZCPL010000002.1:0-87127 GCA_964500255.1 uncultured Solibacteraceae bacterium | reverse complement strand
TGCCAGCGCGAGGCCGACTGCAGCGCCTGGCTTCTGAACTCACCTAAACTCGCCTGCACCTTTCGATCGGCGGCATTCACCGCCGCATCCAAAACGGCCTCGCGCTGCGCGGGAGTCAGCCATTCCGCATCGAACAAAGATTCCAGAATTTGTTCCGGATCCGGAGTCGATGTCGCCAGTTCCAACAACCACTTCCGATCGCCCGTAAGAGGCTGCAACAGGGTCGCGGCCTCGTATCCGCCACTGCGCCGCAGATGCGCGCGAATCGCTCGATCGAGTTCTGGACGGAGCGCATCGAGCTGCTTCGCCAAAGCAAGATCCTGCAACAGCGCCGGTAGATTCGCCTGCTCCGCCTGCATTGCGCGACGCCATCCGGCGAGAGCCTCTTCACGACGGCCTTGCGCATAAATCGTCAACGCAATCTTGCGCATGGCCTCTGCGGATTTAGGCTGAAGCTCGAGTGCGTAATCGAACTCGGCCTGGGCCTTCGCATACTCACCTTTGTCCACGTAGACGTCCCCAAGTTGCATATACAGTGAGGCCGTTGCCGGCGAACCTTCGAGATCCGCGAGCGCGTAGTCTTCGCCACCGGGAACGTTCTGCCCAAAGCGGCCAGCGTAATAGAACCACTCTTTGCCAGTAAGTTGCAGCGTACGATCCGGCTTGCGTGCAAGCTGTTCGCCGATGGATTGGGATCCAAGCAAGCCTTCGAATGCGGACTTCACCTGCGGATCTTTTCCAGCGCCTAGATAGACGCCTGCAAGAGCCGTATAGGCGCGGGTCCAAACCTGTGGGCGTGTGCGCCCACGAGCAGCCAGGATCGCAAAGGTCTCCCCGGGTTTCGTGGCGAACAGGCTCGCCGTCGCAAGGGCATCCTTAATGGAATCGTTCGCCGCGCCGCTCGCTGCGGCAACAGCCTGTGAAAGGGGCTGCCGCACCATCAGGATCGAGTAGCGGCTCAGTAGATCCCCGCCCAGTTGCTCGCGCGAAGCCATAAGAGTCAGCACCCGTAGCTCGCCGGGGACATTGCCCGACTGTTGATACGACCGGGCGGCTTCACGCAGAATCGTGTCGACGTTCTCGCCAGCTCGCACCGCGTTGCGTCCGATTGCCTCGAGCTGCTGCCCGAGTTCGTCGAAGCGACCGCGTTCACGCTGCAGGTTAATGAGAGTGTAAAATTCCTTGCCACTAGCGGCTTCGTAGAGTCGCGCAGCTTCGACATCCTTCATCTGCGCCGCTCTCGCAATTTCCAAACCGCGTTCGCCACGCAATGCCGGAGCCAGATCCGCCTTCTCTTTCGGCGTGTAATAGCGTGCAATCGCAGCACCCGCGGCGCCCGCTGCCATCTGCGCGTTCAAAGGCTGCCGCAGCCGGATCGCAATCGACGCCTGCAAATCCGCAGTGGCCTTGGGAGCAAATTCCTGCGCCTCTTTCACCAGGTTCCAATCAAGCAACTGCTGCGCAACGTGCGTGTAGTTGGCGGATTGGTCCGGCTGATTGTCGATGTAACCCTGCTTCAACGCCGAAACCGCCTGCGGAACACGCCCCATTCGGACATGCTGTTCGGCCACTCGAATCATCCATGAAGGATCCCGATAGCTCAGCTCATAGATCTTCTGATAGCTCAGCAACGCCTCGTCGAAACGCAGCGTGCGCTCTTCGAGCTTCGCCCGCGTTTGCATCAGATCCAACCGATCGGGCCGGATGCCCGTTGCCTTCGCCAGCGAGGCCAACGCGCCCGGCAGATCACCGGACTTCAATTGCACACGAGACAGCACCAGCGCCCAGCGATAGTCGCGGGGAGAATCACGCACCGCCTTCGCATAGAAACCGAGCAGCTTCGAGTTCATACCATTGGCGTTCGCGAAGGCGGCAGCCTCATCCACCAGCGCCTCATCTTCTGCGAAACCCTTGATGATCTCGATGTATTGATCCACCGCGCCGTTGAAATCCTTCTGGCGCGCCAGCACAGGAATCAAACTGCGCCGCAGCGTTTCGGTGCCCAATTTCGCCGCCCGCAGACCTTCGATGGACTTCAGATAGAACGCCTTCAACCCGGCATCATCGCCTTGCCGCGCAAAGACATCCGCGGTCGTCGTCAGGTAGTCGGCACGGTGAGGATCGCCCGCCAACAGCCCATCCATAAACGATTTCGCCGTTGCGTAGTCGGCAAGATCCAAAGATTTGCGAGCAGCCTCGTAACGGAAGCTTTCCGGATACGTGCCTTTCGCACGGGCGGCAGCTTCGGTCAAGATCGCCACCGCACGCTTGCCGTTGTTGTTCCGCGAGTGGAAGTTCACTGCTGTGCGGATCACACCCAGAGATGCCGGATTCTGCTTGTAGGCATCCTCCACAATCTGCGCCGCTACGGCATTCTCACCGCGCGATTCGAGAAACCGCATGAACTGCAGCCGCGCACGGAGTTGATCCACCGTATCGCTGGCAAGCTCGATACGCCGTTCCATAGCGCGCCGTTCCACCGCGCGCATCGCGTTGAGTGACGCCACGGCTTCCGCGCGGGCGATCACTTCGGGCGAAGAAGTGAGATTCACAAGACCGGACAGAAATGTTTCGAGCTCCGTCCGCCTGCTTTGGCTCTCAAGCATCGCAACACGCAAATCGATCGCCTTCAAATCATCGCGATTCGACGACGCTGCAGTCACTCGCTGTTCCACCATTTGACCCAACGCGGGACGCCGTGCCAAGCGCAACAACCGGCTCTTCGAACGCTCGTCTTCTTCACTCAACGCACCACGCACGTACTCATCGATTGCGCGGCCATAGTCGCGCTGATTCTCGCGAATCACGCCCGCCTCATAGGCCGCAAGCGAGTCGTTGTTCAGACGCCGCCGGCCATCGTTGATGGTCCGCAGCGCGTCATCAAACTGGAAGTAATCCCAATAGATGGTCGCAGCCTCGATAAAGCCCTCGCTCTTGCCCGGCTCAATCGCGGGGATCTTGTCCCAATGCGGCTTCGCCGCAGCAAAACGCTCGCGATCGGCCTGCATCTCGCCCAGCCGTGTCAACGCACCGCTATCGCGAGGCGCAGCCTTTGCCAAGTTCATCTCAATCGCAGACGCGGCATCCACATCGCCCAGGGAACGGTGCAGCATCGCTGCCCGCGGATCGATTGCAGCCCGCATTGCCGGTGCCGCCGCTTCATAGCGGGTCCGCCAGATCTCGCCTTCGGCCAGAAGCACACTCGCTACCGGATTCTCTTCCGGCTTGGCATTCAACGCGCGAATTCCATCCAGTTCCGCCTGCAAACGTCCACTGCGCGAAAGCAGTTGGAAGAAGCGCGAACGCAGATCGTCGCTCTCAAACCAATGCTGTCGAAGCAAGCGCTCATAAGCGGCCGCATCTGCAGTACCTCGCGATTCATAGCCTCGCAGTAGATTGTTCACAAATGCCGCATTGTGCGGAAACCGTTGGTTGGCGTAGAGGTTCAACTGCAGAGACAAAGCAGGTGCCACTGAAGGTCCACTTGCGACCACCGCGCCAAAATATCTTTCCAGCGCCGTACCGCTAAAGGTCTTGGTGACATCGCGAGTCAACGTCTCGAACTGCGCCGTCTGCTTGGCGCGCAGGTACCAGCGCGCCAGCTTGTGGCTGAACGTGTCGTCGTTGAACTTCTGAAACGCCTGCCGGTAGACTTGTTCGACGTCTCCACCCAGTTTGTTCTGATCGAGAAACGCCGCGAACCGCTCATAGAGACCGGGATCGTTGGCGTTGCGGCCAAGCTCTTGCCGGTAGACCGCCACCGCGGGCTGCAGGCGCTTCAACGCGACGAGCCGCGAAACATAACGATCGAGAACCCTCGCGTACTCGGGCGACTTCACCGCGGCCGTTGCGCCAGGACGCGCCTCCGCGACCGAGCCAATGGGAACATTGCCTGCCCTCGCGCCGAGTTCTTTCAACAGCGAATCGTAAGCAGCCAACTCGTCATTCACTTGATTGGTCGCCGCATAAGCGTCCGCCAGCAAGAACGTCACGGCGGTACGCTCGTGCGCAGCTTGCGGAAACGTTTGCAGGAACAGCCGCCCCGCGCGGATCACACCCTCGCGATCGCCATAGATCGCGTAGGCCTGAATCAACTTCGTATGCAACCCGGCGCGCGCCGGTGCATTGGGAAATCGCTTGTCGAGAAGTTCTAACAGCTCAGCCGCTTTTGTGCGATGAAAGTACGCTCGGGCTGACTGATTCTGCCGATCGTATTCCCAAGCCACACCCGACGAATTGAGAATCAGCGACAGCACACCATTCAAAAATCCAGGACCCTGGTCCATCGTCGCCACATCGCGATACAAAGACAGATCGCCCGCACCCAATGCCAGCGGTTGTTCTGGCATATCGAGCAACATCCGCGAGAGGTTCGTCAACCCCTGTTCGGGGTCAAGCAAATACAACGCGTGATAGCTGCGCGCGGCCTCATCATGGATCGATGCGTTCTCAAGCAACCGCCCAAGCGTTAGCCACTCAGCGGCACTCCAAGACTGCTTTCGCGCGCGGAATTCGATCAGCGTACGGCGAGCCGCCGTCGTGTTGTTGATCCGCTGTTGCAGATGATGAACCTTGGCCGCAGTAGGCAAATCGTTGGGCTTGGATGCCAGTTCCGCCTGCAGACGTGCCAGCAACTGACGGTCACGCCCTGCGCCAACAACATCGAAATAGCGTGACATGGTCGAAGACGGCCACAAAGGATCGAACGCCTGATCCCAAATTACCGCCGCGCGCGCAGCGTTGCCGCGAGCGAATTCGATGTCTGCCTGAGAACGAACCGCAAAATCACTGTTCGCCGCGAAGTTCTGTTTGTAGACCGAAAGCACTTCTTCAGAAGCCGCGAACATTTTGTTCCGATTCAGATAGTCGAGAGCCTTGGCATAAACGGACTCGTCTTGGGAATCACGTCGCACCCAAGCCTTGAACTGATCGGCGGCGAGAGTACGATCGAGCCCTTGCGCCTCCACCAGTTCGACACCGCGTTGATGCAATCCCGCCGCCGTCAATGCTGAGAGTTCATCGCGCACCTGCAGCCGACGGTGATAGTAATCCGCGAGCGCCGTGTTGGCCGAAGCCTTGTTGGAAGCCAGTTCGAGATGCTTCTTCCAGTCGGTTTCCGCCGCTGCGAAGTCCAACTGCTGTTCCGCCTGCATGGCTCGCAGTGCGAACAATTCAGCATCGGAAGGCGCGGCTTGAATCAGCTTGCCCAATTCCGCACGAGCCTCAGCCGGCGGACGCTTCGCCACCACGGAACCCGACGGCAGCGCGACGGATTTGAAAAAGACCGCCTCAAGACGGCTGGTGGCTTCGATGTCCTGCAGCCAGCGCGACAGGTTGCCCTGTGCGGCGAAGACCACCACCAAAACAAGCACGAGAACATTACGGAATGACTTCAAGCGCCACCTCCTGGCTGCCGATGTTGTGGGCGAAATCTTCGGCGGTCACTGTCAGAGAATACTTGCCCGCGGGCAGATGCGAAGGAACCATCATCATCCCTGTGTTCGATTTGTCGTTGGCATTCCAACGCAGAAACACCGGTTCCGCGCCACGCATCCGCGCAGCAATCGTTCGAGTGGAAGCCGACGCGCTCACCTGCATCCTGATCTGCTCACCCGGCTTATAACGAGCTTTATCCAGTTGCACCCGAACCACCGGCGTCTTGCTGGCGATCACAAAGCTCTTCGACTCGCGATACACGCGGCCCGCTTTGTCCTTGAGCAACAAGTCCACCATGTAAGTTCCATCCTGCATGTCTTGCGGCGCGAGAAACCGCGTCTGCCAAATGTCTTCGGATTCCAGAAAGCGCAGTTGCTTCACGAGGCCAAACGGGAACATCGCTACAACGCTCTTGATCGTGGGATCTGTCTTGATGCGCAGCACCGGATCTCCGGGGCGAATCAAGCGAGGCCGCAACAGCGCACGAGGCGCAGCGAGAAAGGACGTGTAGGGCGTGACAAATTTATATTTGCGCGACAGCCGGATGATCTCGTCAATCGAAGCAGCATCTTCACCATCGCGCTCGATCTTTTCGAGCAGCGCATCCACGCGGGCTTTGGCCCAGGCTCTCGGCAGGTAGTCGTTTTCTTGAGACGGTGACGCCGCGGGCAAGTTCACCGCTGCACGCGCCGAAACATTTTTGCCATCCCGTGTGCCACCCACGGACATATCCGCTTTCCCGGCATTCTTGTACTGTCCAACCCAAGCGGCACTGGAACCTGGGAATGCGGAATCCTGCAGCGGATACACAAGATCCACCGGAACCGATGATGTCAAACGCAGCCCATCCACCGGCTTCACCCCGATCTTTGAGAGAAAGGCTTTCAGCTTGAAGTCCATTGGCTCCGATGAGCGGACCCATTCAAAGACGCCGTTATTTCGCGAAAGCATCCGCAGCAACGGCAGATTCGCATCGTCGCCAACTCCGAAAACATAGACGCGCGGCTTCGCAGCGGATTGCTTCCACTTCGCTTCAAACCCAGCGGCAAGCTTTCCAGTCTGAATGGCGCCGCGAGTGGCACCGCCGTCGCCAATCACCACTAAATAGTTGTCGCCAGAACCGGCCTGGGTTAGCCCCGTGTCCAATGCCAACTGCAGATTCGTACCGCCACGCAAGCGCCCAGACTTCACAAAAGCAAGCGCCTGATCCACCTGCGCAGCAGTCGCTTCGACGGGGCCGGAAGCTGCGAAGGGAGTCACGGCATCGTTAAAAACAAGCACATTGAACTTATCTTGAGAAGTTAATCGTCGCAGCACACCCTCGAGCGCCCGATAGGATCGCTCCAACTTTTCCCATTGCATCGACAACGAGGTATCGAACAGTGCGACGACGGTACGAGGGGATCCCGCAACGGCCCCCGCAGCAACCGGCATCGACAGCAACGCCTGGGCTTCGAAGAAGCCTGGTTCCGCAGCGCCTTCTTTATAGGCCGCGACTTCCAAAGTTTCGCCGCGCGAGGCATCCAACAGATACTGCAGTGAGAAGTCCTCGCCAAAGGTCACATTGCGACCTTCAAACTTTGCCACCACTCGATTGGCCGTGCGTTCGGAGATCACCATCGGATAGAGCTTGCCCAGGAACTGGAAGTCTTTCAACTTGTGATGACTCTTGAAGTCAACCGTGATCGACAACCGCGCAGCGGACTGCAGCTTGTATGCATCCGGGCGCAGTGGGATCGACAAGTAACCCTGCAAGTTGTCCACCTGCAGACGCTCTTGAAACTCCGTCTCCACGCGCTTGTTGCCATAGGCGGGAATCGGCACAACCTTTGCCATGAACACAGCGCCGCGTCGCGCTTCATCGGCACCGCGTTCGCCCTGCTGTAACAGCCCCGGATCGATGGCCTGCGCGCGGATCTCGTTGTACAGTTCTTCGGCACGCTTCCGTTCGAGAATCACGCCGGGAATGCGCGTGACGTCATCCCAAACGGCGAAGTCGGAAATCGCGGCGCGCGACGGCAGCGCAAACATGTAGGTGCCTTCCGTCACTCCGCCGGTGCGATTCTGAAAGACCTGACGCACCTTCACCTTCGCGTGGCCATTCACGATGGAGATTTGAATCGCCATCTCATCGAGCGCCAGTATCGCCGGATCCGGCTCACTCTTGTCGCCGGGCAAAATCACGCCCACATCGGCGAACGCGGCAACAGCACAAAACATCAAAAGATAACGCATTTAACGTATGAGCCCCTGCTCTTCCACTTTCACGAGACCGTTGTCGGTCCCCACATAGATGACGCCATTTCGAGCCGCAACCGCGGTCACGTTCAAGGATGGCAATCCTTCTGTTACCCAGTTCCAACGAGCGTTGGTACGATCCCAAACCGCGAGTCCGCGGCCAAGCGATCCAGCATAGGCGGCCTTCGCCGTGACCGCCATCGCATTGGGATTCACTTCGAATCCACGACCGTTAAAATCCGGAAAGCTCTTCCAGCTTCCATCGGCATCGAAGGCCATCACGCCTGCGCCGTAGGTTCCAACGAGACAGGTCGAACCAGCATCTTGTATCGCAGTAATCCAATTGTGGCGCAACGCGGAATTGGCCGTCGTAAAGCTCGCACGAACCAGCCCACCATCGATCCACGACGCTCCACCCAGCGTGCCCGCCAACAGGCGCCCCTGGCACGATCCCAACGCGTACACATGATTGTTGACCAACCCGTGAAACGCGTAGAGGCTCGAAAGGCGGCCATCGTCGAGAAACGTCACGCCTGCTGGAGTAGCAATTGTGAGGCCACCGTTGGGACGCAACAACACATCGGTCGCGTGATTCGCGATGAGCCCCTCGGCTTTGTGCAGCACGCGCCGCGTCGCGCCCGTGTTGTCGAGCAGTGCTAGCCCGTTACCTGTTGCCACGGCCACGCGGCGATTGGCGGGATCATGCACAATTCGATTGACGCAGAAGATCGTGTCGTCTTCGATATGCTTGGTGATCGCGCCATCGACGATGTCGAGTCCGCGATCGAAGTAGCCAACCCAAAGGCGCCCGCTGTCGTCGGGGGAAATCGCGGCGATGTTGCCGTCGGAAAGCAGCGCAGCTTCCGCACGCATCACTTCCCGGCCTTCGCTGAGCAGCTTCGACGGAGTGAGCACGAAGTCGCGGAACAGCTTGCGGACCTCACCGGATTCCACCGCAGTAGCCCGCGGTTTTCGTGCATCGAGTGAGAGTTCCAACAGCCCATCCGCCAGCGTCCCCGCGCGCAGACGCTTGCCTTTCACTGCCAGCGTTTGGACAAAGAATCCTGAGGCCAGTTCGCGCCTGTAACGGCCGTCTTCAAACTCGGCGATTCCAAGCGGTGTGCCAACGAAGACACGCGAGCCGTCTACCTCCACACACAAGATCCGCTTGTCGGGCGTCTGGGTGACTGGCACTACCTGCCCGCCCTGATAGCGAAAGAGACCTTGGTCCATCGTGCCGATCCAAAGATCGGCTTCATCGTTGCCGCCAATCGCAGTGACACGAAGCTTGGCCAAACGCTCATGAAAGACTGTCAATCCGCGAGCGTCGTGAACCAGCAAGCCGGATTTTTCCGCGCCCAACAGCACCCGGCCATTCGACAAAACGCGAATCGACAGCAGCTTTTCCGGGATGCGTACTTGCCGCCAGGACTTACCGTCGTAGGCAAGATATCCAGCGCCGGAGGTCGCGATCAGCAACTCTGGCTGCTTGCTCTGCGCCGTCACACCGGACGTCATCGCCACCAGGGCCGCCGGAGGCAACTCGAAACCCGCACGAAACCGCTTCTGCTCCACACCGTCGGCGTTGTATTCGACGAGTTCCGACGAATTGAGCAGAAACAGGCGATCCTGAAACGTCGCGACATCGAGATAGCCAGAGGCCGCACCGCCAATCCAACTGAAGCCCGCAGGCGAGCGACGGTCGAGCGCGATCGCCTCAAATCGCACCTTGCCCTGCGCATCCACAGCCAAACCCGCATCGGTCAGTGCAGACGTCACACTGCGAAGTCCATACGCCAGATAACCGCAAGTTCCCGCTGCGAGAGCGATTCCCGCCATGATCCACTTGCGTCGATTTTTTGCTGCCAGCATTCCACTCCTGCCCTGCTACAATCGGGGATCCAATTCACCTCGGAGATTTGCATTCCATGGGCCAAACATTCAATAGACGCGATGTCTTTATCGTAGCCGCAGTACGCACTCCCATTGGGCGTGGCCGTGCCGACGGAGCACTGGCCAGCGTCCACCCTCTTGACCTATTGGCGCAAACGCTCGACGAATCGGTTCAAAGATGTGGAATTGCGAAGGAAATGGTGGAAGACGTCATCGTCGGCTGCGTCACACCAACCAAAGAGCAAGGCTCGAACATCGCCCGCCTGGCGGCCCTCAAGGCCGGATTTCCCATCGAGGTGCCTGGAACCCAGATCAACCGGTTCTGCGGAAGCGGCCAACAAGCGATTCACTTCGCCGCACAGGCCATCGCCTCAGGCGACATGGATGTCGTGATCGGCGCGGGCATCGAGTCAATGAGCCGCGTGCCCATGGGTTCTGACAACGCGATCACAGAAGATCTCAAGAAAGACTTTCCCTATCCGCTTGTTCACCAAGGCTGGTCTGCCGAACTGCTCGCCGAGAAGTACAAACTCTCGCGCCAGGAAGTGGACGATTACGCCGCAAAGTCCCACTGCCTCGCCGCGGGCGCGGCCAAAGCCGGTTGGACCCGCAACGAACTGTTCCCCATCAACGGCGTTACCCATGATGAAGGCGTACGCGCCTCAATCGACATGGAAAAGATGGCGAAGCTTCCCACCGTGTTCAAGGAGAACGGCGTCGTCACCGCGGGCAATGCCAGTCAGATTTCCGACGGCGCGGCTGCGGTTGTGTTGGCTTCCGGCGAAAAGGCCGACCAGTTGGGATTGAAGAAACTCGCGCGCATCGTCACCCGGGTCGTCATCGGATCCGACCCCGAACTTATGCTCGACGGACCCATCGCCGCCACTCACAAAGCCCTGCAGCGTAGCGGTCTCAAGATCGACGACATGCATGCCATCGAAATCAACGAGGCCTTTGCCAGTGTCGTCTTGAGTTGGGCGCGCGAACATCGCCCACGCATGGAACGCGTCAACATCCAAGGCGGGGCCATCGCTCACGGACATCCACTGGGAGCCACCGGCGCGATACTCATGACTAAACTCGTCCACATCCTGCAGCGCACCGGCGGACGCTACGGTTTGCAGACCATGTGCGAAGGATTCGGCATGGCAAACGCAACCATCATCGAACGCGTAAGCTAGTTCTTGATGCTCTCCTTGTTTCTCTTTCTCGCATCGGCGGACCCCATCGGATTTGTCTTCGAGAACCCCTACTATAAAGCCGATCTGACGGCGCGCGATCTTGGCAACGGCAAGATGGAAGACAACGGCACGCTGCGGGCGATCTTCCACAAAGCGGCTGGCGTTAGCATCGGGCGCAGCAAGAACCGCATGCACTGGGCACCCAGCTTTCAACGCGTCGGTGCCAAGGATTACCGCAGCATCGGCGTGTGGGATCCGGTGCAGAGCCACAAGAAAATCGAGAACAAGAAGATGGTGCGGCTCACGCGCTCGGGCTTTGAAAAGAACTATCCCGAAATCCATCTCTTCGCCGAGTATGACTTCATCAAAGACGCGCCGTACTTCCTCTTCCGCTCGACGATGACCATCGAAAAACCCATTGAGATGTTCTGGCTTCGCAACCAGGAGATGACAATGGATCACATCTTCACCCACGTCGCCTGGCCCGGTGCGGACGGCAAGCCCGTCGTCGTTGACTTCGACGCCCGCAAGCCTCTGTTGGACGCAAAGCCGCTGCCCGTGGATGTGGCTTGGGTAGCGTTTGTGAATGTCGACAAGGGTTTTGGCTATGGGCAGGTCACGTTGAAGCACAGTGCCTCGAAGACAGCAAATCCTCTAACTAGTATTAACGATGGCGTGAATCCACCGGCCCGCTATTGGGATCGTCGGCTCATCAATCAAGTCAATACCAAACTCGAGGCTGGGGACAAGTACGAGGAAGAGTCCGCCTATGTGGTGTTCAAAGTTTCGAAAGAGAACCCTGTGGCGGAGTTTCTCGATTGGGAAAAGAAGATCCGAAGGAAACACAAATGAAGCGCCGTGAATTCGTAGCGGCGACTGCCGCCGCAGTACTGTATGCAGCCCCCAGCGATACGCCAGCCATCCTCGGGGGCGCGCCAGTCCGCGCGCAGAAGTTCCCTTCTTGGCCCGTAAGCACTGAGCAGGAAGAGCAGGCACTGCTCAGCGTGCTGCGCAGCAAGCACTGGAACCGCGGCGGTGCGGTGGACAAGTTCGAGAAGACTTACGCGAGCCTCACTGGCACTAAGCACTGCCTCGCCGTCGCCAACGGTACGGCATCGTTGATCACTTCGCTAGGAGTTCTCGGTATTGGGCCTGGCGATGAAGTGATTGTGCCCGCTTACACCTTCGTCGCCACCATCAACGCCGTGCTGCTCTACGGCGCGATGCCGGTCTTCGTCGACACCGACGCGGAGACGTTTCAGATCGATCATCGCAAGATCGAAGCAGCCATCACCCCGAGAACCGTCGCCATCATCCCCGTTCACCTAGGCGGTGGATCGTTCGACGTCGACGCCGTGCTTGAGATCGCGCAGCGCCGCAAAGTCGTGGTGATCGAAGACGCCTGCCAATCGCATCTCGCCGAGTGGAAGGGCCGCAAGGTCGGGTCTTACGGCACGACCGGTTGCTTCAGTTTTCAGGCTTCGAAGAATCTCAACTGCGGCGAAGGTGGAGCGCTCATCACCAACGACACCGACTTCTACGAGAAAGCTTTCGCCTTCCACAATAACGGACGCCCCAGCAGTTCGTCGCGCTTCTCATATGGATCCCCTGGCGCAAACCTGCGCCTGACGGATTTTCAAGGCGCGCTGCTGTTGGCACAGATGTCGCGGCTCGAATCCCAGGCTCGCACGCGTGAAACCAACGCCGCATACTTGACTACCATGCTGCGCGAAATCCCCGGCATCGCGCCCGCAAAGACTCCCGTGGGATGCACGCGCAACGCCTATCACTTGTACATGTTCCGCTACGATCCTGCGCAGTTCGCGGGCATGGAGCGCGAAGGATTCCTCAAAGCATTGAAGCTCGAAGGCATCCCGGGAGACGATGGCTACGAGCCGCTGAACCGCGAAGCCTTCATCCGCGCCAAGCTGACCGACCGAGGTGGCGCGCGTGTCTATTCGAAAGAGCGAATCCGCGAGTGGGATGAAAGAAACGCGCTGCCCGTCAACGACAAGCTCTGCAAAGAAGCGGTGTGGTTCACGCAGACTATGCTGCTGGGCCCTCGCGCGGATATGGATCATATGGCCGAGGCGATCCGCAAGATTCAGCGCAATGCTGCTGCTGTGAAAGCCAAGCTCGCCTAGTCTATGCGCCTTTACTATCACAACAGCTACATTCGCCAGTTCGAAGCGCAAATCGTCGGTATAGAAGGCCTGAACGTGTTTTTGGACGCGACATCGTTCTATCCAACCTCCGGCGGACAACCGCAGGACCTCGGTGCCATCAACGACATCGGCGTCACAGCGGTCGAAGAGTTGGAAGATGGGCGCATCGCACATACGATGGCTTCGCCAAGTGCGTCAGGCCTTGCCGTTTGTACGATCGACTGGAAACGCCGCTTCGACCACATGCAGCAGCATACGGGGCAGCATCTACTATCCGCGGTGTTCTTCGACCTCTTCGGATTCCAGACTGTCAGCTTTCACATGGGCGCGGAAGTATCGACCATCGATCTGGCGGTCGCTTCGCTGACCCAACAACAGATCGAAAAAGCCGAATATCGAGCCAACGAGGCCATCTGTGAAAATCGCGAAGTGACCGTGAGTTTCGAGCATGCCGCAGTAGCGGAGAGTTTGCGCAAAGCCTCTGCACGAGAAGGCGAATTGCGTATCGTCTCCATCGCAGGACTGGACCGTTCCGCCTGCGGTGGAACCCACGTCCGCGCCACCGGCGAAATCGGCGCGATCCAGATCCGCAAGCTCGACAAGATCCGCGGCAACGTCCGCCTTGAGTTCACGTGTGGCCAACGCACCGTCGCGAGAACGCGGCGCGACTTCGATGCGTTGAGCACCATTGCACGCACCTTTTCCTCGCCTCTCGATGAAACACCGGCGCTTGTGGCGGCACAAATCGAAGCGGCCAAAGAAGCCGACAAGGTCCGCCGCAAACTCGCAACAGAACTTGCTCTGTTTCAAGGCAAAGCTCTGTACGAGAGGTCTCCGCGACACATCGCCCGAGGACCCATCACAGATGACGTCCGAGCACTCGCACAAGCGTTCGCACTGCATCCGAATGCGGTATTTCTGGCTCTTTCCGCGGAAGGATTCCTACTCGCGACAGCAAAAGATTCCGGCATCAATGCGGGTGTGCTCGTGAAGCCCCTCATCGCAGAACTCGGTGGACGCGGCGGCGGAAGCCCGCAAATGGCCCAGGGCAGTCTTCCCCACCCGGAAGCTCTTCGAACATTCGAACAAAGGATCACAGCCGATTGGCCCAACGAATCTATCTAGTTTCCACCGGCGGAACCATCGAGAAAGTCTACTCGGAAACGAGCGGCACCGTCCAGAACGTTGACTTCAAACTTGATCGGTATCTGCAGCAACTGCGCCTGCCCGATCTGGAAATCGAAGCGGTGCGCCTGATGAATAAAGACTCGTTGGAAATGACTCCGGACGATCGCGATCTCATCCTCGCCACGGTGCGAGCCAAGCTCGCGCAGCAGCCAGCCCCCTTCGTGATCACGCACGGCACCGACACAATGGTCGAAACCGGCATGTATCTCAAGAACAATATCGAGGCGCTGCCGGTTCCGATTATCTTGACTGGGGCAATGACGCCGCTCGGCTTCGAACGCTCCGACGGGCTGCAAAACCTGACGGAAAGCATGATCGCTGCGCGCATTCTGCAGCCCGGCGTCTGGCTCATCATGCACAACGAGGTGTTCCCGATCGATCGCGTACGGAAAGATCGGGAACGTGCCGTGTTTGTGCCGTTATAGAGAGGCGAGTCCCCGCAGATTCCAACCGCAGATCGTACTGGCTTCCTGCTTGGTTGCCCCGCCAGATCCAGTCCAATGCGTTTCGAGATTGAGCCATCCGTCGTAGCCATCGCGCTGCAACGCAGCGATGTGGCCCTTCCAGTCGACGTGACGCGTGCCCACCGGTCCCCAGATCGGCGTGTGGCCTTCCATGTGGCAATCCTTCACGTGGATGTGCGCGATCCGATTCTTGGGCAGTTGATCGTAGCCAAACGGATAAGGATTCTCACCGCCGACCAACGCATTCGCAGGATCCCAAACCAACTGCAGATTCGGATGATCGATCAGGCTCAAGATCTTCGCCGACTCCACCGCCGTACCGATATTACAGGCGTGCTCGTTCTCGAGTCCGATGATGAGATCGTGCTGCCTGGCGAGATCCGCGAGCGTCTGCAACGCAGTGAGAATCTGGTCATAGCAGGCCTCGGGTTGCACCGTGCGCCAGTAGGAAAACACGCGGATGATCTTGGCATTAAACTTCTTGGCCACGTGCACCGCATGATCGGCTAGGCGTGGCTGATCGGCAAACGTCTGCTTCGAGTTGAAGATGTCCTGCTGAAAGCGTGTATCTACATCGGGCGCATTGGGCAGCACGCACTTGAGCACCGGCGAAGCGATCGACATCACTGTCATGCCCTTGGTCTGCAGCATATCTTTGGCCTGACTGAGTTCATCCTCAGTCAAATCCATGATGTTCTTGCCCCAGACCACTCGCAGTTCCGCACCGGTCATGCCGATCTTTTCCATTGCGTCAAGCGCGGTCTTCAGGTCGGGCGAGAACTCATCGGTAATCGCCCCGATTTTAAACTTTGGTGTCATTTGCCTTCCGTAATGTTGAGAATCTGACCGGCCTTTACGCTCGTGAGTTTCTGCTTGAAACCGCTGGGCCAATCGATCTCAACGGATGAAATCGCTGTATCTTTGCCGAGTCCGAAGGTGAGCGCCAAGTCGGACTGAGAACAATAACTGGAACCAGAATGCACCGTTTGCCACTGACGTCCTTGTGCGGATTGCACGCGCACGACCGCGCCAAGCGCGCTGCGGTTGGACTTGCCTGTGCCGGTCAGCCGCAACGAAATCCAGTTATTCTTTTCCGCCGAATCGTTGCGATACAAATACGCCGCGCCATGGTTGGTGGTGATCAGCACATCGAGATCGCCGTCGTGATCGATGTCCGCATAAGCCGCGCCACGCGCCACCACTGGACGCAGCATCTCAGCGCCCATCTGCTTCGACGTATCCTCGAACCTGCCCTTGCCGAGATTGCGAAACAGCAGTGGAGGCTGCTTGTACTGCACCTTCGGCTGCACACGTCCGATCTCTTCGTCGATGTGTCCGTTCGCCGCGAAGATGTCAGGGTATCCGTCCAGATCGTAGTCGAAGAAGAACACGCCAAAGGCCAGGCTCAGCAAGCTCGAACGTCCGACGGTGGACTTCGGTGCTTCGTCCACAAAGAGCCCTGTTCCTTCGTTGTGATAGAGACTCAACATCTGATTGGAGAAGTTTCCAACCAGCAAATGGGCTCGCCCAGAGCGATCGTAATCAGCAAAATCCACGCCCATCGCGCCGCGCGCCATGCCATCCTCACCGAAAGCGACACCAGCGGAAACAGCCTCTTCGGTGAAGGTTCCGTTCTTGTTGTTGCGGTAGAGCTTGTTCGGCTGCGTGTCGTTGGCGAGAAACAGATCTACCCAGCCGTCGTTGTTCGCATCGAACGTCGCGATGCCCAACGTCTTGCTGTTCGCTTCGCCGAGGCCTGCAGCCTTGGTCACGTCCTGAAACTTACCGCTGCCAAGATTGCGAAAGAGCTTCGAACTGTTGCCCTTGTACGATTCCGGCGTGCAATAAGACTTGGTCGCACCATCCATCGAACACCACAGGTCGCCTTTCGAGGTCCATTGCACATAGTTTGCGACAACGATATCTACTCGTCCATCGCGATCGTAGTCTAAGAACGCCGCACTTGTCGGAAACGCAGTATTCACGATACCGGAATCTTTCGTCACATCGCGAAACTTGCCAGCACCCTCGTTGTGAAACAGGCGGTCTCCTTCAAGCGCTGTGATGTACAAGTCATCGCGGCCGTCGTTGTCGTAGTCGGCAACCGCGATGCCCATCGCATACATTTCGATGTCCAGGCCGCTGCCACGCGTGATGTCGGTGAAGGTGCCGTTCTTGTTGTTGCGATAAAGTGCGGACAATGTGCGCCGGCCCTTAGGAGCCCAATCTTTGCCGTTCAGCAGAACAATGTCCTGCCAGCCGTCGCCGTCCACATCCACGAACGCACAGCCGGATCCCATTGTTTCGGGCAGCCACTTCTTACCCGCACGTCCGGAATTGTGCGTGAACTTGATGCCTGCGGCGGCGGTGATGTCTTTGAACCGCGACTGCGCGAGCAACCCGCAGCAGAGAGCCGCCACAAGCAACTTCATCGCTTCTTTTCCACCCATCCGTTCTCATGATCGTGGATCGTCTGCCGCTCGTTGTTGTCTTCGACGTTCAACATGCGAGGCTTGGCCGTGATCGACTGCGCCGATTCATCGGCCTTGAACCGCCGGAACAACTTCTCTTCTCGCGCGGCTTTTTCATTGTCGCCGAGACCGCGATAGCAAAGCATCAGATTGTAGTGCGCCTGTAAATCCTCGGGATCCACTGCCAACACGCGCTGAAACGCATCCACAGCCTCTTTGTATTTGCGCTGCAAAAACAGGATGCGTCCTATCTGATTCACGACCACGCGATCGCGCGGATACATCGACGCGCAAGTCTCCAAGCTCTTGAGCGCACCGTCGTAATCGCCGTCCGCTTTCTGCGTCAGAGCCTTGAAAAAGTAGATGCGGCCCAACTTCGGATTCAGCTTCATCGCCTGATCCAAATATGGTTTGGCCGCTTCGATCTCGCCTTCCTGGATCAACGCCCGCGCTGTGTTGAGCCAACCGTCGGCGTACTCAGGCTCCGCTTCGGTGACCTTCTTGAACGCATACTCCGCGCCCTTCAGATCGCCTTGCAGCAACATGCCGATGCCCCAGTCGTTCCATCGCTCGCGATCGATTTTATCGACACGCGGCATCCAATTCGTGGGTTTTTCCGCAACATTCAGCTTCGTGGTGCGCATCGCGAGCGTCACAATGGGAATCTCCGGAATCCGATCTTTCACTAAACCCGAAACATTTTTGGGGATGTTTGCGGGATCGAAAGAGTAATCACGGCTATCGTGATGATTCGCCACCAACGACGCATCCTGACCGGGCTTGGGCTTGCCGGCATACGCATACTGCGTGTAGTAGTGCGAGAACTTGCGATAGTTCAACTTCGCGGTCAGGGTGATCGGACCCTTCGCATCCTTCGGAATGTTCACGCGATAGTGGACTGTATCCGCAGCGCCCGGAGGAATCAAGCGAACGTACAGCAGGCTGCGCGTTTGCCAGGCGTTGCGTTTGTTGATCGCATTGCCCTCACCATCCAGTTGATAGGAACGATAGAAGTGCGCTCCCTTCTCTACCGGTCCTTTGCCTTCGTCCTCAACATAGCCGCTCCAGAAAACGATCTTGCCGTCAGCGTCTTTGCCCTGCAACTCCAGCCAGACATCGAATGCGTCGACCGTGCCACCTGGGAAAAAGTGCCCAATCTTGCGCGTGCGAACCACAACGTCGACACGCGCCGACGTCCCCGGCTGGAACGTAACATCCGAACGATCGAGCGGCGCAGCCACATTGCCCACCTCGCGGATCAGCACATTGCCTTGCTGTTCCGCTTCTTCTCCAACGGCCATCGTGGACATCAGTGCAGGACCCGAATCCCGCCGTTTCATCTCCGTCTGGCCCTTGCCCTCCTCAATCGGCGACGCGGAAAAGATGTCGACCGTAATGAAGCCCGACTTCAAGAACGCCTCCACAGCTTGCTGCTGTTTCTCATCTTTGTTCGCGACCGCGATTGCCGTGTTGGCCGCCGCAAAGCGATGATTATGCACTTTGCCGTCGCGATTGCCAGGATCTTTTGACGGAACCAGCGCCATATGGCACTGCGTGCAAGTCGAGGTTTCCTGCGGGTAGTAGAAGCTGCGCGCACCCTGCCCCGATACACCCGAAGCCTGCCAGTTGTCGTAGTCATTGAAGCCGCGCAACCAGCGATAGTTGTTCACAGGCTGATCGAGATGCACCTTGTGACACGCCGCGCAATATTCCGGTCCGTCCTCCCGCATGAACGGCTTCAAGAACGTCTTCTTGTGAGGCCCTGGATTCAGGTTGATGAGGAAATCATCCATCTTGCGAATCAGCGCATTCTTGCTCGAAGCCAACGCGTGCAGTGGAGGATACTGAATCGTGAATCCGCCGTTGCCGGTCGATCCTTCCACATGCACGATCGAGTGGCAAGACATGCATCCCAAGCCATTCTGCGCCTCGGGCGTATCGATCTGATCTTTGATCGGCTTCTCCCAACGCCCGTTGAAGAACACCGCGTGATCGTGGCAACCGGCGCACCACTTGCTGCCCTGCGTGCTGCCGCTCACTTCTTGCATCTGCTCGATCGACTTGCGATAGAACTGATTGTTGAACGATGCGAAGTGATGTGCGGAACTATTCCACTGATCGTAGATGTCCTTGTGGCATTCCCCGCAGCGCTTCGAATCCATAAAGAAATCAGAAGGAATGGTGCCGCCAACATTGGTCTTTGCGGAAGAAGGCCAGAACGGAGACTTCGGCCCTGCGCCCTCTTCCTGCATGGACGTCGGCACAAACATCGTCTCGTTGCGGATGCGGTCGTTCTTGTTCGGTGAAATCTTGCCGTAGAGGATGGACGCCACGGGAGCGAGGATCGACAATCCCAGCGTCGCGACAAGTAAACCCTTTCGCTCTTTCGCGATTGAAAACAGGCCGGGCATCATCATCAACAGGCCGATCGACGAAAGAGCGATGTGTGTCCAGAACAGCCAGCGGTTGTGACTAAGATTGCCCATCCAGGCCAGTGCCAGGCCAGAGACCAATGACAACAGGCCCATGCCGAGCAATGCAAGTCGCCCGCTCATCGCCTTCACGATTAGCCAGATCATGCCCGCACCGAGAAACAGATGCAGCAGCACGTTGCCCATGTAAAAGATGCTCGCTGCGGGGAAACCCACCACGATCGCCAGATTGACGAAAAACGCGACAGCCAGCCAAAGCATCTAGTGCCTGCTCCCTTCGCTCACCAACGGGCGGATCAAACGTAACGCTGGTCGAATGTTGTATTCCTCGCGATAGGCTTCGTGAGGGAACTTTTCATTCGTGCCATACGGATACTTGCTCATCCCGTGGAATGGCAGCGGTTCTACCGTCTGTCCTTCCGCTGTATTCGCGTCACGATCCTTCGCCCAACCGTCGACCTTTAGAAGAAAATCCCGACGCCATCCGGAAGGCAGCGGCGGCAGCGAAGTCGCATCGAACAGCAACCGAACCTCATCGCCAGAACCCATCACCACCATGCGATCGTCCACATCGGCAACCAACGCGCGCACATCGCCATAGCGCGTATACTTGCCCGGCGTCGGATTCCACAGCGACGTCGGCGACGAATCGTCATAGAAGAACTGCTCGGGTTGTTTGCGCTGCGGATGCACCTTGTTCGCCGAGAACCCGCGGAACCGCACAGCAGCCTCGGAATTCTTCAACACCGTTCGCCGCGCAGTGGGCGAAGCAACGCGCTCGGACAAAAACACTTCATCCCAATAGACACAGAGATTCGTGACGATCCTCACTTCGCGATTCGTGGCGGTGAGAAACTTACCAGTGAGATCCACAGCGATCGTCTTCGGCTTACCATCCGGCATGCCCATGTCCTCAATCACGGTCTTCCACTGGCCTTGTGCATCGCGCACCTGTAAATACGGGGCAACCAGCCCAGCTTTGCTTTCCTGCGCCGCGGCCAGGAATGAAGAACCATCCGCCCAATCCACCCACCCGTGCAGCACCAACAGAGCCTTGTTGTCGCGCGCGATTGAAGGGCCGAAGTCCAAATCCAAGGCATGCATCTCCGCGATGCCGCCATCTGTCCGCCGATAGGCATCCGGATGTGTCTTATCGGATTTCAGCACGCTGGCCAGCACATCGCGGCCCTTGTCATCACGCGCCCTCACAGGATACACACGCTTCTTCACACCGAATAGATGCTCGTCGGGGAAGGGCGGCGCTTTCCATTTTTCGTTGGTGTAGACTTCTTCGTCTGCCGGATGATCCAGAGCCTCCAGACGCAATTGATCGAGAAACGCAACCTCTGAAAGCTCTTCCGTGATGCGGATCTCGTACTTGCCATCGCGCGCCTGCAAGGCCTCCCCTGGAATCTGAATGAACTCATCGTGATCCACGGCAAAATAGCTGCCATCGCCAGAGGACGCACCGAGCGGAGCCACGCCTAAGACATCCGTGATGAACTGGAATCCTTTGCCATTCCAGGTCCAGATCAGTGGACAGGATCCGGACAGACGCTGCGCCTCTTTGTACACATACGCTTTGCCCGCAGCCTGATTCGTTTCGTTCTGAATCAACCCGTTCGCCCAGGAAATGCGCACAGTCTCAGCGGATTTGCGCGACCCTAGATCGAACACCAGCGGCGTGCCCAGATAGATCTGCTTCCGATAGTGCGCGCCCGCCTTCACTTCCACCTCGGCGCCAACAGAACTCTTCAGATTCTTCACGCCTGTCAGTGTGACCTTGAGCCAATTCACGGGATTGCGGCGCACCAGCAACTGCAACTTCTCAATCGCAATATCCGCCTGAAACGGCACCGTCGCCTTCTCAAACGCTCGAGCCGCACGATTCAAATACACACCATCGGCAGCGATAAAATCCAGATACGAATCGCGGTTCACATCGGCCACCATTGTAAGCTTCAAGCCCGCAGGCAGCGTTGCAACGTCCGACGCCTCGTACTTTCCCGCAAGCTTGTCGCGATACAGCACGGCTGTGCGATCCGCGTAAGTCGCGACGATGTCAAAGCCCTTGGTATCCGGCGCAATGCGATACGCAAACGCCGAAACCGGTACACCCTTGACGAATGGAAACTCCGACGAACGATCCGTAAATCCCGCAGTGCCCTGGTTGCGCAGCAACTTCGACTGCCCTGCCCCGAACAACAACAGGTCCAAGTCATAGTCATGATCGAAATCCACCCATACCGCGCGAGCAAAATCGCCAGCACCTGTGGGCATTTCCATGCGCTTGTATCCCGCAGCGGCAATCCGCTGATACAAAACCGCACCCTTCGAGGTCAATGCACAGAGATCCACCAAGCCATCGTTATCGAAGTCCCCTGCCACGATGTCGCGGATGTCCGTAAGGCCAGCCAATACAACGCCAGGGCGCGTCGAACGGGCGCTCGCAGCCGAATAGACAATCGTGTCCGAACCGGCCTGCACGAAACGATTCATGCCCTGCGGCAAAGGTGTTCGATCATAAACCGCAGCCGCCAACACCTCGGGCTTCGCATCGATCGGATCAAAGATCTCCGCATAGTCCGACCATTCCATATCTTCAGGAGTGGCCGAGCCCTCTTGCGCCTTCTTCAGATCTTGAAACAGCTTCAACTCCCGAGCCATATCCTCACGCTGTTGCAGCGACCGGTACACGTTGTAGAGCTGAAAATGCGGCGCAGCAAGATTGGCATTCAACGAGATCGCCTTGTTGAACTCCGACACCGCTTCCGGCAGTCGATTCGCCTGTCGCAACAGCACGCCCAAGTTGTAGTGGGAAATCGGCTCGTCTGGAGCCAGCTTCACCATCCGCTCAAACTGCGGCAAAGCCTTCTCAAAATCGCCGTCTTTCTTGTATACGATGCCGAGATTGAAGTAAGTGTGCGGAAGATCGGGGAACCGCTTCTGCACCTGTTCCAGTTGCTCCACGCCATCTTTTGTCTTGCCCCCGCGCAGCAGTGCCAAGCCGTAGTTTAGTTGTTCCCGTCGAGAGTCAGGAGCCAGATCGAGAGCCTTCTTGAACTCGCCCACGGCCTGCACTTGGGTGGTGGGATTCTCGTAGAAAGCCTTCCCCAGATTGCGATAGCGCCACAGTTTCTCGTCATTGGAATCCACTGCCTGCGACCAATAGGCAACGGTCAGCAGCAGGGCTGGAACCAGTAGATGAAAACGGCGCATATGACTAATGTTTTATTGTAGCCGTCAGGCTGTTTGGATATCAGCGGCAGACTGTAACCCGCGTTCCGCCACATCGATCTCTCGCATCCTGTACTTCTGAATCTTGCCCGTCACCGTCATCGGAAACGCATCCACAAACCGCACGTATTGCGGAACCTTGAAATGCGCGATACGGGCTTTGCAGAACTCCTGCACCTCCGCCTCGGTGCATTCCTCACCCGGTTTCAAGCGGATCCACGCCGCCACGATCTCACCAAGGCGCGCATCTGGAAGGCCGACAATCTGTGCGTCCGAAATCTTTGGATGCGCGTAGAGGAACTCCTCGATCTCGCGCGGATAGATGTTCTCACCGCCGCGAATGATCATGTCGCGCGCACGGCCAGTGATACGAAAGTAGCCGTCCTCGCGCATCCGCGCCAGATCGCCCGTAAGCAGCCAGCCCTCGGCATCCACGGCCCGAGCAGTGGCCTCCGGTTCGCCATCGTAACCGCCGCTCATTACCAGATAGCCGCGCGTGCAGAGCTCGCCCTGTTCGCCCGCCTCTACAGTGACACCGGTTGCGGGATCGACAATCTTGACTTCTGTACAAGGCAGTGCGCAACCCACTGTCGACACGCGCAGATCGAGCGGATCATCGTTCTTTGAGCCCGTAATCACCGGCGAACTTTCCGTCTGCCCATAGGCAATCGTCATCTCTGCACAGTGCATGCGGCCGACCACTTGCTTCATTACTTCTATCGGACAGGGCGCGCCTGCCATGATGCCGGTGCGCAGGCTCGTCAGATCGAAACCCGAGAACTCTGGATGATCCAGCTGCGCAATGAACATCGTCGGAACCCCATACACAGCGGTCGCGCGCTCCTCTT
Source organism: uncultured Solibacteraceae bacterium (assembly GCA_964500255.1). Lineage (GTDB taxonomy): Bacteria > Acidobacteriota > Terriglobia > Bryobacterales > Bryobacteraceae > F-183. Next base: position 63,574 of record CAZCPL010000002.1, on the reverse strand, counting down.
GAATCGCCTCCAGCGTCGCCAACGCATCGAAAGAAGCTGAGGGAAAGACAAGCGTAGCGCCAGTTAAAACGCCTGCAAGCGAACCCATCACGCAACCGAAGCAATGATAGAGCGGAACCGGAATGCAGATCGCATCGTCGTGTGTCAGCCGCAGTGCTCGCCCAACCAAATAGGCGTTGTTGAGCAGATTGCGATGCGAAAGCAGCACGCCCTTGGGGCTTCCTGTAGTGCCCGACGTGTATTGAATGTTCACGATGTCGGTGTTTTGACAAGCGGCCGCGACATCGCGTCGCTGTGACAAAAACGCCCGCCATGATTCGTCGCCGAAGAACACGGCATCCACGGAAGAACCCGTCTCGCGCAAAATCGCGGCGTAATCGGTCCGCCGGTCCGCCGCATTCAGAAACAGCGCCTTCATCCGAGATTTGCGGATCACGTAAGCCAACTCGTGCGCACGATACGCAGGATTCACATTCACCTGCACCAACCCGTCGCGCGCGCAAGCGTACTGCAGCAGCAGCCATTCCAAGCAATTGGTCGCCCACACGCCCACGCGATCGCCTGGCAGCAGATCCATCGCGTGCAGCGACGCCGCAACATTGGCCACCTGCTGTTCGAAGTCGCGCCACGTGAGCCGGAGCCCCTGATGCCGCATTACCACCGCGACCCGATCGCCATGCCTCGACGCGGTTGCGCGCAGGGCTTCATCGATCGTGCATTCGAGCAATGCGACTTCAGCACCCTTGGCGTAGCTCTTCATTTCGCCTCGTACATCACATAGGCAAAATGTTTGGAATCAGGAGACCATGAATTCACATTGATGGTTCCCTGCCCGCCCGGGAAAGTCGTCAGTGTCTCGATCTTCTTGCCCTTCAACCGACGCAGCTTCATGCCGGGCATGCGTCCGTTGTGACCTTCGGTTCCCGCGGGAAACGAGAGAAAGATCATGTCCTTGGCGTTCGGTGAAAAGTGAGGAAACCAGTCCTCCAACTCATCGCTGGTGATACGTTCGGCGAGCGAATCGGCTGGCCCGCCGCCTGATGCGGGAATCCGCCAGATGTTCCAGCCTCCGCCGCGGTTCGAATTGAAATAGATCCACTTGCCATCGCGCGAATACTCAGGCCCGTCATCGTAGGCCCCCGCCGACGTCAGTCGCTGTTCGTCACCGCCATCGACACTCACGCGAAACAGCTCGAATTTCTCGTTACGACGGCCAACAAATGCGAGCCATTTGCCATCCGGAGACCAGCCGTGAAAGTAGCTCGGCGCAGCCGGAGTCAGCAGTTTCACGCCAGTGCCATCGGCATTCACGACATACACCTGCGATTGCCTCGATGCCGGGCTCGACGCCGAAAAAGCAATCCGTTTGCCATCGGGCGAGATGTCGTGATCGTTGTTGCAGCGATACGTTCCGTCGCCCAGTGCGATCTTGTCCAACTTCGCGCCTACCGCAGGAGCAATTCGAAACAGATTGCCGCCGGTATTGACCAGCAGGAACTTGCCATCGCGCGACCAATTCGGGGCCTCCACAATTCCATCCTGCTCGAAGATCACCGTCGACTGCCGAGTCTTCATATCGAAGGTCGCGAGTTTGCTGTGAAAGGCCGGCGCTGGCGCTTGAGCCAAAAAAAGGGCGGCAAGAAGTAAGGTCATCGTAGTCCACGCTTCAACAGATTCGCCGTGATTCGCTGCACTCGCAGATCCACTCCATGAGGACGCGCCCAGTGCGAAAACGGCAGCACATGGCCCGGTGGCGAAGCCAAGCCCTGTGACCAATAGATAGTAGCGGCATTGAACACGAAATTGTTACGCGGGCCAGGATAGATCGTCGAAGTCCAATCGCTGGGCCGGACACCGCTCGACAGAGCCCTACCTTGCGCCACGATCTCAAGCCCGGGAATCGCAGCCGGATCGCCGTGAAACTCCCAGCCGACCAGACCGGGGATCCGTTCGCCCTTCTTCATCCCCGTACCTTCGAAGATCCAATGATTCGGCAACGTGCAGATCCAATCGCCACCACCGTTGGGCGGATGGACCGAATGGGCGCCCATCAAAAGATTCGCCTTCGGGCCACGCGCCGGAAAGTCCGTCTTGAAGAACTCGTCGAATTGCCCGTAGATACCCCCGTAAACACCCTCGCGACTGATGATGCGCTTCTCGCGCCCATCGAAGGACTTCTGAAACGGAGTCACACCCATGATCGAATTGCCGCTCAGATACAGATGCGTGACGCCTTTTTGAACAGATTCAAGCGCGGCGTTGTACTGTCGCAGATCCCAGTATTCGTCATGCCCGACGCTCAGGAAAATCTTCGCTCGCGTGAACTCATCGACCGACATCATGTCTGAATTACTGGTGTACGTGACATCGTAGCCATGCTGTTCGAGCCAAAAAGCCAATGGAAACTCCCACAACAGGAACTCGCCGGAACCCATCGACAGCGGCTGTTCCACGACTTGCGGATACCTTCCATACGGCCGATCAAAACTCACCGCCACGCCAGAAGCCCAGGAGTGTCGCGGATCCGTGTACAACGACCAATCATTCGGCTACTTGTTGTAGGCCTGCCAAGTGTTGTCGCTCAGCTGAAAAACGATATCGGCTTTGCGGTTGTCGCGAACCACAAACACAATGTAGTTCTGCCAGGCGTGCTCATTGCGGCTGTCAGCCAGCGCGGTGAGCTGGCCAAGATACACGCCGCTCTTCCAATCCGCCGGAATCGGTAGCGAGAGTGCAACATCCCAACGGCACTCGCGCAATCGCCGCGCGCCGACTTCTGGATCGGGCTGCGGCTTGCCTTGCAACGGGCCTACTGTCTGCATCAGCCTCGCACCCGCACCACCGTAATAGCCCATGCGGAAAACGTCGAGGGTGAACTTACGCGCAGGCTTCGTCGATACGCAGATCTCAATCGTTTCACCTGCGAAGATGCTCTGCCGCCGACAGTAGCCTTTGATCCACGAACTCCGAAGGCCACCCTTCTCGTTGGGCCACATGTAGGTGAATTGCCAGGCTTGTGTGCCGGGCTTACGATTCTCGATGGGGATGATCGCAGCCGCTGCGGCAGTTTTCAAGAGATCGCGTCGAAGCATCTCTACAATTATTGATCTGAGCGCAACGAATCGAGCAAGGGTAGTTTCCGCACGAAGCGCACGGCGGCAAGAGATGCAACCAATCCCGCGACGGCGATCAGTGCGATCAGCACCACCATACGCACAATCGGCAACCCTCGTACGCCGCGCTCGATCACCGACGGTGCGATCGCAATCATCGCGCAGACGAGTCCGAGAACAACGCCAGTTCCCACCAGGTAGCCGTTCTCTGAAGTCACCATGCGCGTGAGTTGATCTCCGCGGAAACCCACGGCGCGCAGCAGCCCCAGCTCTTTGCGGCGTTCCAAAACATTGCGCATCAGCACAGCCGCAACACCCGCAATGCCAAGCAACAAACCCAGAGCCCCGAGGGCCTGAAAGGTCGACAGGTAAGTATTCTCGACTTGATGGAATGCAGCGAGCCGTTCACGCGTCGTCGATACGTCAAAACCAAAATCAGTGAGCGCATCTTCAATCGCAGGACCATTCGACAGAGGCCCTTCGATCAGAAAGAACCGATAGCCTTGCTCTTGCGGAAACAGCCGGATGAACTGCTTTTCCGAGATGACGATTTCGCTTTGTAAAACCGATCCGGCAATGGTCGCAACCAAACGCAGCTTCGCACCGCTCGGCAACGTGATCACATCACCCACTTGCTTGTGCAGCACGTACATCGCGGAATTCATGTCCGCAATCGCCGGAACCGCGTCATCTTGCGGTGCCTGATCCAGCAGGTTCCAAGCAACATCGCCGAAGCGTTTCGCCGCCAGGAAATCCGCCGAGGCACCAATCACACGCGGATTGCGCGGCTCATAGAGATTCAGGCAACTTGCGTCATCGCCGGGCTTCAAACGGAAAGCGAAGAATTTGTTTCGGTCGGATTGCAGGTTCAACTCCTCGCGCCCAGCCTGTGAGTTGAGATCGTAAACGATCGGCAACTGCGATTCGGCAATCATTGAGAATCCACCGGTGCCCTCTGCGGAATCACCCTGGCGGAACGATTCCAGCGACAGCAGTAAGAACACCGCGGAAGCGATGAGCGTCACGCAAAGCGCGCTGCGATTTGGTTTCCAGGACGTGTTTCGCAATCCCATCGATTGCAAGTCGACGATCGGTTTCGACGCCCCGCGCAGCCGGTTTCGGATCCACAGAATTCCACCGGTCAACGACAGAAAACCTGCTCCGAAGAACGCTCCGGCTGCAGGCACGGCTTTCGCAATCCCTGCCCCGGTAAGGCCGAATGCCAACACAAAACAGACCGCCGCAACGATCGCCAACTTCGAGGAAGGCTTCGCGATCTCAGCCGAACCGCGAGAGCCCGACAGCAGGTCGCGCGGCGTGGACTTCCGCAACCCGCGCAACGACAACAGAATCGTCACAAATGCGCACAGCAAGCCTCCCAGCACGCCCACCTGCAACGCCAGCGGCTTGATGTGCAGCGTGAGGTCGGATGTCCCCACAGCGCCGCGCCACCACGTACGCAAGCCGTAGAGGATGAAGGCAGCGTAACCAATACCAAGCGGGATTCCGATCAACGTGCCGAGAGCAGCCAACGGCATGCCCTCGCGCAGAAAGTGCGTCCGCAAGCCCGCTTCCGTGAATCCCAAAGCGCGAAGCAATCCCGCCTCACGCAGACGCTGATCCACATTCAACTGAAAGAACACCACGGTCAACAGCAGTGCCGAAACCATTAAGAAGAAGCTGAAGTAGAAGAAGTATTCGCCGAAATCCGTGGATCCCTTCGACGCACCCAACGCCGCAGTGCGAGCGTCCACCAACGCCACACCCATGCTCAGCGGATTCACCGCCGTGCGCAAACGCGTTGCGAACTGCGCATCCTGCGGCCCGCGCACGGACGTTACACTACCAAACCGCGAACCCCAAAGCTTCTTGCCATCTTCAATGTTGATGAAGCCCTTCGGAGTCGTGCGGTACAGCTTCCAATACTCTTCATCCAGAGGCCGGACTTTCTTCAGATCCATCGGAAACGGCGGATCCCAATCGGCCAGCGTGCTCGATTGCGTGATCCCCGGATACTCGGGAGCAAGCGTTCGGTCATCCTTGGTCGGATTCACATGCACCAGCGTGAATACAGCGGACTTCGTCACCAGCGCGCCACTTGGATCCCAAAGATAATATTCGAGCGTAATCTTGTCGCCCGGTGTCGCACCCAAATCGCGTGCCGCCCACTCATTCAAGGCGATCTCGCCCGATGCCACGGACATCGAACTGGCAGCCGTCACCAGCGAATACGGAACCTCTCGCCCACCGGCTTTCATGACATTCACAAGGTATGTGTAAAAGCGCTCCCCATGCGGGCCGACTGTCTTCGAAGCAGCGGCTTCCAGCGAATCGCTCAATACCGCGCTTTCCGTCTCGACAGAAATCTTGCCGTCGAGAAGTACCAACTTCACACCGAGATCCTGCAACTGCATCTTCGCCAAATCGACTTTGACACCTTCTGCAAACAACACTGTGTTCACGCGCCCAGTCTGATCCAGATCCTTTTGTAGACGTTTCAACCCAATGAACACGGCCTTCAGCGCGCCCTGCCCCGGCCTCAACGAGAACTCGCCCATCTCAGTTCGAGGCAACACCGCATCCACTTTAAACCGGATCGTTTTACCCGTATCTTCTTTTCGCCCATGCAACGATTCGCGTGGAATCGCCGACGGCTTCTCGATCCTCAACAACAAGCTGTCTTCGGACTTCGCGCTCAACTCCACCGCAAGGCCTGGACTGATCAGATAGCCGGTGTGTTCTGCAACTCCATGAAACTTCCAGAAACGCTCATCGACGCCATAAACCTGCACGCCACCGGCGCGCTGGTTGTCTTGCTGCTTCGAAACCACACCTTCCAATGCGATCACCGGCACCCCGCCGATCTCCGCAGCAAGCCCCTCTCGAAAAAACTGCGCGCTGGTGAGCACCTGCGATGTCTTTCCTAGCCGCGACAAAGCAAGCTCTCGCAAACTTACGCGCACCGAATCGCCAGTAATCATCGCGCCCATCAATACAGCCACCGCGATCGCAACACCTGCGATCACAGCCTTATTCGTGCGCGCATAGTGCCGAAAACCGCTTCGAGCAAAAGAACGACGGTCCATGTCAGTAGCTCTTCCAAACACCAGGAGTCATCAGTTCCACCGCATGTTGATCGGGATCTCGAAAGTAAACACTGCGCCCACCCAAAGGCCAGTTCACGATGCTCTCAATTGCAATGCCCTTCGATTGCAGACGGGAACACCAACCATCGAAATCCTCCGCGGGGATGCCAAACGCAAAGTGCTGTTGCCCGCGTGAATCATGCGGCGGAACGATACCACCCGGCAACGCCACGGGTTCAAGCGATCCGCCCTGCAAGAAAATCAGCAATACATGCCCTGTTGCGACATGCAATGCGCAGATCCGCGCGTCTTCTGCCATGGGCTCAAACCCGAACAGATCCTCGTAGAAACGCGCGGATACCGACACGTTGGCGACGGAAATCGCGGTCTCAACAATTCCCGTGACTCTCATACGCGATGCAGCTTCTGCTCATTCATCTCATAGCGGACCGGAAACCGCGCAGCGAGTTCGCTGCTATGTGTCACCGTGATCAGAATAGTTCTCTGCTCGCGATGCAGTCCAAACAACAAGTCCGCTACCGTATCCGCAGTGGTGCGATCGAGGTTGCCCGTCGGTTCATCGCAGAGCAGCAACAACGGCTGGTGGATCAACGCCCTCGCGATCGCGCAGCGCTGCTTTTCGCCGCCCGACAACTCGCCGGGGCGATGTCCCAACCGCGCGCCCAAACCCACTCGATCGAGCAACTGCTTCGCGCGCGCCTCAACATCCGAACCGACTTTTGTTTCCGCCGCCAAGGCTGGAACCAGCACGTTCTCAAGCACGCTGCATTGCGGCAAAAGTAAATGATCCTGAAAGACAAAGCCCACTGACTTGTTGCGAAACGCCGACAGCTCTTTGTCCTTCAGCTCATAAGGATCCACATCATCGAGCGTCACAACCCCACTCGAAGGAGGCTCCAACGCGCCCAGCACATACAGCAGCGTACTCTTGCCGCTGCCGGAGGGACCAATCACTGCCACCGCGTCTCCACGCTGCAGGCTGAGATCGACATCGGTTAGGATCCGCAATGGGCCAGACGGCGTCGGATACTCTTTGCAAATACGTTTGGCTTCGAGCAAGGCTAGTTGAGGCTCCAAAGGGTGAGTGCGGTGTCGCTCTTGATTAAGATTTCACGGCCCAACACAACGGGTTGCGTCCAAACCGGGGAATCGGAAACAGAATAGCGCGTTATCTGCTCGAACCCCTTTGCTGACTTCTTCGAAACAATCAGATCCCCCGCGTCGGTGAGCCACACCAGACTGGGACCCGCGCTCACAACCGACGCGTTGGTCGCCTCTCGTCCGGTTGTTGTCCACAAGGTCTTGCCGGTACGCGCATCGAGACACACAAACTGGCCCTTCTTGCGAGAGTTGAATCCATAGAGCAAGCCGTCGTCGAGCACTGGCGAACTCAAATAAAACGCGGCCTCGGGATTTGCCCAAACCTGTGTCGAACCCTTCAAAGCCACTGCACCGCGGCGCACACCGGCAAAGATGAGCAGGTTCTCAAACCGCACAGGAGTGATCGCGTTCTCCAGCCATTCGTCTTTCCAGGGAACCGTCCAAAGTTGCTTGCCGGAGACGAGATCCACGCCAATCAGCGATTGCGACGTCATTGTGACCAACTGGCCGTTCACTGGAATTGGCGACGCATATCCCGGCCCCGCTGCCATCTTCAGCGTCCACTTCACGGCGCCGGAAACAGCGTCGAACGCATGCATTGCACTGCCGCGATCGTCTCCCGTGTGAACAATCACCGCACCGCCCTCAACGAGCGGAGACATCGATGTCCCTGTGAACAGCTTCGAAGTATCCACTGTCGAAGAAAAATCCTTGCGCCAAAGCAGCGAACCCGTTCGCACATCCCACACCGAAAGAATCGCAGTCACTCCCAGCGTATACAAGCGGCCCTCGCGCACCACTGGCGTCGAAAACGGACCCTTGCTCATGGCCTTCGCGTAAGAGTTTTTGTTGAACACAGCAGGATAAGACTTGGTCCACTCAAGCTTGCCCGAAGCCAGTGAAAAGCGCGAAACGGTTTCGCTTTCTCCGGAACGCGAGTGCAGGAAGACAGCGCCAGCCGCCACGACGGGAGTCGAATATCCGCCGCCAACCGCAACTTTCCACTTCGACTTCAGTTCCTTGGGCCAAGCCGCGGGAACCTGCGCTGCTGGAACCACGCCATCGCGCGCAGGACCTCGCCATTGTGTCCACTCCTGTGAGGTCAAAACCAACAGCAAGAGCATCATCGATTCACGCCGACGCCATGGGCCACTCGCAAGTAAATCTCTTCTGCCCGCTTGGCAGAACGTTCCAGGCTGTACTCGCGCCGCACACCGTCCGCCCCGGCTAAACCCAAAGACCGAACAAGTTCACGATTCTTCGCCAAAGTCAGCAGCGTCGCCGCGATTTCCTCTGGATCCGTACTCTCGGCCAGCAACCCGCCACCCGTCTTTTCCGCGATCTCTGTGAACACACCGTGACGCGCCTGCACAAACGGAGTGCCCGCGGCCAAGGCTTCCAAAGCGTAGGTCCCCTTCGGATCCGCATACGGACCTGGAACGCAAATCACATCCTGGCTCTCAAGAAATCGCTGCTTCTGCTCGCGATCCATCACGCCCAGATACTCGAATTCCGAGAACTTGTGGCATTCCTTCAAATAGTCGCGCTGCTCGGCGGCCATGTATCCCGCAGCTTGCATAACCACGCGCGGCGACTCACGCTTTACCAATCGCATCGCCTCGGCAAGCACATGCAATCCCTTTTCGGGAGCAATGCGCGAAAAGTATCCAACCTTTAGAGGACCGTCAATGAGCTTGTCCTTCAAGCGATATCCATCGAAAGCAATGCCAAGAGGGAGCACTTCCATACGATCGTGCGGGATGTCCAGATACACGGACATCAGCCGCTCATAGAACTCGCTGATCGGCAGAAACAGATCCACAAACTGGGTCTGCTCTCGAATGAGCTTTAAACTCTGCGACCGCCACGGTTCCTGCAACCCTTCGAGAAACAGATCCTCACCCTGCAATGCACAAACAATCGGACGTCCTAGCGTCTGGCGCAAAGGCTTTGCCAGCGCGATCAATAGCGTATAGGGCAGAGCGATAACATCGGGACGCGGTTGCGAAACGGCCCATTCGAGAAACTTGTCGAACTCTTTTCGCAGATTGCCTTCCGCACCGCGAAGGGTCGATACAGTCAATGCACCCAGGTTCTCAGGCGACGTCTGAATGGATCCACTGGTTGCGGCCTTGATGACCGCCGATGAGTCCCAAAGCTTATCTAGAAACCTTGGGGTTTTGCGAAACAGTGCGGATTTTTCTTGCAGGTAAATGCTGATGCCGCCGAAGAAGATTCGATCTTCGGAGACATTCTCTTCATCCGTCAATGTCGGTGTGTACAAGGGCACGAGGGTGACATCGTGCCCCATTTCGATCAGTTGCCGCGCAAGATTATTGTCCCGCTGGCAACTGCCGCAGTACATATTCGCCGCGCCGGCTGTGATCTGCAGAATTCGCAAATTTACCCCGCCATCTGGAACGCCCGCCGCGCGTAAAGGTGGTCGAACAAGTTGCCCTCATGCGGCTGATCCCAACTGATGACGTTGGTTTGAATCGCCCCAAAGTTGAGACGTCCCACATGCGGAGATGTCAGCAATCTTTGGCGGAAAGCCAAATTATTTGTCATCGCCGTCACTACCAGTGTCGGACCCAAACGTTCTGGCATCGCCGCTTCTGGACACTCGACAACCGACGCAAACGGGAACATAAACTCGCGGTTCGCCATCGGATGATCGACATCGCACTGAACGATGGTCGGCAGTAGATACGTGCAGCCCTGGAACTCGGCCACGCGATCAACGTCGCGGAACTGCGCGCTCACGTCCACAGCGCCTTCCATGTCGGCATCCACCATCTGCGAGACACGCTTGCCCACGGCGCCGTCGGAGAACGGAGCGATCTGCGCATTCTCATCATCGGCTGGTAGCGGCCGGATCGAGGCCAGCTTCGCAGCCAGTGCCTCGGCGATCTTTGCGCCATGGCGAGGCGTCCATACGCCGCTGGCGTTCACGCACGAACGTCCGCCATTCTCGGCAATCGAAGCAGCCATGACGTCAATGTACTGTTCCCAGTTGTCGGCTTCGTCTTCGCCCAGCACAAGCTTGCTGTATCCCGGCCCGTGAACCTCAACCCTCGAATCGTTGGCCCAGATCTTGGTCGAACTCACATCGCCGAACACCATACCGCGCCCACAGTTCCGTAGGATCTCCGATCCACCCGAGTGACTGGCTGGATACAAGCTGAAGGCCTCTCTCGGTGCACCTGCTTTGATCAACGCCTGCACAATGCGATAGGGCGTCCACGGCTCCGCGGATCCGGGCTTCAGCACCAGCGGCACCTTCAGCGCGAACGACGGGATCCAAAGCGAGTGCACTCCCGGCGAATTGTTAGGCAGCACGACGCCGAGCGAATGGGTGCGCGGAAAGTAGCTGACAGCCTGGCCTTCCACTTCGCCATAGCCGCGATCGAGAATGGCGAGATCGAGCCTGCGCGAAAGGCCGCCGAGCACGTCGCCCATTTTCGCCATGACGCCGTAAATCTTTTTCATGTTGCGCCGAACCATGACATACGGCATGCCGGTGGTGGCCGATAGCTGGCGAACATAGTCTTCCGTTGTTTGCGGCGAGTCGCCCAGCGTAAGAGTTCCATGCAGAAACTCCTCGGCGGCGCGCGCGCAGATATCCATCAACTCTTGCACGCTGAACTTCTCGAGCACAGCCTTCGCGCTGTGTTGATCGAGCAGGTCACGGCGGATCAAACCAGTGTTTGCCTGGCTGATCTCGACGAACATCTCGCGAGTCTGGTGGTGCGGCGTTCGGATCACATCGACGCTCTTGTAGGCTTCGCCCTTGCGTAAGATCGGGAAGTGCAGCATAAATCAATTGTAGGATGACATCATGAGCCAACCAAGACGCAATTTTCTCAAAGGAACCGCAGCGGTGGCGACAGCAGTCGGCACGGCCCAAGCGCAAGGCACTGCCAAGCAAGCCGAGGGACCCGTCAGGAAGATACACTACAAGAACGGTGAACCCAAGAATCCACCGCTCTTCTCCTCCGCCGTATCGTATGGCAACCTGCTGTTCATCGCAGGCAAGGGCGCGCACTATGAGGGCGACATCGGGCAGCACACCAAGACGGTGCTCGAAGACATCCAGAAAGAACTCGAAAACGCCGGATCCTCGATGGAAAAGGTCTTGAAGTGCAACGTCTACCTACACGACCTCAAACACTACGCGGCGATGAACGAAGCGTTCAAGGGATGGTTCGGCGATAAACCGCCGGTGCGCACGACCATCGCGGCCGCGGGTGGAATCCCGGGCAACTCACTCATTGAGATCGACGTGATCGCGTTTATCTAAAGACGCCTGATCAGGATTGCGGTTCCGAATTCGAGTCCGATGCCGGAAGCTCCGGCGTCGGCCACTTTCCAATCCACCTGCATGGCGTTGTTGTTCAACAGCTTCAACGCTACGGTTCCAGAAGAACCCTTCGGACCCTTCCATGGCAGCGTGGCGGCACTCGCCGCGCTTCCGTGAAAACTAAAATTCACGGCAGGCGAGATTGGCAGATCGGTAACCGCATAGCGACTCCGGTACTCGCCATGCAACACGCCGCCTTCGTCCACGATCCGTAACTCGATGTATTCGGGCTTGTAAAGGCTCTCGTCTTCCGGCGTCCGCCGACTGCCCGCATAGAGCCATACCCCAGTCAATGTCGGCCGTGCGGAAACAACTACCGAAGGTCTCGACTCGGATGACGGTGCTGGTGCAGCAGGCACCACAGCGGGTTCGGAATTCGCCGCAACCAGCGGAACGTTGCCCGCTGGCGGGTCTTCAACCGGTTTCGTCTCCACCGCGGTGGGTGCATGGTCGGGGATGCTCACCGAAGCGACGGGCATCCGCTGTTGAGGCGCAGTCGGAACCCTCACCACCGCCTTTGCAGACTCCGTTGGCATCGGTTTTGTCGGGCTAACCGCAGCGGAGGCCGAAGCCGTGCCCGGCAGGACCCCCGCTGTCACAGACCGAATCACGTCTGTCGGCGACGATGCCGTGAAGATCCAGGTCACAATTGCAACCGCAACCCCGGATACCGCGAACTTCCAACCCTTCAGGATGGCCTCGCTAGGAACATCCTTCTGCACGAATTGAGACGGTGGAAGGTAAAGCAGAGGAGCGCGGATTGCCAGATCGTAAAGCTTGCGCTGCGATGGATCCAGCAACTGCTCCACCAGCGTATTGACGCGCATCAACTGCAACTCCGCCATGCGGCGCAGTTCTTCGTTTCTTTGTTGATCTGGGTGCAGCAGCTTGACGAGCCGCCGGTGAGCTTGCCGGATATCCTCTTCAGCAGCATCAGCAGAAATGCCCAATTCTTCGTAGTAGGTCATTCCACTGCTTCGAGTTTCTATGGCAAGTATACCTCAAGATCGACACAGCATCGAGTGTGGCTGGATCCTGTCTGGCACGCTGCCGCACAGCATGAACTAGGGCACCAGCAAACCCAACCGGGCAAGCGCTTGCAGACGCCCGCTCAGTTCATCGTGATTGAGACCAAGAGCGCGTTCCAGGGCTTCACGGTCGCGCGTCCCATCCAGCAACTGCAGCAATTCCCGGTCGGTTTCGTCTGCCACTTCCGCCCCCGAACCGAGCATTGAGGGTACTTTCCGCGTCTCCATCGCGCACAAACGCGCGAGCGAATGTGCGACCGGTTTTTCTCCCGGCTCGGTAACGATTGCAGGCATATGGCAATGCACATCGAGAAAGGCCGTTTCCCAAAGCGGCTGCAGCCAGCGCTTTAACTTCTCCGCATCCGGCGGAACCGCGGCCAGTTCACTCGCTTCGGATAAAAGCCGATCGAAGGGATACCGCACCGGATGTTCCAGATAGAGAATCACCAACGCCGCCTTTAGCAGCGGATCCGCGATATTCACCTCCACGCCGCCCGGCCCTATGAACAACTCGGATGTTTCACCACGGACATCGGGATTCGCCGACCCGGGTTTGCCGCGCAGTGTAAACAACATCCCATCAATCATTGCCGGAAGCGGAGAAAAAGCAGGCTTTCGCTCTTCGCGGCACAACAACGAAGCGTGAAATCGAGTCAGATACAACAGATCCCGGTACTGAATCCGGCGCACGGGATCTTCGATCAGCCCATCCAGCAGTTGCTGCGCGTTCGCCTGCAAAGTTTTCGTCGACCACGCCTTGATGTCGGATTCGGCGAAGAACTGCAAACCGAATCGCTTCGCCTCCGAAGCGAACTCATCGAACGAAAAGGGATTGTTGATGTCGGCCAGTTCGTCGTAAATGGCTTGGCCAAGCACGGCCGATGAAAAATGCTCTACATACGGCGCGAGAATTGCCTGTCGCAATGGCGGGAGTTCTTCCAGAGAAACATTCCGCATCCGATCGAAGGCCGCAGCCGCTTCTGTCAGATTGCCAGCTTGTCCACCTGCGCAATCCAGACCGATATCCCTCAGCATCCCTGGAAACCGGTATCCGGGCTTGGCGTTGAAGCTCACGTACGCAATGCCATGTGGACTCAAACGATCGCGGCAGATCATCAACATCTTTTGACGAACAGGTTCGGGAACCCAGCTATACATACCGTGCGCAACGATGTAATCGAACTCGCCGAGCGCCGCGTCGAAATCGGCAATATCGATCGCCAGAAAGGTCACGTTATCCAGCCCCAACCGCTCGGCTCCAGACTTCGCCTCTTCAATCTGAATCTTCGAAAAGTCGATGCCCACAAAGCTGCTCGACCGGAGATCGAGAGCGCAATTCAAAACCGTCACGCCGACACCGCAGCCAAGTTCCAGCACGCGGCACTTCTCAATTGGCGGAGGTGTCAGCCCGAAGATCCTGGCCATCGTCGCGAGCCGTTCCGGATGCAAGCCCGCGTGCAAAAACTCCGGATAGGCCACCTCGTGATAGAGCGCATTGGGTGCCCGCTCGACCCGCTCATCCGCATCGCCCCGACCCACAAAGACATGGCCGTTGCCTTCAAAGTGTGTCTTTTCGAACCAACAGCGCAAACCATTCGACGCGAACAATGCCGCCAACTCAAACTTTCGGAACCCTTTGCGTCCGGCGTTGAACTCGTGATCGAATTGCTCGACCGTCAGCATCTGCAACCGTTGAATCTCGCCCTGCACGAAATTGCGAATCCATTCGTATTGACCGGCATTCGCAACGAAGCCAAGAATCGCCATTGTCTGTTCCCGGCGCTCTTTCACATCCTGCACATCGCGGCAGTGATAGCCAACCATGTCCCGCAAGACCTCTTGGAATCGAAACCCGGGATACGCATCGTACTCGATGTACGCCACCTCCTCCGGTGGCATTGCTGCGGCCAGAGCCCCGATCCTGGCCTCAACCTCTGAAACTAACGAAAGATTCCAATCTACGATCCGCACAGCAAGCCCAACGGGTACACCCGCCGCTGAGGCGAGTTCACGGGCAAACTCGAGACTGACTTTCATCGCGCCGCCACAGCGGAGATACGGATGAGAGTTCCCGACTTAGCCGGGGCCAGCGGCTGAACGGTCGTCCGGGTCGGCTTCATGCCAGGAAAGAAATTCGCATAGATCGCGTTCATCTTGGCAAAGTCCCCAATATCGTCTATGTAAACGTTGGTGGCGACAGCGTTGGCGAGAGTCATGCCATTTGAGGCCAGACAAGCGCTCAACTTGCCGAATGCGAGCTTGGTCTGGTCTTCGAGCGTCGCGTTGGCATCGCCCGACGCAACCGTGCACAGCGTCAGATCTTTAGGTTCCTTCTTCGCCCCGATTGCGAAAATTGCATGGGTGGCACCGTTCGGCAGCGCGTTCACAGGAATCACCCCCGCATCCGTTCCACCCACCACATAACGATTGGCGTAGAGCGCGTGCTTGATATCCATGCCCGCGCGCTTGAATTCGGTATCCAGCAACCGATCGACCTCAGCCGCCGTCTTGCCGTACAACCCGGGCAGATAGATTCGATCTCCCGCCACCTTTGGATTCTTCTTCGCCACAACCGTTATCTCCACCGTCGTGTCCGTAGGCATCCGAGCCACTCCCAAAATTACCCTGGATGGCTTTGAAACAAAGGCCTTTCGATAGATCTTCTCCACCTCAGGCAGCGTCTTCAGATCCGACAAATAGAGTTGTACCGAGACCACGTTGCTCAACTTGAGGCCCGTGGCCTCAAGAATCACACGCACGTTATCGACACACTGCTGCGTCTGCGCCTGGATTCCAGCGGGCATTTCGCTCTTCGCGTTGCGAACCCCCTGACCGGAAACATAAACGTATTCTGAGGTCTCGAGTCCCGGAGAGTACGGACCGACAGGAGGCGCGCCGTTGCTCGGCACAAGGACTTTCGGTTCGGCTGCCATAAGTAGATATCCAACGAGGGCAAGGGGCGGATGAAGAATCACTTTACCAGTCTAGTGAAAACTAGATCCTCACGGCGGAACGTGCCACTTTCTCCAGTCATGCGATATTGATGAACCTTTGCTACTTTAGAAGATCGCGATGATCCGACTCTGCTTTTTCGCCATTGGATTCGTCACGCTGGCTGCCGATCTGAGGGTCCAACCCAGCGACATTCCTCAGGTCTCCGCGAGAATCGCCTCGGCTACCGGACTCATCCTCTGGGAAGCGTCCCTCACTGGTTCAACGTCGCTCCCCTCGTTAAAGCCCGGGACTTATTTGCTCACGCTGCAGGCATCGGGATACGCCCAAGCCCAACAATCCATCGCTCTCCCGTCCACTTCCGACATTGCAGTCGAACTCACCCGGGTCGCGCTCGAAAACCGGGTTAACGTGACCGCGCAAAGAGGCAGTATCATTGCCGCTGCGGATTCGCCCGCATCCACGAGCGCCCGCGAGATAGGATCGTTCCGCGAAGGACCGCTTTCCACCTCGGGACATCTGCTCGAAAACACAGCGGGAGTCCTTCTGCAACAAACCGGATCCAGCCAGATCTCGCCCTTCCTACGCGGGTTTACCGGCTACCATGTCCTCAACCTGATCGATGGGGTCCGCTTTAACAACTCCACCTTTCGCTCGGGTCCCAACCAGTACCTCGCCTTCATCGATCCCAGCCAAATGCAACGCATCGAAACCTATCTCGGACCCGCCAGTTCCGAATATGGCAGCGATTCGCTCGGCGGCGCCATCCAGGTCTTCACGCGCGAATCCCGCTTCTCCGACAGCGGAGTGACCATTCGCGGAGACGCGGCTCTTTATGGCGCATCCGCCGATCTCAGCGGCGGTGGTGACGCCCAACTGATGGCTTCCGGATCGAAATGGATGTGGCTCGGTGGCGCAAACGGCAGGTTGCATAACACCGTCCGCCCAGGCGATGGCGTCGACTCTCGTCACGCACTGCGCCGCTATTTCGGACTCAACAACGACCAGATCGCTTCCATCGCGGGCGGTTCCCGCTTGGCAGACACCGCATTTCGGCAGAACGGCTTCCATACAAAGTTCTCTCTGAAACCGGCAATCAATCAGGTAGTCACCGCTTGGTACCAACGTGGCGAACAGATCGGAGCCAAGAACTACAAAGACCTCTGGGGAGGGCTGGGCCGTCTTCAATCGGACTTGCTTCCACAAGTGCTCGATTTCTCTTATCTGCGCTACGAGAAGACAGCGCTTGGCCCTCTCGATTCGCTCGTCGGAACGTTCTCGTTCAATCGCCAGCAAGATGGAACCGTCCGCCAGAATCTGCGCAGCACAGACCGCGTCACCACCGATGTCAACTCCGTCGGCGCCTTCGGATACGCGACGCAGGCCACCGCCCACCTCGGCTCTCGCCAAGCCATCGTCTTCGGGGGCGAAGTCTACAGGGAGAACATCGCGTCCACCCGCAATGACTTCGATCCTGCCGCCAACCGCAACACACGCGTTCGCCCCCTGTACCCGAACGATTCCCGTTACCGCAATGGCGGACTCTTCGCACAGGACCGCATCGAACTGCTCGGCAACCGTCTCCGCATCACCGCGGGACTCCGTTGGACTCGCGCCTCTTACGAGACATTCCAAGACTCCTTCGGTGTCGCCCCGTCCAACCAGACGTTCAACGATCTCACTTACAACACCAGCGCACTCTGGCAAGTGAAGCCAGGCTTCGGAATCCATGCCCTCATCGGCCGCGGCTTCCGGGCACCGAATGCCAACGACCTCGGCGCTGTCGGCTTGAACGACCTCGGCTACGAGATCCCCGCTTCTGCGGCGACCGGTGCGTTGCTGGGCGATGGATCCGGCGAAGGTGCGTTGTCGCTCGGCCGCAACATAGCGGGACTCAGCGCCGAAAAACTCTTCAACTATGAAATCGGCGCGCGGATCCGCAAAGCAAAATCCTTCGCCAGTGTGCAGTTGTTCGATTCAGAACTTCACGACCCCATCGTCCGCCGCACACTCCTGTTCCCTTCGGCCCAACCGCCCGCAGTGCTCGGGGGACTTGCCGTCACGCCCATCGGTCCAACCGCAGCGCAGCGTGCCCAAGGTGTCGTCACCGTCGCCACCTCCGTCGATCCGCGCGCGGTGAAAGCATTCGTCAACGAGGGACGCAGCCGTTACTATGGTTTCGAAGCGCAGTTTCAATCGCAGATCAACTCCCGGTTGTTGCTCGAAGCCAAATACTTCTACATCCGGGGACGCGACCTCAACCCGAACCGCAACATCCGCAGACTTCCGCCACAACAGGGATCGTTACGCATTCGTTACGGAGCCTCGCGTTATTGGATCGAAACAGCACTCCATGCGAATGGCGTGCAAGACCGGCTCAGCGGCGGGGACATGGACGACGAACGCATCGGTGCCTCACGATCCCGCCGCGATATTGCCAGTTTCTTCGCCGGATCCCGCGTCGCCCCGCTGATCGATTCTCAAGGGAACTTCCTGCCTACTGGAGAGACCCTCTTGCAGATCCAAAACCGCGTGCTAACCGGCTCCGCCGATACCCTTCGGGTTCCGCTCTACGCATCCACGGCTGCGTGGGCTACCTGGAATTGTTCTGGCGGATACCGGTTCTCCGAGCACCTCACCTGGCATGCGGCGATTCTCAACGTACTCGATCTTAATTACCGCATCCACGGCTCCGGCATTGACGCTCCCGGTCTGAACCTATACACGGCTTTACGCCTGGTTTTTTAGACAGCGTCAAAGACCTTCGGAAAAAGTTCTATATACTTTCAGTACCGGTAGGCCCAGTGTCCTGTTGGGACAATCAAGTCAGATCCGTACGCTTTCCCTACGGCTCAGTTGGAGCTAGCCATCGCATGAACATTTTCTTCGCACCTTTTGTCATTTTTTTGGTCCAGATCGTCCAAGTGTCGGTCACAGATCCTACGTTGCCCATTCGTTACGATCCGGCGTTGCCAGTCACGAACGTCACGATCAATTGCGCGAGCACCATACAGAGCTGCATCGACGCGGCCATTCCGGGTACCACCATTCTGCTGCCCGCCGGAGCCATATTCGAACCAACACCCGCTCTGTCGATCATGCTCCGGAAGAAGTACAACCCGAACAACCAGTGGATCGTCATCCGTTCCGCCGATTCCGCTTTCGACACCCTTGGAACCATCAAGCCTGGCACCCGTCTCAATGGCAACAGCAGTGAGCATCGGGCCAAACTCGCCCGGCTCCGCTCGCTTCCCGTTGCGGCCAGCGGAACTCCAGTCATCCGCGCCGAAGCCGGAGCTTCTCACTACTGGATGATCGGCCTTGAGGTTGCCCCGGCAGCCACGATCACAGACATGACCACGCTGGTCGACCTCGGTTCCGGCACGATCTACGAAGACGAGTATCCGCACAATATCGTCATCGACAGATGCTATGTTCACGGACTCGACCGAGGTGCGACCGACGCGGAAAAGAAGTACCGCAACGGTATCCGAATGGACGGAAAGTTTCTTGCCGTCATCAATTCACACATCGATAACTTTCATAGTGCCAACCCATCCGACTCGCAAGCGATCTATGGATTTCACGGCATGGGACCTCTCAGGATCTCGAACAACCTGCTGGAGGGTGCATCCGAGAACATCATGTTCGGTGGAGGCTGCACCGACCCCAAGATCCGTAATCGGTCCACTGGGGCGATTCTTGAAGTCTCTCCATCCGACATCGTCATCGATCGCAACTATCTCACCAAAAGAGATGCGTGGCGAATCGCGGGACAAGGCATCAAGAATCTCTTTGAATTGAAGAACGCCAAGCGGGTTCTTCTCGAAGGGAACCAGTTCGAGAATTCGTGGCTCGGAGAAGTCGGTCAGATGCACGCGGTGCTATTGAAATCGTCCAATGACTTGGGCGAATGTCCTTGGTGCGGAACGGAACATGTCACCATCCGCAACAACAGCTTCAAGACTATTTCTGGAGCGATGAGCATTCTCGGATACCAATCCAACCCCTGCGGCGTTCCCCACAACGTCGTCGCACGCCCGGTGGGGTGGGTCAAAATCGAGAACAATCTCTTTGACGATGTTCGTCCGCCTTATGCGCCTCATTGGCCAAGCAATCCCTATTTTGTCAATCCAGCTTGGTGGGGGATTGGCGACTTTCTCCAACTGGTCGGCACGAGTAGCCCGGGTCTTCGCATACACGACCTGCAACTTGTTCACAATACCGGCCAGGGAGCTTATCGCATGATGTACTTCGTCTGCTCTGGAACCGGAGCCTGCGTCGAAAACATGTCCGTTCGCGATTCCATCTTCGAACGTGGTGCCTATGGTGTGTTTCGTTCGTCTGCCGCCAATGAGGGCGCGGTCGAGTTCGACAACTCTGTAACCGGCATCAAGGAATGGAAGCGAAATCTGGTCGTCAACAATTCCGAGTATTCCGACCAGTACAGAACCGATACCGGACTAGCTGCACTCTACCCATCCGGCTGTTCGACACCCAACTCCGCCTGTGATCCGACAAGGCAAACGTTGATTGCGTCCAATTGGGAGGGAGTTGGTTTCACCAACCGCATTGCCGGCGATTACCGGCTCGCACCAACGAGTCCATTCAAAGCCCTGGCAAGTGACTCTACCGACATTGGCGCCGACATTGCGAGAATCGAACTTGCCCAAGCGGGGAGCGGATACAACTCGGGTTCCGGATCGGGTGGAAACTCCGCAAGCTTTTCCAACGTCACCTGGGTCAATCCAACCCTTGGCGCAGGGGTGTCGCAAAACGGAGCCGTAATCTCGAAGGTCGATTTTTGTGGAACCTGTCCCGCTGGAGCCCGTTCGCAGCAGGAATGGGCAGGCGACGGTTGGATCGAATTCGTGATCGATGGACGAAACACAACCCGATTCTTCGGATTGACCAATGCCGATTCCGCCCCGAATGGCTCGCAAATCGACTTCGCATTCAAGGTCACCGGACTCTTTGGCTTGGAAGTTCGCGAGGACGACCGCCTCGTCGCTTTTCAACCAGTCGCCATCGGCGATCGTGTCCGAATCGTCATTGAGAATCAAGCAGTGAAGTATTCCAAAAATGGCGTCAGTTTCTTTTCCAGCGCGAGAATACCCACTTTCCCGTTGCATGCGGAAGCAAGCCTGACTGCTGTTGGCGACTCGCTTTCGAACGTGACTTACTTCGCACCCTTCGCACCGGTCGCGCCCATAAACGCACCGATCTCCGTACCCGTTACGTGGTCGAATCCCTCCTGGGGAGCCGCCATCTCCGGAACGAAGATACGCAAGACCGATTTCTGCAACGGTTGCCCACAGGGTGCACGATCTGTGCAGGAACTCACTGGCAACGGATACGTGGAGTTCACGGCGAATGCCAGTACCTCCATCCGCTACTTCGGCCTCACCAATGTCGCCGCGGTGCCCAACTACGCCCTCATTGACCACGCCTTCAAGTTCTGGGGTATGGGTGGCATCGACGCCAGAGAGGACGACCGCTACTTCGGGCTCGGCGCTCTCGGCGGACCAGTCGCTGTAGGAGAAAAATTTCGGATCGAGATCCGAAACGGAAAGGCGACGCTACTCCGAAATGGGATAATCGTGCACGCGAGCGTTAAACCCGTTGTCTTCCCCGTTCATATCGAGGTTGTTCTATTTGAAGTAGGCAGTGAGATCGACAATATCGTCCTTTACCAAACTCCTTAGGTGAACCGCAAAATCGGCGACCCGAGATCGGAACCGGCAACGCCGCGGTGAAAGGTTCCACCGCGGCATTCGAATTGACCAGCCTGTGCAGTTTTAGAACAAGTAGCTGATACCAACCATCGGCACGAAATCATGCATCCAACCACCAACGCTCGAACCCACATTCGGGGTGATGACCTTGTTCGGGAAAGGCGTGAAGAAGTCCCACACCCCTGCCCGTAGATTCCAGCGCTCACTCAAACGAGCCTTCACGCCAACACCCACGCTCACAACCGGACGAACGTCCATGGTTTTGGTCAGAAGAGCAATGCGGCTCAGGGGTTGGATGACAACCTCCTGACCGGTTCCCTGAAACATCTTCATGCCACCACCGAAAGACACAAAGGGCCGGAGAGCGGCCTCGCGAGGGGCAAAGTGCAAGTGAACGTCATAGTGAATTGCGTGGGAGATCGCGCCGAATGAGGCCGACGCACTACCCGACCTCAGTCCCAAGGCACCCCGCTGAAAATCGTAACGGAGTTCGCCACCCCAGCGATCGGAAGTACTGTTCGCAAGCCAAGCTGCCGCCGACATTCCGGCGCCGATCTTGGCGGTTCCATTTCCCGCAGCGGAGTTGACAACAGTTTGCGACGTGTAGAAACCGCCGCCAACCGCACCGCCGAATTCCCACTTCTGACACCAGGCAGTTGAGGCCGTGGCCAGGAGCGCGGAGAACAAACACACTACTCGCTTCGTCATATGTTTCCTTCTTGTTTCACCTGCAATTCACAAACTCGCAGGAGGCCTCGACCCTTGCCGAAGCTCCTGCGACTCAGTCAAGACTCTTACTCAACGACTCGCAGGTTGACTGTCGTTGCGTTGGAGCCCTGGCGAATCTCAAAGGGAATCGAAAGTCCCAAGGGCACACTGCGCGGAATGTTCACCGTAATTTGATAGATGCCAACTTCACCCGGAGTCAAACCAGCGGACGAAACCGGGATGTTCACGCCTCCGAAGCGAATCGTCGGAGCGACGAGAGGCCTTGCAATCGGATCCGATGGCGCGGGCATTCCATTGTCCACGGGAGGATTGGTCTGTCCCATGCCAGTCAGATAGATCGTCAACGTATCGTTGCGATGGACGGGATTCGAATCCGTGACCGGTAGGCTGTTGGCAACCCGGACCACATTGGGCACTTCATCTTCGGAACCGGGTAGCGCCGTGCGGAATACGCTCGGGGCCTGGGGCTGGATCGTGAGGTTATAGGTATCGCTTACACCACCCGGAGTACGAAGCACCATGGCGACATTGCCAGTCGCCTGGAACGGCAATTGCGCATTGATTTGCGTCGGAGAGACAAACAACACCGGCAGCGGCAGACCATTGACAGTCAGGCAGCTTTCGCCAAGTGCCGTTGGGAGCGGTTTCTCGCTGCTCGCGACATTGACAGGGCTCAGATTCGAACCCTGGATCGTCACCAAACCGCCGGGAGCGACCGCTCCGGTTTGATCGGCAGCATTGACGACTCGTGAAAGACGAGGCGGCGCGACCGAATCGTCGTAGGTCCAAGGCAGTACCGTGAAACCAGAAGTTGTCAGATTGACGATGGCGTTTCGAGAGTACATGGGAGCGATCGTGCGGGTAAAGGCTGCGCCCGTCGAACCGAGAAGCGGAGCCTCGGTCAAGCGGGTGGAGGAACGAACCACGGCACCAGTACTTGGACTACTGGAACTGGTGACGCGCTGGATAACACCAGGTGCTGCAGAATTCGCCGCAGTTGTGCGAAACCCTTGGTCGTCGACGAACGCGAATCCTGAAGACTGCCCTGAGCTGGTCTCAAAGGTCGAGACACGAACCAACGACCGATTCAGCAGGTGGTTGCCAACAACATACTGGTCGAAGCTAGAGGCCGCGAAC
Organism: uncultured Solibacteraceae bacterium; assembly: GCA_964500255.1. Lineage (GTDB taxonomy): Bacteria > Acidobacteriota > Terriglobia > Bryobacterales > Bryobacteraceae > F-183. The sequence goes on along the minus strand of CAZCPL010000002.1, from coordinate 40,312 downwards.
GATCCGCTGAGGGTCGTAAAATCCTTTCGGGAAATCGTGAACGAATCGACATTAGCGTCGTAGAGCATCAGATTGCCATCGGCTGACGCAAACAGAATCGTCGAGCCATTCGGCGATCCGGCCACAACCGTATTCAAGGTCAGCCTGTTTTCAAAGATGCCCAGGCTGGGGAGACGAGTACTCGATCGCGTGGGAACGTCGATACTCAATACTCCATGGTCGCCACCAGAAGCGTTTCTGGTCGTGGCCAGGATCTTCCGGTTCGAGGTCGCGATCGACTGGATATAGTTGGGCCCAGTGGGAATCATCTTCGTAGGCTCAAGTGTCTCCAGGTCGAACACACTAAGGAATTGCGACCGATCACACCCCACAAGCAGGAACTGACGATCGAAAGTAACGGCCATGCTCATCGGCTGGGTGCAGGTTCGGAGTGTGGCGACGCGAGTGCTGTTCGCACCGTCGTAGACCAATACTTGATTCTTGTCCTGGCGAAGCACATAGAAACGATCCCGCACGGGGTCCGCTACGAGATCAACCAGTTTCCCGGGGATATTGACGAACGTCCCGCGCTGGTCAGGTTCCTTGTTGTTGATCAGAACGCGAACGGACTCGGGAACATTCACCGCTGCCACGGACGTGATCTTAATTGTGGCTGTGGAAGTGCCCTTCTGGTTTTGGATGGCGGCCGAATCCACACTCACCTGAATGGTGGCAGGCGTGACGCCGGAACTCTGACTTAGCCGGAGCCCACTTCCTTCAACAGAAAGAGTGAACGGGGTGTTGCCACCGCTCGGATCGACAATCGTCAACTGTTGAGAGGGAAGAGTTCGTGCACAAAAATTACCACGAAACGCTATGTCTTCCTGTAAGGCACGAACACGGGGCTGGCGATCCAGATCGCCGATCGGAAGAATCATCACACCGCTGTCGGAAATCCCGTACATCGTGATACCGTCCGAAGACAAGACGCTCTTACCGGCAAAGTTCTCTGGAAGCTGAATTTGTTCACGGGTCGTCAGGTTGTCCCAATCCCCGACATGGAGAACCGGAGCCGTCGTCGTAGCCGTCGTGTTGGTCGCTTTGGCCGCAACCTGACCGTAAACCAGCCCCCGACCAGAGTCGATTAGAACTGAGCCAGTAGTCAAATTTCCAGCCGGGTTGGCATATTCAGCCAGACCCAGGGACGAAGAAGACTGGAAGGTCTCTACACCGAGAATGGTCCAACCCAAAGCGGCGCGCCGACCGTCACGGCTGACGCTCACCGCGCGAGGTCCCAGGGGCGGAGCCGAGGTGTAGTAGAAATGATTCATCACCCGATTGGTGACGTCATAGCGAAAAACGAGGTTGTCGCCGAATCCCCAAATCCAAAGCCCATCGCCCGAAGCACTGACGCTCGAAGAAACGATATTGGTGGGAAAGGACGCGGCAGGCTGAGGCAAGGTCTTCGCCGCCAAGTCCGCCAATGTGGCGATCACTTGGGTAGTGCCCGAAACGGGATCGAAGAGGATAAATTCCTGAGTGGTCACGACCAAGGCTTGGTTGTCCAAGCCGAACGCAACGCCAAGAGGTGCCGTACCCATCGCAAAGGTCTGGCGGGAGTTGGTTTCCAACTCAATCACCGTAAGACCATTCGCGGAACTCGCGGGAGCCGCAAAATTCCCAAAGTGAGCAATCACAAGGTACCGGCCGTCTGGAGACAGTGCAAGTGAGCTCGGCTGCGCTGGCACGTTAATCGATGTCTGGATCGTACGGTTGGCCAGGGACATCACCTCGATCCGATTCGCCGTATAGTTGGCGATGTACAGAACGCCTCTCGACTCGTCGAGTGCGAGATCCGCGCCCTGGCCTCCAATAGGTACGACGCGGCCAAGGGTGCCTGCGCCGAGCGAACCGGCGAGAGCGGCAAGGGCCACGAGCACGCGAATGAAAGGCTTCGTATTCATACTCACTCCACTTCTTTGTCTTTGGGTCAACTGATTTAACTCGTCAACTTCTCAATTACATGGTTGCCGTAACGCTGGCAAGTCCGATGGGACCGTCCTATCGCTACGAATTCATTCGGTAGTATGAGCCGGTCTATGACGTCACGCTGGCGGTAGCTGACGCTCCCGACCTAGACCGGCCGCTATTGCTATTCGTCCGCGTTCTTCTTGCGCCGCAACACGATAATCCCGAGAAACAGGATCGCCATCACTGCGCAGACGATGCGAACCATTCCGCTATCCATCTTCGTCTCTCCTTTCTCGCCGCTCGAGATCCGCGTCCTTCGAGTGGACGCCGCCCCGGCTGGCGAACCGCGCTCTTAGATACCATTCATCATCGGGATTAACTCCCGAATGATCTTGACAACCACCGGTCCCACCGTCACAACGAACAACGACGGCAGAATACAGAAAAAGATCGGAAACACCAGCTTGACGCCGAGCTTGGCTGCCTTCTCCTCGGCGATTTGCTTGGCCTGCACTCGCATGAAATCCGAGTGGGCCCGCAAGCTTTGAGCAACTCCCGTTCCAAACCGGTCGGCTTGGATGAGTACCGCTACTAATTTCTTAAGATCGTCCGAGGCGGTGCGTTCCGATAGATTGCGCAACGCTTCCACCCGTCGTTTTCCCGCTTTCAGTTCCAGGTTGACCAGCGCGAACTCCTCACTGATGTCTGGATGCGCGTGTTCGAGTTCCTTCGAAACCTGGAGAATCGCCTGATCCAGACCAAGTCCTGACTCCACGCAAACAACCATGAGATCGAGCGAATTCGGAAGTCCCCGTGAAATCTCTTTCTGCCGCTTCTTCGCCTTCAGATTCACGTACTCGTTGGGACCGAAAAAACCAATCGCACCAGCCCCGGCAATCACCACAAACTTGTTGGCTGGATCCCAATCCGTGCCGGCGACCAGAATGGTCACAAACACCGGAATCGCCACGGCTAGCGCCAACTTCGCTCCATACAAATACTTCAGCGCCGCCGGATTGCGGATGCCCGCCCGGATCATGCGGCGCTGCATGACGGTTACATCCTTGGGAGACGCCGGAATCAGGTTACCCAGTTTCTGGAGAACATCCCGAAAGATGAGACTTGGATGGACGGGAGCCTCTTCCGGCTCGACCACGCCCACACCAGTCACACGCTCGATCGCCTCTTTGGGCCGGATCCAAAACTTCAGACCGATCAAAGACCCCGCGACTGCAGCCGCGATGAACACGATCAGTGGCATTAAGAAAGACATGAACTTGGCTCCATTTCAGTCACACTCCACCTAGTTGACATCGATATTCACAATCTTCTGCATGATCAAGTAGCCGATGACCTGCAAAGCTATCGCGCCGCCCATCATGAAATTGCCAATCTCGTCCGTGAAAAAAAACCTCACGTACTCCGGATTGACCCAGAACATAAGCAAAGCCACACCGATCGGTATACAAGTCAGGGCTGTCCCGGTCATTTTTCCGTGCGCACTAATGGCGCGAATCCTGCCACGCAGTTTGAAGCGCTCTCGAATCACGTAGGCAAGCTTGTCAAGGATTTCCGCGAGATTTCCACCCGTACGCTTCTGCAACAGTACAGCGGAGACGAAGAAGTGAACGTCGAGAGAAGGAACCCGCTTGGCCATTTTCTGCAGGGCAACATCCAATGGCAGACCGAGGTTGTGCTCCTCGAACGAACGTCGAAACTCGCCAGCGATTGGCTCTTGAAACTCCCGATGAATCATTTCCAAGGAAACGCTAAAGGCATGACCCGCTCTCATGGATCGCGCCACGAACTCCAGGCTTTCCGGAAATAGCTCCTCAAAGCGGTGCAGCCGCTTGTTGCGTGACCTGCGGATGTACAAAATCGGGAGGCTGGCGAAAACTGCCCCGATCAGATAAGCGGCAATACGCCCCTGAGAAGGCAATACCAGCCAGCTCACTGCGAATCCGCCCACGAACATGGCGCAACAGCCTTGAATCGTTTTCAGCGGGTTCCAGCGCAATCCGGCTTGGTCAATCAGGATCTGCAGTTTGCTGAGCAGTTCATAACGCTTCAGCATATCGACCAGTCGACCGCCCACCAATTCTCGCCGCAAAAGGTGTTTGGGTTTCGCCGATGCCTTCGTTTTGGCCGACTTCTTCTTCTCCTTGCCCGTCAGCCGGTCTTTGACCTTCGAGAAGTCCGCAGATCGAAGCATGCCGGATAAGACCCACCATACCGCCATCGCGGACAGCCAAACCAGCAATAGTATGCCTACAAACAGTAGCATTTCATTCTCCTGAACAACTTCCTCTCGGCTACCTTTCTTCGACTGTCAGGTTCGGCCTTACGCCTTGCCTATGCACTTCTATCGGACGAACATCAGATTTCCACTACCTCATCGAAGAGGTCCGGTCGCAGACGAATTCCCGCGGCCAGTAACTTCTCGTAAAACTTCGGCCGGATTCCGGTCGCCGCGAAACGGCCCACCACTCGTCCGTCAGGATTCAACCCTCGCTTTTCAAACACAAAGAGATCCTGCAAGGTGACAACCTCACCTTCCATCCCCGTGACTTCGGTAATACTGACCACTCTGCGGCTGCCGTCGCTCAAACGCGAGGCCTGCACCAGTAAGTTCACCGCACTGGCGATCTGCTGCCGGATCGAAGTCAACTGCATGTTGGAGTTCGCCAACGAAACCATCACTTCAAGACGGGAAACGGCGTCGCGAGGAGAGTTGGCGTGGACTGTAGTCAGCGATCCATCGTGACCGGTGTTCATCGCTTGCAACATATCCAAGGCCTCTTCACCACGGACTTCGCCGACGACGATTCGATCAGGACGCATACGCAAGCTGTTCATCAGCAATTCGCGTTGGCGAACCGCGCCATTGCCTTCAAGATTCGCAGGCCGTGTTTCGAGTCGCGCCACGTGGGGCTGCTTCAACTGCAATTCCGCCGCGTCTTCGATCGTGACAATTCGCTCTTTGGGCGAGATGAAGAACGACATCGCGTTCAGAAGGGTCGTCTTGCCTGCACCGGTGCCGCCAGCAATGATGATATTCATGTGCGCCTTAACGGCGGCTTCCAGGAGTTCCATCATTCCGGACGTCATCGCCCGACGTTCGACCAGATCGTGAGGCAAGAGTTTGTCCTGGCTAAAGCGGCGAATCGAGAGTAGCGGTCCATCGACCGCCAGCGGTGGGATGATGGCGTTGACACGGGATCCATCCAGAAGTCGAGCATCCACCATGGGCGTCGATTCGTCGACTCGGCGTCCGACCTGGGAAACGATCTTGTCGATGATTCGCAGCAAATGCTGATCGTCGCGGAAGGAAACGTTTGTTAGCTCCAACAAGCCCTTGCGTTCGACGTAAACCTGCTTGTGACCATTGACCAGAATGTCCGAGATGGTCGGATCCTGCAGAAGTGGCTCCAGCGGTCCCAACCCAAAAACTTCGTCGAGAACCTCGTCACTAATCTGTTGTTTCTCGATCGAGCTGAGCAGCGTTGGTTCGCTGTCGATCAGCTGAATCAAAGCCTGGCGCACTTCACCACGCACCCGTTGGTTATCGATCGTTGCCAGTGCTTCCAGATTGATCTTGTCCACCAACTTGCGATGGAGGGTGAATTTCAACTCCTGATACTCGGGCTTCAAGCTGGACTTGACCCGGCCGGAGTTCTTGAGAAGACGCTGCTCCCAGCTGATTTGATTCGCTTTGTTCTGTTCGAGTGGGGTGAACATGAATGATGCCTATTCTGAGTTACGAAACTACCCTTGAGAGACGGACATTGCGGGACGCGCTCCAGATTCGAGCGCGCCATTCCTCTTGCTGTTTCCCGCCGATTGGACTTGCCCCAACATCTTGGCCGCCAGGTTTTCAAAGGCCTTTCCAAGCTCGCCTTCAGGGCCGAGAGGCTGTCCGAGCGTGATTACGCGATGGAGCGAGAAATAGTCGTTCGGAAGACTGGCGAACACCGGGCAATTGAAGAGCTTTTCCAAATCTGCGACTCCGATTCCGTCGCGCCGACTACTTCGGTTCACAAGCATTTGCACTCGCTCCTTGGGAAGTCCGATCTGCTCCAGCAAAGCCACCGATTTGCGAGCCAAGTGGAGACTCGGAAGCTCTGAAGAGGTCACAAGAAAGGCCCGGTCAGCCTGAGAAGCGGACATCATGCTGATCCGGTTGAAAATCATCGGCAGGTCGACAATCACGTAGTCGTACGCGTGCCGGGAGGATTCGAGCACCAGCGACAGCCGGTTCCCATCGATTCCCCGGGTGTAAGGAGCAAGGGGAGCAGGTAAAACATCCACGCCGCCGCACTTTGCCGTAATCGAGTTCCATCCGCTCGGATCTAGATGCTCGGCGTGCTGCAGGGCTTCGAGCAATGAGCAACGATGATCCAGTTTCAGGTAGAAACCGATCGCGCCTCCCATAAGATCGAAATCCGCCAGTAGAACTCTCGCATTGGTTGCCCGTCGAATCGCGAATGCAGTTTGGGCCGCTATGGTCGAAGATCCCGCTCCAGGTTTCGCACTTGCGAATACCTGAATGGTCCCTGAAATCTCCCGATCGAGGCCAGTCTCACTCAGTGCGGGTTGCCGCAACCGAACCAACCTGGCCATAGCCTCCCGCTGTACCTCTGGATCAAACGGCGCATACAAAAACTCGGTGGCACCAGCCCGCAGTGATCGCAAGATCGCCGACGAATCGTTGTTTGTGTGCAGGCCAATGATGAATAGATCGCGGCCCATACCGACGAGGACTTGAATGGTCTCAGTCGCCTTTTCGAGATCCGATGCCAGATCGACGAGGATTGCCTGCGGTTGCGTCTGATTGAGACGCATCTCGAGGACCTGCTCCGTAGGATAACCAGAAATCTCCCCGACGATTTGGAAAGTCCGCGCTGTGACCAGCGTTTCCTGAAAATCGCGGCTGAGTTGATCGTTGGCTGTGATCAGCAGCGCGGTGATTTCCGTCGCACTTCCTTGACTTTTCCAATTCATATTCTTGCCCAAGTGGTCCACAATCGAACTGCGGGTTACTTGTTGCTCTTCTTTCCGCTGACGGTTCCCTGATTCGACGGACCACCCGTGGCTGCGCCCGAGACAGCAGAGGCGCCCACCGGAGCGGAACTTGAGACCATTCGGGGCACACCTGTATTCTTCAAAGGCACCAGGAATTCGTTCGGGAAGTCCAACATTGGTCTCGGTTCTCCCGCATTGATCGGATTCGTAATCTCCGGAGTCACCATCACGATTAGTTCGGAAAGAGACTTCTGAACATCTTTGCTCTTAAAGAGAGCTCCTAAAATCGGAATGGAGCCAAGGCCGGGAACTCTGGACAAACGCTCGATATCCCGGTTGTCGATCAGACCCGAAACCACGAATGTCTGCCCTTCACCGAGCTCAATGCCGGTTTGAGTGCGTCGGGTCGACAATGCTGGGATCGTAAAGCCATTGAAACTGACACCCTGGGCAAGATCGATGGACGACACTTCTTGAACCAAGTCAATCTTAATCGTCTTATTCGCAGTCACCGTTGGAGTAAAACGCAAACGAATACCGAACTCTTTGAACTGCACCGTCACCGATGCCGCGCTGGAACCACCCTGCAGCACCGGTACCGGAAACTCACCGCCAACCAGAAACGCAGCTTCCTTTCCATTCGACGCAACCAGATTCGGTTCCGCAAGAATCTGCAGGACACCTCGGGTCTGGAGCGCCTTGACGAAAGCTCCGAGATTGAGGTCGGGACGGAAAGCGAAGATCGTCAAAGCATCGCTAATCGTAAATTGCGACGCGGGATTCACGCCACCGCCGGGAGGTGTGGGACCTACCGCTGCGATACCGGGCGAGCCGAACATTCCGGTGGTAGTTCTCCCAATCGTGCCACCCGCCGCTCCGCTGGAAAGGATATTCACCCCATACTGAGCACCAGCATTGCGATCCAACTCGGCAAACTTCACCCTCAAGAGAATCTGTTTTTCGACGGGTGTCGCGGCAGTGAGATTGTTGATTACCGTTTTCGCAAAGCCAGCGGACAGTGCCGCGACTCGTTCCGCGATGGCCGGGCTACTCACCGTTCCGCTCAACGAAAGCGAATCCCTGGATGAGGCAAGCTGAATGTCCTCATTCGGAAAGGTGTCCTTGATCAACTTGCGAACCCCATCCTGATTCAACTCCACCGAGATGTTGTAAAAGGATCGTTGGCCCGCTTTGTTCCAAACCACCATCGTGGCCGAACCAAAACCTTTGCCGTGCAAAAGCACTTCCCGGGTTGTGATCGGGCTCGCGTCGACGATTTCAGGATTGCTCGTGGAAATCTGGCGGATATCGGACGCGAAGTCAATGACAACGCTCTTTCCGATCGTCAATCGCAGATCTTCCGCTCCGGCGCCTTGCGCCAAGGCTTGAGGAGCCATAAGCGCAACGACGCTGCTTATGGCGAATATCGAAATCTTGCTTTTCATACTCTCTCCCGCTCCTTATCTCTGCGCCTTCAACTACTGCCCGGAACTCGGGCGAACGACTTCCACAGTTTTAGTTACTCCGCGAATCATCACAACCTGATCGGGCGGCGCGGGGGGCGGGGGTGCCGCAACTGCTGGGGCAGGTGCCGCCGGCGCTGCCGCTGTCTGAACCGGGCGCGGCCGCCGCCGTGGACGTGGGACTTCCGCTTCGTCATCCGAGGAAGGACGGTAGCCATTTGCGTTTATCGAAGGCGACGTCTTAAAGCCGCCGGTCTTGAACAGATCCTGGACCTTGCGCCCAGGGGTAATCGTGATGTCCTGATCGCTGCCATTGCGCAGAATCAACTGAATATGACCCTCCGAATTGGCCAAGGTCAGGACCTCCGCCTGCTTGGGATCGGCAAGTAGCGTTACCGTCGGCGCGCTGATAGCCTGCCCCCGGGCATCCGCTTGGAGGTTCTGCCCCGCAGACAACACCAGAACGTTCTGCAGAACAGTCTGGGTGACGGTGTTTTCTCCGTTGGGCGGGCGACCGGTCACCAGCACGTCCACGCGCATATTGGGTAGAACGAAGCCCGCCACACCGGTGACGTCATTGACCCGAACCGTCACGCCTCTCATTCCCGGTGGAATGATCGGCGCGAGACCCACGCCCGCGCCCCGCGAAGCGAGACGCCCTTCGAGCACCGGCTCATCGGCAAGGATGTTGCTTGCCACAGGACGATCCAACACGTCGGTGTCTTTCGAGAACGCTCCCTTAGGGAAGGCTTCGGCCGAGATCTTGACATACTTAATGTCGCCGGGCTTCACCGTGACTCCGACGCTTAAGGGCCGGGCGGCAACCACGACATCTTTCAGATCCTGTGGAGTCTGTGCTCTAAGCGCGCCACCACCGCCAGCACGGGCGTTGATCTGGTAAAAGATGCTCGACACGACAAGCGCAAACACAAGGCTTACGCCTAGAACTGTTAGAAATCTGCGATCCATACCTTACTCCAGTCCTCCAGCCAGGTTTGACTGTTTTACCCAAAAGATTTTGATCATTTTCCGAACTAACCCCGCGGCACCAGTGCCAACCAGGCACCCAGCGCAATCGCCGGAGCATACGGAATATGCAGCGACGACTTCTTTTCACCCGATACGGCTTGAGTTTTTCTACCTTGGAGCGCCGAGTACCCTACCGCCAACGCCGCAAGGATGCCGCCCAGACCAGCAGTCCACAATGCGGCCTCCAGAACCCGGTTCGCACCGAGAACCGCCCCCAAACCGCCCATCAGTTTCACATCGCCTCCGCCCATCCCACCAAGGATGTAGAAGAGGAGAAACACCACGAACCCCAACAACGAACCCAAGAGAGACGACCCCAATCCCGACCAACCGGACATCCAGACCGATACCGTAAGACCTCCTACCAGAGCGGTCACCGGAATCCAGTTCGGAATCTCCCGACGAAGTAGATCCTCCACCATAGCCGTAAGCCCGATGAAGACCGCGAGAGCAATTTGTGGATTCCAAACCATCGGTATCTCTATGCCTTACCCTTCTTGCCCGGCTTACCATTCCACCGCGGCTTGGCCAACATCAGCGGAGCCAAGAAACCCGCCTGCAGCGCAAATTCCGCAAGGGCCTTGCCCGACGGCAGCCGCCAGGAGGTACTGTCCATCCACTCAAGCGGCAACCGTGAACCCATTCCCGAAGAGGCAGGCACACGACGCGGCGATACTTTGTCCGTATTCGCGCTGACCGTTCGTGTGTCAATCTTACCCATCTCCATTCGAGGGCTCCCTTCTAAGAATTTCGGCTAGTTGCGGTCTTTTCATTAGCCTTTGTTGTCGATTCGATGGAGAACCGTAGAACCTTTGTTCCCGGACCCCAGTCCTGCTCCGGCTGCCACTTTCTCGAAAACGATCGCTTTCCCGTTGTCTTCCAACACTTTCCAGCCAGCATCCCGTTTCAACAAAGACGTTAGCGGCCACTCCACAGGCGCGACTACTAAATCGAATCCATGTTTCGCCAGGATCTTTTCCCAGTCGTACTGCCCATTCAATAGGCGGACATACTCTTTCCCCAGTTCCGGACCGTAGAAGTCACTCCGGCCGTCCACAAACACTTTCTGGCGGGGATAGTTGTGATAGAGCAAGTAGTCCCCCCATTGATCGGTGGTAAGCACCCGGGAACGCTCAATCCGGACACGATGCTTCTGTAGCAATTCCACTGGAAACATCACATCGGTGAAGTCGGTCGGCCAGCGCAACAGCGGCGCGCCCATGGCAAACAGGGAGGCAAAGAACAACGGTCCCCAAAACGAGTTCCTCGAGAATGCGGGAGCCAAATCGATGGACATCTGGTTGAGAATCCCTGGAACGCTTTTGCGCGGCGTCCCTGCGGAGAATGCACGCCACCAGGACGTCAGCATCAGCGCCACAATCGGAGCGGCAACGGCGGAATAGATCGTAATGTGACGCTGCGAACCGAGCGCCATGTGCGCCAGACCCACGATCCAAAGCGTCTCGACCACTCTCCGTTGGGCAATCAAATAGGCGGCCGCAAAAAGGCCAAGAATCATCAAACCTTCAAATTGCATAGCGCTCTCGCCACGGAAAGAAGGGGATTGAAACTCCTGCACCGCATCCCGGATCCAGTCCGATCGAAGATAGGCAAAGACATGTTTGTGCAATTCAATCCCGTACGGATTCACGACCGTTATCACCGCGCAGGCGAGGGTCAACAACCCATACCGGCGGGCTTGTCCAAAGGTGAAGTCGCGGCTCCAAAGGCTCTCGATCGCAGTGCCCGCCGCGGCGGCCCCCAACAGCAACAGCCCGGCGATGAAACCGCCATGCAAGTTGGTCCAAACCGCAAAGATGGGAACCAGGAGCCACAATCGCCAATTGGGCCGCAAACGATCGGATTCGACCATCCAGGCGGTGATGGGTATCAGTAGGAGAGTGGTCAAGTGGGGGCGAGCGAGGAAGTGAATGGAACAAGCACCAACAGCGATCAGGGTCAGGGTCAACGCCACAATCGCGTTCGAACCTTTCCACATCATGTAACGCAGAACGACGCCTGCAAACGCGGCGATCAGTACAGCGGAAAACCAGACGAGGGCCTTCAGACCCGCCGCTCGATGCAATAGGGCCATACCCACGTCTGAAAGCCATTCCCACGCAAACCACGGCTGCCCAGATTTCGAAAACGAAAAGGGATCAATCCGGGGAACAGACCCTGAATCGAGAATCATCTCCCCAACCCGAATATGCCATCCGGCATCGCCGTCAGCGAGCAAGCTTGCCCAGCCATGAGGCCCGGACGCAAAAGTCCAGACCACCAGCGCCACCACGAAGATATCCGCGAAACTCGGCTTCCACCAAGCCGTCTTTGGTACGGCCTTTGGCGAGTTCGAGATGCCTACGGACGACGAGAGCGCATGGAGTTGCTGCTCGACCGCTCCATCCCGATGAATCTCACCGGCAAACATCGAATTTTCCTGTTTTGAACTCATCCGCAAATGCCTTGGGTTAGACACCAGTACTTCGGGTCTACTCATCATTCGTTTGAGGATGCCGTTTCCTTTAGGTCTGGTGGCAGATCTTACGCAACTCGAGTCGTTTCCGACTCCAAAACCAGCGAGGCAGCACCATCCGGACCATCCAACCCCATCAGCCGACGACCATGGATCGCCAACTCAAAGCGATCTTTCACGCCGGTCTTCTCAAAGATGTGCATCAGATGCACTTTCACCGTTCCTGGCGTAATCGTGAGGCGCTCGGCGATCTCACGATTCCGCATCCCCTTGCAAACACAACCCGCAATCTCTCGTTCGCGAGGCGTCAGCTTCGGTGTCGGGCGCAGCCCCGAATGGCTATTGACATCGGCCGACTGCTCCATCCAGATATTGCCGGAGGCAACGGTGCGCACACAGTCCATCAGCGTCTCCAGCGCCACCGTCTTCCGCAATACGGCACGCACGCCCATTTGGATCGCCCGGAAGCCATCGATTTCCGATTGCTCGTGCACCCACAGAATCGCGTTCGACCGCGGCGCAATCTGCCGCAGATCGGACACAAACTGCAAGGCGGTCCGCAGCCCGGCGCTCTGATCCACCAGTACGATATCGGACGGAATCTCTCTCATTCGGTCGAGTGACTCGGTGGAACTCGCCGCCGATCCGGCAAACGAAATCTCGTTCTCCTCATCGGCCAGGGCCCGAAGTCCGCGAACAGCGATTGGCTGCGATTCGAATGCAAATAGTGAGATGCTCATGTTTGTTCAGGTCTTTGTAGGTGGAGGCAGAGCATTCGCCCTACAATTCCCCCACATTAGGGTGATCGGATAGCCCCCGCGTGCGAGATAGGTACTAAGTGTCTTTTCTTCCCCCCATTTCCCCTAGACAGTCATATGAGACACTCTTCACATGCGGATTGACGCTCATCAGCATTACTGGGACCCTAACAAGCTCGATTACCTCTGGATGCCCAAGGATCATCCGGTGCTTTCCCGTACTTACCTACCCCAAGATCTCGAGCCTATTCTCGAACGCAACAACTTCGACGGTAGCGTCTTCGTTCAGGCCAGCCATGATCCTCGCGAGGCCGCTTGGATCCTCGACATCGCCTCCCGCCACCCCTCCATCCTCGGCGTCGTCGCTTGGGCGGATCTCACCAGTCCCGATCTCGGCCTTACCCTCGATCGCCTGCAAAAGGATCCCAAATTCAAGGGCATCCGCCACATCCTGCACGACGAACCGGACGTCGACTGGGGGCTTCGCGAGAATGTCATCGGCGGCCTTCGCGAACTCGCACGCCGCAACATCCCGTATGACCTGTTGTTGAAGGTCCCGCACATGCACATTGTCGAACCGCTTGCCGAAAAGCTCCCGAGTTTGCGCATGGTGATCGACCATATTGCGAAACCCTGTATCGCAGACCGGATCTTCGACGGTTGGGCTCAAAACATGGAACGCATCGCAAAAATCCCGAGTGTCCACGTCAAACTCAGCGGGATGATCACCGAGGCCAAGCATGATTCCTGGAAATCAGAAGATCTAAGGCCCTACGTCCAACACGTCGTAAACCTCTTTGGCCCCGACAGGCTGATGTTTGGATCCGACTGGCCGGTATGCCTCCTAGCCGGATCCTGGAAGGAAGTACTCGCTGCGTTCACCCAAGCCCTAGGACCCCGGCAAGAGGACTTCCGTCTCAAAATCCTGGGAGATACGGCCGCGAAGTTTTACAACCTGTAAAGTGGAAAAACGAAGGCAGCTCGCAAAGAAGGCAGCATCGTCTGCGCTTACACGAAGTTCACCATCGGATCCGCTGACCCGACTTGGTCAGATTCCTCCGGCCGAAACGCGCGAGGATCGCCGAGTTCGTGATCGACATGGCGTTTCACTTCACCGCAATGAGATGGGCGATGCTGGGACCCTACCGCAAGTCTCTCCCCACCGCCATCTCGTACGATGACGGCAAGACTAAGTCTATTTCGCCCCGCCAAAGAAGCTGACCAGTTCGTCGATCATAGAATGCAAAATGTAGGCTTGCGTTCTCTTTCCCCGCTCTGCCTCCCACGCCGACTTCGGATCTTCGTGAGCAAGAAATCCATGATCCATCGGCAGGGCACGGTATCTCGCGCGAGGCTTTTTTGGCTGCGCCATCGAATTGACCCGCACCACCAACGTCTGGCTTTCAAACTCCGAAGTCACGAAATCGCCGGTTCCATAAAACACGAGCACCGGAGCCTTCACGTGCGACCAAGCCTCCGAAAGATCGAACTGGTGCCACTGCCGGGTAAAAGCCGTCGGCGAATCAAAACGCACTTGCTTCTTGCATTCCGGATGGGCCGCCTCAATCGCGTCCGGAGACTGCCCCTGTTCCAACAATCGGGCCAGACACGCCTGCGTAACCGCATGCATCTGAGCGATCCCCTGCTTCGATCGACCTTCGAGCGCACGCTCGCGGTCTCGCATCGCCACAATGTATTCAATAAAGTTAGAGCCCATCGCGCCGGCCACCGCGATCTCGGCAACATTCAAATCCCGCGCTACCAATGGAGCTAGCGTTCCACCCGCGGAATGGCCGAACAGTGCCGCATAACTCACCGCAAGAAAGACTCCTTCCCTGCCCGCAGAATCCGGAACTCCACTTGGTCGCCGTCCACACGGCGCAGTAGCGGACGCACAAAGGCAGCAACCGGCTCAGCCTTCACCCCGCCAGCCTCCAGCACGACGTCGCCGCGAACCAGTCCCGCGCGAGCGGCGTTCGAACCCGGCGCAACCCCATCCACCAACACCCGGCCTTGGTCGCCAACGAACGCAGCCCCAAGGCGAGCCATCCGCGGAAGCTCAGCAAAGCAAATGGAGGCCAGCAACAACAGGCCCCACCCGAGTTTACTGACCGCCACCCGTCGCCGCCACAGGACTCTTCGTGGGCTGATAGTTCGGATACTCGGGTTTCTTCGGCTTCACCTGCGGCGTCTTCTTCAGCTCCGCCATCGCGATCTCAATTGCCTTCTCCAACTGCGTATCCCGGCCTCCACGCCAAGCCTTCGGATCCAGATCCACATCCACATCCACATCGGTGCCGTGATTCTCCACATCCCACTTGCCCTCAGGCGTGAAGAACGCGAAGTGCGGCGCAGTCACAGAACCACCATCCATCAGCACAGGATACCCGCCAATACCAACCAGCCCGCCCCATGTCCGCTTGCCGACCACAGGACCCAACTTCGCCCGCTTGAACAGCCACGGCAACAGATCGCCGCCGGAACCCGAGTATTCGTTCGCCAGCATCACTTTCGGCCCGTTGATCAACATACCCGGCGTCGTGTACACCTCGCCATCGCGCGAAGTCCAGTAGTTCCACACCGGACGCCGCAAGTGATCGATGATGTAATCGGCGGCCTGTCCGCCGTGATTGAACCGCTCGTCAATCACCGCGCCCTGCCGGTCACTCTGCGAGAAATAATAGCGATTGAAGTTGCGGTAACCGCCGTCCGCCGTATCCGGAAGATGCATATAGGCAAGCTTGCCACCACTCGCTTCGGTCACGCGTTTGTGATTGTCCATGACCCAGGCCATCTCGCGCAGCGGTACTTCGTTGCCAGTCGGAACCACGGTCACTTCACGCGAATCCGAGCCATCGGCGTTCGCACCGACCGTGAGCAGCACGCTCTTGCCCGCGGTCCCTTCGAGACGCGCGTAGACATTGTCGGAATTGCGCAGATCCACGCCATTGACCTTCAACAGATATTCGCCAGTCTTGACGTTCACGCCGGGCTGTGTCAACGGCGCGCGAGTCTGCGCGCTCCAGTTATCGCCTTCGTAAACGCGCGCGAAGCGGTAACGGCCGTTTTCGAGTTTGTAATCCGCACCCAGCAATCCGCCGCGGACCCTCTTTGCCTGCGCTGTCGAATCGCCACCGCCCACAAACAGGTGGCCGACAGAAAGTTCACCCAACATCTCGCGGAACAGGTAGTTCAGATCGCTGCGGCTGCCGAGACTCGTTAGATACTGCTCATAACGCTCTGCCGCAGCCTTCAGATCGAGCCCGTGAAACTTCGGATCGTAGAAGAAGTCGCGTTCCACGCGCCACACTTCTTTGAACATCTGCCTCCACTCCGCTCTCGGATCGACCAGCGTTTCCATCTGATCGATCTTCAGAGTTCCCTCACCCGGCTTGGCCGGTGTACCCGTGCCCACAATGGAAAACTTTGGACCCTGCGCCGCAAGGAGCACTTTCTCACCGTTGGCCGAAACATCGTATCCGCCAACGCCCTGCGTGAAGACTTCAGACTTGCGCTTCGACAAATCGAACTTATGCATCGTCACGCTTTCAAGCCCTCGAAACGCGGCCTGCACGACGGGAAATTCCAGATAGAACAGGATCCCCGTCTTTGCCACCTGAAGGTCGTTGTAATTGCGTGCCGGAACCGGCAACGGAATCAGGCGCTGGCCAATGTCCTCGAAGTCGATCTTGACCTCGTTCTTCTTCGCCTCTTCGGCCTTCTTGTCTTCAGGCTTCTTCTCGTCGGCTTTCTTCTCGTCGGCTTTCTTCTCGTCGGTGACTTTTTCCTCGTCACTCTCAGGAGCCAGCGGCGAAGGATCCGTGTTCCGCAGCACGGCCACATAAATGTTCGCCGACACCGGACGATTGTTGCTCGTCATGTCCAAGCCCGTTAGCGAAGGGCCCGCATCCGTCGACGAAATGAAGTAAAGGTACTTGCCATTCTTGTCCCAAACCGCGTTGCTCGTGTCGCTCATCCCATCCGTGATCTGTGTCGATTTCCCATCCGCCAGCGAATAAACAAACACCGCGCTGAGATGGCTTTTGAGATCCTGGTTGTACACGATCCACTGGCTATCCGGCGACCATTTGGGACGCAAAGAATCGCGCGAGCCTTCATAGTTGCCCGTCGCAATCTTGACAGGAGTCTTCTTTTCCAACTCCAGATACCAAGCCTGATGCCTCTTGTCCGTATAGCTGACCTTTTTCGAATCCGGCGACCATTCCAGGTGATAGTAGAACGTGGGCTTCGCCTCCAGCGTGTACTTTTGAACATCACTGCGACCCAACTGATCGCGAACATGCAGCATGTACTCGCCGCTCTCATCCGAGAAGTACGCGATCCACTTGCCGTCCGGCGACCATGCCGGCGTTCGATCCGCCACTCCGCTCGACGAGGTCAAGTTGCGGACATCGCCCTTTTCCAGCGGAACCGTATAGATATCGCCGCGAGCCTCCACCGCCGCGCGAACACCGGTTGGCGAGATCGACACATTGCCGATGCGCGCAGCCACCTTCTCCATTCGGGGACGCACGCCGGCTATGTCGCCATTCAACTTGATGCGAATCGCCTGCTCCTTCCTGGTCTTTAGATCGTAGAGATGGATCTCGCCGAACCGCTCAAACGCGATCGCCGTCGAGTCAGCGCGCGCGGACTTGATATCCAGCGACTGTGGCTCCAACAACTGCGTGACCTTGTTCGATGCCGGATCGTAAGAAAATAGCGTATAAGCGCCAGCCCGGTCCGATAGGAAGTAAATCTGATTGCCCACCCACATCGGCGAATGATCGTTCGAATCCTTGCGCGGAACCGCCGTCACCGCTGAATCCGCAAGATTCGCAATCCAAATTGTCGTCGCCCGTCCGCCGCGATATCGCTTCCAGGCTTCATCGGCCCGTTCATAGGGCATATATGCCATCCGCGAACCATCCGGCGAATACGATCCCGCGAGCGCCAGAGGCAGCGGAACCTCAATCGGAAACGCGCCATTCAGATCCACCGTATACAGGCGCGGCTTGTTGTCCACCCAGGTTCCCGAATTGTGAAAGAGAAGCCGCTTGCCGTCCGGCGTCCAATCGTCGACGCTATCCGGCGCGGGATGAAAGGTCAGCCGCTTGGGAACTCCGCCCACAGCCGGAACCACGAATACATCGCGATTGCCATCATATTCGCCGTCGAAGGCTACCGTCGATCCATCCGGCGAAAACACGGGATTCGTTTCCGAACCCTGTCCGCTCGTCAGCCGGACAGCATCGCCGCCGGCCCGTCCGACGATCCACAAATCATCGGCGTAGACAAAAACAATGTGAGTCTTGCTCACCGTAGGAGAACGGAACAGGGTGCGTCCGTCGGCAAAGAGCGCAGCGGTAGCCGCCATCGAGAGCCAGAGTGCTTTGAAAGTCATGTTGAGAAGATACGCCTCCAGGGTAGACGTTTTTCATGGCCTTTGGGATCGCAGAACTTTGCGATTGTATCGAAGCGCTACCCTGTAGGAGTGAAAATCCTGATCAGGCTCGCCGTCGCACTCGGTTTGTGCGCCATCGGGTTCCTTTACTACACCCCGTTCCGTATCGCCACCCTCGTCGCACTCGGACGCGCCGGGTCTTGCCCTCTCGGCAACGCACTCGACATCCACAAACACTTCGAGGACGAACGCGGCATCAAAGATCGGATCCTGGCAGCCAGCAAAAAGCTTAAAACCGAAGACAACTTCGAACTTTGGGAAACCCCCTACGGGCAGTTCTGGATCCCCAACGGATCCAAATACGTGCTCCCCTTCAACCTCGCCGAACAGGAAATGATGATCTACGGCAAGGGCGAACAGGGCGTACACAAAGGCGAAATCGTCCTCGACGGTGGCGCGAACGTTGGCGTCTTCGTGCGCTTCGCTTTGAACGCGGGCGCGAAACTCGTGGTCGCCATCGAACCCGGTCCGGAAAACATCGAATGCCTCCGCCGCAACTTCAAAACCGAAATCGAAGCTGGCCGCGTCATCGTCTATCCCAAGGGAATCTGGGATAAAGAAGAGATTCTCACCCTGCGCATCGATCCCAACAACTCAGCCGCAGACAGCGTCGTGCTCAAGACCGAAGGTCAAACCAAAACCGTGCAGGTGCCGCTCACCACAATCGATAAGATGGCCGAAGAGCTGAAACTCGAACGCATCGACTACATCAAGTTCGACATCGAGGGTGCGGAACCCAACGCCCTGCTCGGCGGCTCAGCGTCCATCGCCAAGTATAAGCCGCGTCTTTCCGTCTCCGCCTACCATGCCGCCGATCACGCGGCCTTGATCCCGGAAATCATCAAAAAGATCAGAGGCGACTACAAGATGGAATGCGGCCCGTGCAATGAATCCAAGCAGGAGTATCTGATACGCCCCGAAATCCTATACTTCCGCTAGTCTTGGCAATTGCGGCATCCGCCGCCACAACCTATCGTGTCGAAGGCGTGGTCGTGGAAGTTGACCGCGCCCAGGGAATCGTGGTCGTTTCGCACAAACCCATCGACGGTTATATGCCGGCTATGATGATGCCCTTTCGTGCAGATCCGCCCGCGGTTTTGAACACGCTCAAATCCGGCATGCGCATCGCCTTCGAACTCAACGGCGGTGGGAACAAAGCCCGCAAAATCCGGATCCTCGACAACGCACCCATCGCGGACTTCAAACTGCCCGAACCCGGCAACAGCCTTGCCATCGGTGCCGTGGTCCCGGACATCCCAGGGCTCATCGATCAACAGAACCGCCCTATCCGCTTCTCGGACTTCCGCGGCCAAGTCCTCGCCTTGCAGTTCATTTACACCCGTTGCCCCTTGCCGGATGTTTGCCCGCGCCAAATCGCGCAATTCGCCTACCTACACCGCAAATCGCCTGGCACGGTGCTGCTTACCTTCACCCTGGATCCCACGCATGACACCCCACAAGTGCTCAAAGACTACGCCCAACGCTGGAACGCCAAGGACAACTGGCGCTTCGTCACCGCCACAAACGAAGACAAAATCAAAGAAACCGGAGGGCTCTTTGGCGTAATCTTCTGGCCCGAAGACGGAGTCATTACTCACACGTCCGCTACCGCTGTCATCGGCAAAGACGGCAAGCTCAAAGCCGTCGTCCAAGGATCCTCGCACCGCACCGAGCAGATCGCTGACCTCATCGCAAACCAGTTGCGCTAAACTCATCATCAATGCGTTACATCCTGATTTCCCTCGCCATTTCGCTCTCTGCAAGCGCGCAACAACAGGCCAACAACAAAGACATGTGCGCGCCGCCACCCAGCGGAACCGCGCCTTCCCTGCCCGCCAAACTCCTGCCGGGACAAGGCACCATCCACTTTGAGATCACCACCTCGAACGCCGAAGCCCAAAAGTTCTTCGATCAGGGCCTCAACCAGATGCACTCGTTCTGGGCCGTCGAAGCCGAACGCAGCTTCCTGCAGGCCGCGCAGATCGATCCCGAAGCCGCCATGCCGTGGTGGGGAGTTGCCATGGTCGCCGCCGGAGACTACCGTCCGCGCTTTCAACTCGACACCGCCAACCGAGTCTTCGGAACCAACCGCGATCCCCGCATCGTCAACAAGCGCGCCGTCGATGCCGCCGAAAAGGCGCAAGCTCTGTCCGCGAAAGCGTCCGATCTAGAGAAGATGTACATCGCCTCTATCGTCGCCCGCCGCATGCCGTCCCGCGTCGGGCTGGCTTCTGACGAAGGTTACATCGCGGGCTTGAAAGCCATCGTCGCCAAACATCCCAAAGATGTCGAAGCCAAAACATTCCTCGCACTCCACACGATGCGCGGCTACACGCTTCCCAATCACACACCCAAGCCGGGCACTATGGAAGCCGTTCAGCTACTTCGCGAAATGCTCGTCGATCATCCCAATCATGCCGGCGTTCACCACTACGTCATCCACGGCTTCGAAGGCTCGACGTTCGCCAAAGACGCTTGGCCGTCCTGCAAGCTCTACACCGAACTCGCACCGAACATCCCGCACGCCTTGCACATGCCCGGGCACATCTATTCACAGACCGGACGCTGGGCCGACGCTGCCAAGAGCTTCTCCGACGCCGCCGAAAACGAACTCACCTGGATCAACGCCGACAAGCTCTACGGCCGCGGACATCACGGCCACAATGTCCACTATCTTTCCACCGCGCTCTCGTTTTCCGGTCAGTACGACAAGGCCATCGCACAAGCCCAGCACTTGCTCGAATTCAAGGAAAACCCCCGCGAAGCCGCCCAGATCGACGGATTCTTCAACGTCTACCGCCAGGGTTGGTTCGCGATGCTGCGCGCACTCGTCCAATCCGAACGTTGGGATGAGATCCTGACGGGGAGCCTGCTGCCCAACTACGGCAAGCCGCGCGAACAGATCTGGCGGCATTGGGCTCGCGGCATCGCCTACGCCGCCAAAGGTGACGCCAATAACGCCATCCTTGAATCGAAGGAAATGGATGCAGCGATGAAAGACTTCAACGACAAGGTGAAGCGCGCCCCAACTGCGGAACTGCAAACTGCGCGCCTCGAACTGGACGCCCACATCGCCGCCGCTACGGGACGCAGCAAGCGCGCCTTGAACGTGTTCAAAAAGGCAATGGATAAAGAACGGGCGATGGTCTATTCCGAGCCGCCCTACTATCCTCGGCCTGTGGCCATCCCGCTCGGCAACTATGCCCTCAAGCTCAACAAACGCGAACGTGCCGCGGAAGCCTTTCGTATCGCCCTCGAACAGTACCCCGCGAGTTTTCAGGCCGAGAACGGACTCCGCTCCGCCACCGATCCCGGAACCAAAACCGTAAACGCAGACGGCCAATAGACTCCTGACACAATGCTGTCAGGAGCCTCGCTTCAAACTAACAATATGACACTCGCACAAACATCCGTCATCGAGCTCACCTCCGTCGAGCAGTTCTTCGACAACTCCACCGGAGAACTGACCGAAGACCTCTCCGGTTTCACGCCCACACCGGACATGATGACCGCGGCACAGCAAGTGGCGCACGCGGCGCAAATTATCGACTGGTTTGTAGAAGGCGCCTTCCGTCCAGAAGGCTTCGATCTGAACTTCGAACAGCACATGAAAGACGTCATGAGCGCGACCTCTCTCGCAACGGCGCGCGAATGGTTCGCCAAATCCCTCGCCAACGCCAAAACTATCCTCGAATCCAAATCGGATGAGGAACTGATGACACCAATGCCCGAGGGCCCTGTTCTGGGAGGCGCACCGCGCATCGCCATCGTCAGTGGCATCACCGACCACACCGCGCATCATCGTGGCGCGCTAACCGTCTACGCGCGATTGAGCGGCAAAGTGCCGCCGATGCCCTATATGTGAGCCAAAACAGAGCAGTGCCGCCGCACAGAATACCAGCAGGGGGCCAAGTGGATGATATCGGAACGCCAACCCAATATCGCCGTGCAGCAAGGCCCCCAGCGAATGGGTCAACCCGCACAACGGACATCTCAAGCCAGTCAGCCAGCGGAACGGACAAACAAAGAATGCAAGTCCTCCGGTGGGAAACGTCCACCACGCATAGCAGCCATAGGCGACGCCCAACGCCGCTAACCTCCATCGCATGATCGCGCTAAGCTCCACCCATCGGCACCGGAGGCATGCCCGTCACATCGATCTGCACAACCTCAACATCGGGCTTCGTGGCATAGATGATGAGATAGATCAGGAGCGGCATCAGGCATAGAACAAAGCCGATCACCGCCCATAGGACGTTGAACTCTTTCTTCTTCTGTAGCGTCGCTGTCGTTGCGGTCTTATTGACGAGCGCAAAACCTTGGGCGACATATTGTGTGATCACCTGCTCCATCGTCGAGACGGAATCCACAGGTACTTGAACGATTCGAGCCATGGGGGAGTCTAACATCCAACGCCCCGTCCATGGCCCTTAATCGATGTTAAATCTATGTTTAGCCGATTTTCTTGACAACCATCGTGCCGGCCATCTCGTCGCCGTAGCGTTCGCCCTTAGCCAGCAGCAGGATGCATTCAATGAGATTGACTGCGCCGCTAATCATGCCTCCGACGATCGGGATAATGTTGCATGCGGCGCCACCAGCCAGCGTCCAGTTCCGCTTCATCAACTGATCTTCCGTCGCAGGTGCGCCGGATTTCGAGATCACCTCCAGGCTCATTACTTTCTTGCCGATGCTGAACCCCTTGGCATCTCGCAACAACCACCAAGCGGCTCCGATTACGCCGATGATAGCCATGCCGACCATCGGCATCGGCAGCGTCAGGAAACCGATACCGAAATAGACAGGAAGCGGAATGATTCCGTCGATGAACGCTCCAACGAAGCGTTCGACCAAAGTCGCCTTGGTTCTGGCGATAACAGCGCCTTGTGGCATCATGAGTTGGACCTCCCCAGGTCAGAAGTGATTGTATATCACCTTCTACTCATGCGCAGAAACGGGCAAAATACGATCAAAAAACTTCGAAGCCCGATCAAGCAAGATCGGAAACTTCGATCACCGCGTCGTCGCCATGAGGCGGAGCCTTCATCGCAGTCACTCGCGCACCCGCCACAGCCGCAACTCCAAGCGATGCGATCGCCACCCAGTACAACACCGGATACCCATATCTCTGCGCCAGCGCGCCATCCAAAAACGAACTCGCACCCACAAACAGATCCACGCAGGCCGTCAACAGTCCCACCGACGCCGCGCGCTCATCTTCCGGAGCCTGATTCAATACCGTAGACGCGATCGATGGCCATGGCAGCGAGAAACCGAAGCCCGTGAGTCCAGCTGCAAACACCGCCAACCAAGGTCCCGGGCCCAACGACAACAGAAACAACCCAACGGCCATCGCTACCAAGCCACAGTAAAACGTAATCCTAGGACCAATGCGATCCGGCAAACCACCCAAGAAGAATCGCGATGTCAGAATCACAATCGCATAAGCGGAAAACGCCTTGCCGCCGGCGGTGTTGCCGCCACTCGCAAGGTGCAGCGTGAGGAACCCCGCCATCGCCGGATAGTGGACATTCACAAACCCCAACACCACTCCAGGCAACAGCGCCCGGCGAGGAATCATGGATGGAGGCTTTGCGTGCGGAGGCCGTTCCCGCAAGGTTTCCTGCGCACCACGTAGCGCTAGCACCGCAGGAATCGGCGTCAGCACCAACAGTAGGGCGGCGTTCTCAAACGAGCCAAGCAACGATCCGATCGCCGGACCCACAGAAAGCCCGCCCCAAACACCGGCGCCCAAAAACCCCAACGCCTGCGCTTTTCGTCCCTCCGGTGCGGACTCAACAGACCACGCCGCAGCGGACACAAATAAGAATGCCTCGCCCACGCCCTGCAGGATCCGCCCCGCGAACACGGCAACGATTCCGAAAGGAAGCAAATACGCCATGCCGGAAACCGAACATAGTGCTAAGCCCGCCATTAGTGCAGGTTTGCGTCCGCGCCGGTCTGTGATGGGCCCCGCCAGCAAGCGCGACGTCAACGCAACAACGGAGAAGATGCCAATCGCGAAGCCAACCACAACATCGGATTGCCCAAGATCACGTTTGACGTAGGGTCCAAGCAGGGGTACGATTGCGCCGATACCCACGAAACCGAGAAATGTGGAACCGACAACGATCCAGAAGAGACGCGAGAATCCTGCAACCATTCTTTACTTGGCGGCGGACTTCTTGGATGCCTTCTTCGCGGCTGGCGCAGCATCCGCAACTACCTCTGCTAAAGGCTCGGGCTCAGGCTCAGCCGCAGCAACCGCAGCGGCCACCGCCGGAGCGGGTATCGGCGTCGAAGAAGCTTCGGAACCATAGCTAGACCAGTCACCGTTTTCGATTCGCTTTTTGCCCGTAGGCGAGAAACGGTAAACATAAACCCAAGACTCCACCTCGCCGTCCGGACCCTCAACGGAGCGCTTTAAACGCTCGAACTCGAGGCCTTCCCATCCGTCCAGCTTCTTGATCACAGAAGTCGTGACCTGATAGAGGTCTCCAAGGACAACGCCTTTGCCGTCGGTAAACCCTGGATACTCGGAAATCACCCACAATCGCCCTTCGGTCTTGCCGGGCCCGATGTAAGTGCCGTGCATTTCCAGGTAGCGCGAGTACTCAGATCCAACGCCTTTGCGCTGGGCCTTGCTTTTGTCCGTGCCTTTTCTCAATGATCCGTAAACGAAGAGGTGTTCCATGGATTCCGACTTATCTCAACCATTCTAGTGTATTGGCAAAGCCTAGCGGCCTAGCCACTTCCGCAGGAACGGAATCGCCTCCCCACCATCGATCCGATGGGGACCATTGAACCAGGCGATAGCAGTCCGGTCGCTCCAGCCGTTCTCGTCGTAGTGCCGCTTCACTTTTGCATACTCGTAGGAAACCCACTCGTCGAGCCCAACGCCATCGCGATGCCCCCGCTCGATCAGGAATGGTGCCGGCGCAATCAGCTTCGCCATCTCCGCATGTCCAGCGACATTCGCCAGTCCGAACTCGAAGATCTCGTACTCGGCAGTGAACAGATACGTATAGGGATAGTCGACGCTCGTCAGTTTGTGGATCCACTCGTTGAAATTTCCAGAACAAACCACAGCCTTGAACCGAGGCAGCAGGGCGGGCACATAGAGCGCCGTTTTGCCGCCATACGACAGCCCATAAAAGCCGATCCGATCGCGGTCCACTTCAGGAAGGCTATCGAGAAAATCGACCATTTTCTCGTACTGCGCCAGCACGAACGAGAACAGCGACAACCCCAAAGGATTCGCCTGCCGCACGATGGGCCGAAAGTCTCCGCGATACGGATTCTGCGGGGCATAGACAATGTAGCCAAGATCCGCCCATGTCTGTGCCAGATTGCGATAGGTCTCGTACTCGCGCCCCGCCTTCTGCTGAAACAGATCTTGAGGCCGCCCTTCTAAACCATGCTGCACCACCACCACCGGACGCTTCTCACCCGGCTTTAAATCTTTCGGCAGCAACAAGACTCCATACCCGAACAGATCCGGGGCCGCAACATCGAACTGGATCTCATAGCCCGTCCACTTCGCACTCTCGTAAGACATCCTGCGCTTCAGGTTCATCGGCCCGCCAGACTTCGGAATCCGCCCCAGTACCTCTTCCCAAAGCTGCTTGCGGATCTCATCCTTATCCGAAGTCCTGTTCCAGCGCTCTTCTCGAACGCGTTCAGACTTCTGGATCAACCGTTGATTGAAACGCACCAGTTCGTCAAACTGCCGGCGCATCCGCTCCTCCGCATCCGGAGAGGCAGGAATCGCGCTGTTGCCTGCCAAAAACGAGTAGGCTTGTGCAGGATCGACCGCGGCCAACCGGATCTTCCAGACGTTGCGGTCTATCGGTTCGCCAGCCACATCCGCGCGATCCCAGGCAAAACCGGCACCCAGCGCGGCATCGATTCGCGGGTCCAAAGCTTTGGCGTAAGCTGCAATCGAGGCACCCTCACCGAAGCCAATCGCGTGAATAGGAACGCTGGGCGTCTGCATCGAAAACCAGTCCACCGCCGCCAATGCCTTCTGCAATTCGTATCCCACAAGATGCCGCCCGAATGGAAACGCCATCCGATAGAGATACTCGCGATGCGACTGATTGGTGGTCTTGCCCACCGCCGGATTCCCCGACCATTTCGAAGCCCTGTCAATCAACACGGGGATCAGCACTTGCGCGCCGGCCGATGCCTCTTTCTGCATCGCCGTCATTCGTTCCGGAGGCATGCCCGCATCCGGAATCGCGACGATCCGTTTGACGACGGCGGACTTCGGTTGCAAGAGCAATCCTTCCGCAGTCATTCCATCCAGAACCGGCCAACGAACCGCGTACGCATCGAATCCGGGAGTGCTGGCACGCAAGGCAGGCTTCATCGACGTCGCGACCAGTTCCAGATCCCCCGGCTTGACCCGCGCATCGATCACACCCAAGATCCGCGCCAGATCGTGTCCGGGCCCTGGCTTCGGATTCTGCTTCTCCAGATAGCGGAAGATGCCATCCACCATCTGCTTGGCTGGATCCCCCGCCCAAGGATTTTCCCAAACCTGCCCCTGCAGCAGCACCAAGGCCAAGAGCATCTCAGCTCACCTTCTTCGTTGTCGCATCCCACCGCAATCGCCGGCCTTCTCGCAAAGACTGCATCGCCATACACAACACGATGTTCGTCCCTTGCGATGCCACTGGAGGCGCCGACGGCTGCTTCCGCGTCTTCACTGCGTCGAGAAAATTCCGGATATGCTGCCGAGTGGCGGAGTTGAAACTACCGGGCCTCGATTCTTGAATCGTAGGTTTCATTACGGTATCGCGGGGCGACTCCGGATACAGCGCATACCCTTCGCGCGACACATCGAAGCGCGCCTTCGATCCATGGAACTGCTTGATTTGATCGGTCGTACCTGAATATCGCATCGCCTTGTAGCCGATGACAAAGTTCACGAGCGTATTGTCCGCGTACTCCACCGTTAAGGATGCCGTCTCCGGAACCTCCGCCCCCGCGAGGTTTGGACGCCCACCCGCACAAGTCACCGCCACCGGAGCGTCAGATCCAAGAAACCAATGGATGGCATCGATAATATGGGCCGCTTGGCCGATCAGTAGTCCGCCAGAATAGTCCCAGTAGTAGTACCAGTTGAAGAAACGCTGTGCGTCGAGTTCGCGCGTGGGTGAAGAGCCAAGCCACTGCTTCCAATCCACGCTGCCTTCGAGTTTGGCGTCCCGCAGTGAACTCTGATAATTAAACCAAGAGGAACTGACGAGCTTGACGTCGCCACAAACCTTCGAATCATAGATTTTCTTGGCGTCCAGGAATAGATCGAAGCTTCGCCGCTGTGTGCCAACCTGCACGATGCGCCCGGTGCGTCGCACGGCATCCATAATCGCAAAGCCCTCGTCGATCGTATGCGCCAGCGGCTTTTCGACGTAGACGTCCTTCCCCGCGTCTACTGCATCGATCACCATCCGCGCATGCCAGTGATCCGGAGTCGCCACCACAACGACCTCAACGGACTTGTCCTCCAGCAGCTTGCGGTAATCCGCATACGCCTTTGCACCAGTATTGGCAACTGCGAGTCCCTTCTTGAGATTGCCTTCGTAAACGTCGCAGACGGCAGCCATTTCGACACCGATCTCTCTGAATTCGCCGGTCAGAAACTGGCCGCGACCGCCGCTCCCAATGATTGCGCCCTTCAGGCGTTCACCGGCACAGAACAAGGAGGGCGTCGCAGCCAGGCCCGAGAGAAGATTGCGTCGAGAGATCATTGAGCCGAGTGTACGCCCAAATCCCAGCACCGCGCAATCCATCCATAGGTCGTCGCCGAGCGGCATATGGGCCTTGTGGTCTCGCGGCTCTCCCAGAATCCCGGTACTCGCCCGCGATCTCCGGGTCAGACTGTCCGCTCACATGTGTAAGACAAATCATCACCCGGCACGCTACGATAGTTCACTGGTGGCATACGGACTTCAAGAACAACCCAACCTGGACAACCGGGCTCGAAGCATCCTGATGCGCTTGCTCGGACTCATTCTCATCATCCTGATAGGTGCCGCCGGATTCCTGCTTTTTTCTTCTGAAGAAACCGTTATCCAGCCGCTCACACCACTTCCCAAGGCCCTCGGCATGGCAAGTCCAATCAAGGTCCGGATGTCCAACAATCAAGGCGTGCGCCGTGCCAAAGCTTGGATCGAACAGAACGGATCGAAGTATGAGGTCTTCGAGCAGGAATTCCCCGGAACTTGGCGAGACTGGGTCTACAAAGGCAAACAGCCTGTCGAGATGAACCTCGTCGCCGGGAAAGGTCGAGCCCCCGGCCTGGTTCCCGGACGCGCCAAGCTCGTCATCCAAGCCGAGGCCAACAACCTCCGCGGCCGCCAGACTCGCATTAGCCATGAAGTCCCCGTCGTGCTTGGCAAACCCGAAATCCACGTCGAAAAAGACCCCGTCTTCCTCCGCCGTGGTGGCACCGGCATCGTCGGATTCCACGCACGCGGCGAATGGTCTGAGGCCGGTGTCAAAGTCGGCAAATATACCTTCCCCAGTTTCACCGCCAAGGGTGACCCCAACTATCGCATCGTCCTCTTTGCTTACCCGCCGGACGTCGACATCGAGACACCACCCGTCGCCTACGCGCGCAACTTGGCAGGCGACGAGGTCACCGCGATGTTCCGCCACTACGTCACCAGGATTCGGTTCCGCGAGCGCCAAGTCAAGATCGGAGACCCGTTTCTGAACCGCGTTGTCACCCGCGTCGATC
This sequence comes from uncultured Solibacteraceae bacterium, assembly GCA_964500255.1. Taxonomy (GTDB): domain Bacteria; phylum Acidobacteriota; class Terriglobia; order Bryobacterales; family Bryobacteraceae; genus F-183. The sequence goes on along the minus strand of CAZCPL010000002.1, from coordinate 11,403 downwards.
CTTCGAGCAGCGGCGAACTTTGGCAGCGCTTCGCCAGGATCAATTCTGAAATGCGCCGGGCCAACGACAAATTCCTGCAGGAACTCAACGCCAAAAGCAACCCCACGCGCCTTTGGAAAGGTGCGTTTCAGCTGCTTCCTAAAGCCACGAACGAGGCCCGTTTCGCCGATCACCGGACGTACCTGTATCAGGGCCGCGAGCTGAATCGGGAATGGCATCTTGGCGTGGATCTGGCATCGGTCAAAAACGCGCCTTTACCGGCTGGCAACAGTGGCATCGTGGTCTTCGCGGGAATGTTGGGAATCTACGGAAACTGCGTTGTGATCGACCATGGCATGGGGATCCAGTCCGTCTACGGACACCTCGAAAAGATCGATGTCAGGGAGGGGCAAAAGGTCGAACGCGGCCAAACCCTCGGCAACACCGGAATGACCGGACTCGCCGGCGGAGACCACGCTCATATCGGCCTGCAACTACACGGCGTCTTCGTGGATCCTGTGGAATGGTCGCTCCCCAAGTGGATCGACAAGACTTTAATGCCCTTGGTTTCTCAGATCGAATGGCGTTGAAACAGACACCTACTGCGTACCCGGCAAAGGAATCTCGAAGTAAAACAGTTCTTTGCCGCCCGCTTCACTGAACCCGTTCAAATAGATCTTCGCCCCGGATTCCCGAACCGTCTGGAAATACAGGAAACCGCTCACCGATTCGCCCGGAGGAATCAACTTCACATTGAACGCACGCCCCGTCACTTCCCACGCCTCCAGCTTGTTCTTCGACTTCCGCGTCGGTATCGGCAACTGCACCTTCGGAGCCTGATCGGTTCTTTTGACTCCGTTCAAATACATGATCTCCTCAGCCGGAGTCGATTGCAAATGCTTGCCGCCTGCCGCAACATACTCTGCCAGCAAATCCAATCTCAACGCCTTCGTTCCGTTGTTGTCGATCACCAGCAGCACCGGCAACACGCCATAACGTTGTAGTTCAGCCTTGCCAAACGCCTGCCGGATCTCATCCGCACTCGTCAGGGGATGCACCGCCACTGTCACTTTGCCTTGTTCGGACCGCGCCGGGTAGGTCTCCGCGCGGCCCACTTTGAACGCTTTGTCTTTGTCCAAACCCTGCGCCGGGCTGATAATAGCCAAGAGGACCACGAGAGCACTGCATACGTTTTTCATTTATTCCCTCTACCACGCCCTGCAATGGGCGCTGTTCCCTGTCGTCCTATTGTATTTGGTACGACGCGTCCTGCGGGATCGTGCCTACCTCAAGAATTTGCCTGAGCGCTTTGGATCCCTGCGCGCCTCTTGGCATCGGACGGCTCACGGAGCCATCTGGTTGCACGCCGTCTCCGTTGGCGAGATTCTTTCCGCCATCCCCCTCCTCAAGGAACTCCGCTCCCGCTACCCCAACGCGCCGATCTACGTCTCCACCGCCACCCTCGCCGGACGCGCCCTGGGCGAAGAGAAACTGAAGGACCTCTCAGCCGGAGTTTTCTACGCGCCGATCGACTACCGCTACTTCGTCCGCCGCGTCCTCGAAGCCTTGCGCCCCACCTTGGTCGTTGTTTTAGAGACCGAAATCTGGCCCAATCTCTATCGCGAATCCAAACGCTACGGATGTTCCCTGGTCGTTGTCAACGGTCGCGTCTCCGACAAGACCTTTCCCACCTACCGCAAGTGGGCTTGGCTATTTGAGCCAGTGCTCGCGCAACCAGACCGGATCTTCGTCCAAAGCAGCCAGGATCACGACCGTTACCTCGCCCTTGGCGCGCCGCCCGACCGCGTCATTGGCATCGGCAACCTCAAGTTCGATTTCAACCCCAGTGGCAAAGCGATCGATCCGGCAATCCGCGAACTCGCAAGCGCGGCCTCGCAAGTCTGGATCGCCGCGAGTACCATGCTGCCCGCCGAACCGGGGGATATCGACGAAGATGACATCGTCATCGACGCCTTCCAACAACTCGCGGCGACGCACTCAAAACTCCTGCTGATCCTCGTTCCCCGCAAACCCGAACGCTTCGATTCCGCCGCCGCAAAACTGCAAGCTGCCAACATTGCATTCGCCAGGCGCACCAACCTGCCACAACCCCTCCGATTGCCCGGCGTCCTCTTACTCGACTCGATGGGCGAACTCGGATCCCTCTTCGCCCTCGCCGACGTCGTCTTCATGGGAGGTACCCTCGCCAAACGCGGCGGACACAACCTGCTTGAACCCGCATTTTTCGGCAAGCCCATCGTCGTCGGACCCAACAACCAGAACTTCGCCGAAATCCACCGCGAGTTCACGCAGGCCGACGCACTCGTCCAAATTGACACACCCGGCCAACTCACCCAAGCAATCGCCAAGATCTTGTCCGATCCGGAGTGGCGGACCGCAATTGGATCGCGCGCCCGCTCCATCGCCGAATCCAAACGAGGAGTCACCGCACTCGTCGCCGGACAGATCCTCGAAATCTACTTCGACGCCGTTCCCACAGCCCCGCGCAGCCTATTTGCCACCGCGTTGCTCTGGCCCATTTCGCTCATCTGGGGATCCTTCGCCCGGGATGGCAGGAACGCCAAGTCGCTCCCCAAACCCGTCATCTCCATCGGCGGCATCACCATGGGCGGAACGGGCAAGACACCCATGGCCGTCTGGCTCACCTCAAGGCTCAACCTCATCGGATACCAACCCGCCATCCTCACCCGCGGCTACCGCCGTCGTACGCCGCATCCGACAATTGTCATTTCCCGCGGAACCCAAGCCACCACCGATCTCACCGGCGACGAAGCCCAGATCTATGTCAAACGAAGACAAGTCCATCTCGGGATAGGCCCAGACCGCTTCGAATCGGGCTTGGAAGTTCTCAAGCACGAAGAAGTGGATGTCTTTGTACTCGATGACGGCTTTCAGCACCGCAAACTCGCCCGCTCCGTGGACATCGTTTTGATCGATGCCCTGGATCCCTTCGGTGGAGGCGATGTCTTCCCGCTCGGCCGCCTACGTGAACCGGCCGAACAACTGCGGCGCGGCGATATCTTTGTGCTCACCCGAGTCGAGCCCAACCAACAAACCTGCGGCATCGAAAAACAACTGCGGCATTGGAATCCAAACGCGCCGATCTTCCGTTCCCGCGTCCTGTTCAAAAACTGGCAAGGCGGTCAACCAGAAGGCCGCGTTGCCGCCTTCTGCGGACTTGCCAATCCCCGCACCTTTTGGCGCACTCTCGAAGGACTCGGCGTCCATGCCCGCAGGCGTTGGGAGTTCCCCGATCACCATTACTACAAACCCACCGAAACGCGCCGCATCGCCTGGCAAGCCAAACAGTCCGGATACCGCTCTGTCGTCACTACCGAAAAGGACTACATGAACCTTTCAGATCTCGCCTTGGCCGAATTCGAAGGACTCGAAGTCTGCTGGCTCGAAATCGACCTCGAAATCGAGAATGAACACGCTTTCCTGGCCGAGATCGAGAGGCGAATTCAGGCCCACTAGAGTCAGGAAGTGTTTCAAATTGGTTACAATCCAGTTTGTGCTCGTTCTGACAGCTCTTCTCACCACACTCCTGCCTGCCGTGGATCCCGTTCGGATTAGCGACCCTAACTTTCACGGCTGGCTGATGTACTTTGGCGACCACCCGGTCAACGACAAATGGGGAATTCATCTCGAAGCTCAATGGCGGCGCAACCAGGGCTTCAACCGCTGGCAACAGTCGTTCTTCCGCCCGGCGGTCAACTACGAGATCAACAAGTCGGCGCAGGTCGCCTTCGGGTACGCCTTTGCCAAGACTTACCCGTATGGCGACTTCCCTGTCCGCCAAGCCTTCGATGAGCATCGTATTTACCAGCAGTTCGTCTACCGGAAGCCTCGCAAACGGGTGAACCTGCAATATCGCGTTCGCTTTGAGCAGCGTTGGCTCGATGTCCAGGAGCAAGTCGCACTGGGACCTTTGCCGCATCGGGAATGGCGGCTCCAGAACCGCCTTCGCCTGAACTTCCGCATGGATGTCCCTCTCACGCCCAAAACCTACCTCGCTTTTTTTAACGAACTAATGCTGCACGTTCCGCCCAACATGGCTCCGCGCAAGATCGATCAGAACCGCGCCTACGGAGCGATCGGCTACCGCGCTCATCCCAACTGGCGCCTCGAGATGGGATACCTCCACCAACATCTAGTGCAACGCAACAATCGCATTCTGGAAGACAACCATACGATCCAGTTGGCTGTCTACTCGACCCTGCGATTCAAGAAAAAGTAATCGAAGTGTTTCGATTTCCTGTATAACCTTGGATGTAGACGTGGCTGCAAACTAAGCACCGGAATTGGGCACTGTTGTGCGCATTCGTCTGTGTTTTAGGTGGAGCCTTTGGATTCGGCGAAGAGCCGGATGAACGCCTGTTCCCGTCCCCAGTATCATCTTTTGCGGACATTCCAACTGTGGTGCGATGAAGGCGGTATTACATCCCGAATCGCTCATAGACATGCCTCGCGTAGCGCCGTGGCTTCGCCATGCGGATTCGGCCGCCCGCGTCGTCCGTGAAAACTATCCCGATCTGCCGGAAGATGAGCGCCTCGAGATCCTCACCAAGGAAAACATCATCGCCCAGCTCGAGCATCTCAAAACCCACGCCTTTATACGGCTGGTACTACGACATCAAAACCGGCGCAGTCCAAGCCTTCGACGCCAGTCTTGGCGACTTCGTTCCTCTCGAAGGTGGAGCGATCCCCAACGCGGGAGGCGGCCAAAACAAGCCGCCTCCCACTCCGTCAGGCTACCGCTTACGAGACGATTCGACCTCAGTGCCGATCATCAGCGGCCACCGTAGCGGACTGTACTGCATGAACGCCCGGATCAGCCCCACATTGAACCCCTCCGCCCCATTGGCGAAACGGAAGTGCAGGAACTTGGCCGGACCATTCTCCGGCGGCGCAAACGGACCCTCGTACTCAGGGATGTAGGTGTCCACCACGCCCCCGCCGATCGATCCCAGCTGCTTGGCAATCTCTTGCGCCTCCAGGTAAGTTGCAAGTTGGTTGTACATTAGGCAATTGCCTCCTTCGCCCACGAGTGTCAACAACCCTGTCTCGGCACTCGCTTGGCAGCAACCAGTCAAGTCCTAGAGAACAAAGCAGAAACGTTTTTCACAGAGATCGTGAACCAGTATTGTCGATTTTTCTGTACAAAGTGATATCATTTTGATATTCTGATCTCGTCAAGTCAAGGAGACACGACAAATGATCAAAGAAACAGTTCGGGTTCCGCTCTCAGGACTCCCGATGCTCTTGCTCTGGCTGCTCGTCATCATCGGGAGTATCGCCGCAATGGTCGCTATGCGAAGGACGCCCGCCCTCTTCGTACTCGCGAGCCTCGTTCTGATCGGAGCATGCATCTGTCTCGGCGGACTCTTCACCGTACAGCCCAACCAGGGCATGGTGCTAAACCTCGTCGGACGTTACGTCGGAACGGTGAAGCAACCAGGACTCTACTGGGTAAATCCATTCATTGCCAAAAAGCCGATCTCACTCCGCGTGCGCAACTTCGAAACCAAGCCGTTGAAGGTCAACGACCAGGATGGCAATCCCATAGAGATCGGAGCCGTCGTTGTCTGGAAAGTTGTGGATAGCGCCGAGGCGGTCTTCGAGGTGCAGGATTACGAGAACTACGTAGGCATTCAGAGCGAATCGGCGCTACGGAACATGGCGATCGCCTATCCGTATGACGCTCATGAGGAAGGCAAGAAATCGCTTCGCGCCAATTGGACGGAAATCGCGAATCACCTGCGCTCTGAGATCCACGACCGCTTGTTGGTCGCCGGCGTCGAAGTGATCGAAGCTCGTATCAGTCATCTTGCCTATGCGCCCGAAATCGCCGCAGCAATGCTACAACGTCAACAGGCCTCGGCAATCGTCGCCGCCCGTTCGAAGATCGTGGAGGGAGCGGTGGGTATGGTCCACATGGCCCTGGACGCTCTCGCCGAAAAGGGTGCCGTCCAACTCGATGAAGAACGTAAGGCCGCGATGGTCAGTAATCTGCTGGTCGTGCTCTGCGGCGAGCGGTCCGTACAACCGGTAGTGAATACCGGAACGATCTACCACTAGGATTTCTCGCGATGGCCAAGAAGAGCTTCCCTCTAAGGATCGACGAACAGATTTTCGACATGCTGAAGGCGTGGGCGGACGACGATTTCCGCAGCGTCAACGGCCAGATCGAGTTCGCCCTGCGAGAAGCTCTTCGGCGCGAAGGACGCTGGAAAAATTCTCCAACAAACCTATTGACACAGCCCCCCGAATCGGGCGAAACTGATTTAGGCGAATAAACGGCGAATACCATGAGTCTGCCCCAGTCTGTTTCCAATAGAGAAGCCCGCACAGGGCTAACCGTTCCCGCAAACGTGCGGAACCTCGACAATGTTGTGCCGACGATCTCCACACAAGCGCAAAGGGATCGGCATCCCGATCCCCCACCGCCCACAAAACTCTCCGCGCCGAGCCCGTTTTGCGCGATATCAATAGAAGGTCTTGGGTGGCGCAAAGAGCCTCAACACGATGAGGCCTTAGCGATCGAGGTGCGAGGGTTTGACACCTTTGCGGGTGGAGTCCCAAGAGGGCGGATCACAGAGATCGTCGGAGGCGCCTCATCGGGGCGTACGACTCTGTTGCATCGCCTTCTGGCACAAGCGGGATCGAACGGTGAATACTGCGCGGTCGTGGATACGGCGAACTCGTTCGATCCGGAATCGGCGACCATGGCGGGGGTCCGGCTCGACACACTGGTTTGGGTGAAGTGCTCGGGCAATGTCGAGCATGCCTTCAAGACGGCGGACATGCTGATTCACAGCGGCGGATTCGGAGTAGTGGCGCTCGATCTGTGCGAGGCAGCGGCACAGGCGACCCAGCGGATCCCGTTATCTTACTGGCACCGGTTCCGGAGAGCGGTGGAAGATACGCCGACGATGCTGGTGGTGCTGGGCCGGGAGGCGAATGCAAAGTCCTGCGCCAGCTTATTGGTGGAAGCGAAGCGGGCGCGGAGCGGCTTTACGGGATCGTTTCCCGCAAAACTGCTACAGAACGCCGAGTTCGAAGTGACCGCGCGAAAACCGTATCGCCCAGTGCCGGGGCGGATGTCGGCCATGGGAGTACTGGCAGCTTCCGCATCGGTCTAAGTCTCGATTAGTTCCCGATAGGAAACGGCCCGGACACTCTTGCGAAGCATCCGGGCCGTTTGTAAGGAACTGAAACTAGAGACCCTTCGAACCCATGAAGATCGCGAGATCGACCACGCGCTTCGAGTAGCCCCACTCGTTGTCGTACCAGGAAACAACCTTTGCGAGGTTGCCGCCGATCACTTTGGTGAGTTGCGAGTCGATGATCGAGCTGTTCGGATTCGACAACATATCCGTCGAGACGACCGGATCTTCGGTGTAGGCGAGGATGCCCTTCATCGGACCTTCCGCCGCTTCTTTCAACGCCGCGTTGATCTCTTCGGCAGTCGCGTCTTTCTTGAGCACAACGACGAGGTCGACGACCGACACGTTCGGTGTCGGCACGCGCATGGCGTAGCCGTCGAGCTTACCCTTGAGTTCCGGCAGCACCAAGGCGACGGCCTTGGCAGCGCCGGTAGTGGTCGGGATCATGTTCAAGGCAGCGGCACGAGCGCGGCGGAGATCCTTGTGAGGAAAGTCGAGGACCGGCTGATCGTTGGTGTAGCTGTGGATCGTGGTCATCGAACCCTTCTCGATGCCAAACTTCTCGTGCAGAACCTTGGCGAACGGAGCCAAACAGTTGGTGGTGCAGGAAGCATTCGAGACGATATTGTGCTTGGCGGGGTCGTACTTGTCCTGGTTGACGCCGAGCACGATGGTGATGTCCTCACCCTTGGCTGGGGCCGAGATAATGACCTTCTTGACCGAGCCGCGGAGATGCTTTCCCGCGTCCGCCGCGTCGGTGAATCGACCTGTGGATTCTACGACGATCTGCGCGCCGACGCTAGTCCAATCGATGGCGGCGGGGTCTTTAACGGCGAAAACTTTAATGGGCTTGCCGTTGACGATAACCGCGTCGCCTTCTGCTTTGACTTCGGCCGGAATAGGGCCAAGAATCGAATCGTACTTGAGCAGGTGGGCAATGGTGGCGGTATCGGTGAGATCGTTGGCGGCCACAATCTCGATTTCCGGATTGTTCAGGGCAGCGCGAACAACGTTGCGCCCGATGCGGCCGAAGCCGTTGATCCCAACTTTGATTGACATTCGTTTCTCCTTCAGAACTTTGGGTGGGGGGATTCAGTTCTATTTTAGCTTGGTACGCGGCGTGCAAGGCAACTAGTAAGATGTTGTTCTGGGCTATGGCGCTGGTACTTTCGAGTACGGATGACAGCAAGATCACGGAAAACTTTACCGGACGGGTGCTGGATGGCTCGAATGACCGGTTAACACGGATTGAGCGCGTCGACATTTCGAAGCGCTCGGTGCGCTCAATCGTTGTTCTGCAAGGGTGTGGACCAGTGGAAGAAGGGACGACGCACGAGTTTCTGACGTGGGCGGGGGCGTGGGACGATGTTCGAGCGTGTTTGGCGGTGGATGGGCGTCCGCATGTTCCGGAACTGGCGGCGGGGTTTGGCGTCGTGTATGGCAAGGTTCATGAGGTGCTGCGCGATGCCTCCGAACGGCTGGCCGGGGGAGTGGAACTAAAGGCGAGTTGCGGGGATCGCGTGTTTGCGGGAAGGTCGGATGGGCGTGGAAGATTCTGGACGATGTTGCCAGCGGGACACTGCCGGGTAGAAGCGGTGTCCGAGGGATACCGTCCTGCGGGCCGTGCGGACGTGATTGTTCGTGAGGGCGAGGCCGAGGTGTTGGGGGTAAGGATTCGCCCTTGGGGGATTTTGGAGAGGCTAGAGAACTGGGCCGGGTCGGTGCGGGGTATGTTCTCCAATGACTGAGGGATACGCGCACAAGAGTGTTTGGATCCCCACGCATTCGATCACGCGGAGAACCGGTTTCACCGTTATGCTTGGCTCAAGGCATGAGACTGGTTTCCTTTGCTTCTCTATTACTGCTCTCGGCGGATACTTTGGGCTTCGCCCAGGGCCGCGCAGCGCCATCTTACAGCGCGTCCACGATTTTGAATGCTGCTTCTGGGTTGCCCGAGGGGTTTGCTCCCAATTCGTTGATTGCGATTCATGGGTCGGGATTGTCGAACGGTGTGGTGGAATTGGATTTGTCAGCCGTCTCTGAAATCCCAACCGTGCTGATCGGTTCGGGCACGCGGGTGTATATACGGAATCAACTGGCCGGAATCATTGCTGCGGCTCCGACGCAATTGCTGGTGTTGATCCCTCCCAATCTGGTTGCGGGAAGCGGCAACGTACAAGTGATTGTGGATGGGCGACCAGGTCCTGCGGTTCCGATCCGGCTTCGGGCAGCGGCTCCGGCGATGTTTCTGCGTGCAGAGGGGCTCGTGGCGATCACTCGCGAGGACGGTTCCGATGTCATACCGGAAAAGCCAGCGCTTGCGGGAGAACTTGTGACATTCTATGCAACCGGTTTGGGTCCCACCCGGCCACTGCCGGACGGTTTGACGATTTTAAAGCGGCCAGCTTCTTTGACCATGGCGTTGCAGGTGCTGCTAGATGGTGTGGCTCTTGGGGCGACTGCGATCGAGTATGCGGGCGCGCAGATGGGGGCGGTGGGAACTTATCAGATCCGCTGTCGGCTGCCGTCAGGGACGTCGGAGTTGCCTGAGATCCGATTGCTGTTGGATGGGCAAATGAGCCAGGAGGGAGTACGAGTGCCGGTTGCGGTCTACTAAAGGAACTTGGCGATCCGTCGATGGACAGAGAGATGTTCGTCTTACGTCCATTGTTCTTTGCTGTGGTTGGTTCGGGTCTTGCGGTGGCTGGAGAAAAGCCTTCGCCATTCACTGCGCGTACAAGCGCTCCAGCAGCCCCTGCCGCTGCACCGGTATCGCCGGTCGCTTCGGTGCATTCGATTCTGAGGGCGACGCGTCCGAGACCGTTTGTGGCTGGGGGCCTACCGCCGTCGAGTTCAGTATCGGTATCACCCGTGAATCGTCCGGCGTCCCCAGAATTGCGTGACGTTGCACCTCCCCCGGCGGCAGACAAGGTGGCACCGGCTATCCCGCAGTTGAAGACCGTTGTTTTGGAAGTTCCCGCGATGGTTGTGGCGAGTGTCCGACCACCACAGGTCACGGAAATCGAGAAGGGCATGGCGAAGACTACCGTGGTGTCGAAGTTGGGGAATCCGTCGACGGTGATTTCGATGTCCGAGGACAGCCGCTTTCTGGAATCCCTGCGGTATGAGTGGAAGGGCCGCTGGCTGGGAACCGTGCGATTGGTCAATGGGCAGGTTTCGCGGATTGACCAACCTTAGTCTGGATTCGCTGATTGAGAACTGCCATGTCTATCGCCTGTGGATTCTACAAGTCGGTCAAATGTTCGACGCGACCGTCGGAATCGCCCAAGGTTTCCGGCTTGACTCCAGCGCGGTCGAGCATCGACAGGAACAGATTCGTCATCGGGGTCTCGGACTTATACTTCACGTGGCGCCCACCCTTGACGGTTCCGTTGCCGCCCCCGAACAGAGCCACAGGCAGATCGTGGTGAAGATGCTGGTTGCCGTCGGAAAGGCCACTCCCATAAACGATCATCGAGTGATCGAGCAGCGTGCCGTCGCCATCCGGTGTCGAGGCCATCTTGCCGATGAAGTACGCGAACAACTCCGCATGCAGGACGTTGATCTTCGCAATCTTCTCGATCTTTTCAGGATTGTTGAGGTGATGCGACAGTCCATGGTGCGCTTCCGGAACCCCAATCGAACGATACGTACGATTTGAACCTTCGCGGCCCACCATGCAGGAAATAACCCGGGTGGAATCGGTCTGAAAGGCCACTACCTGCAGATCGTACATGAGCTTGGCGTGCTCTTCAAACGTCACCGGAATGCCGGCGGGCTTGGCGATCTGCGGATTGCGGTTTTCATCTTTACCTTCGAGCGTCTGCTTCTCGGCGGTCTGGATGCGGCGTTCAATTTCGCGGATCGAATACAGATACTCGTCGAGCTTGCGCTGGTCTGACTTACCGAGTTCGCGCTGCAGCGAAGAGGTATCTTCCCGGACAAAGTCGAGGATCGAGCGGTCTTGTCGGGACATCTTCAAGCGCGTGTCGCGATCATAGAATTCGCCATCGCCGAACAGGCGCTCAAAGACCGCGCGCGGATTCACTTCCGCGGCCAGCGGCGAGTTTTCATTGCGCCAGGAAACCGTATTCGAGTAGGCACAACTGTAGCCGGAATCGCAGTTGCCGACCATGCCTCCACCTTCGAGCGTCAGCTCAAGAGAAGGAAAGCGCGTGAGATGTCCAAGCGCTTGCGCGGCGACCTGATCGACGGAGACGCCGTTCTTGATATC
>CAZCPL010000001.1:0-90153 GCA_964500255.1 uncultured Solibacteraceae bacterium | reverse complement strand
CTCTCGCGATGATGCTGTTTTCCTGCCACCTCGTGCCGCCGTTGCTGTATCGCAAGACCACAGGGCGTTGGCTTTTGCCGCTGGTGCCGTGGATCCGGCTGCTGATGCTGCTGGCCGCGCCTGCCGCTGGCTTCTTGAACTTCCTTTTTTCGCTCTCTGAGCTTTCTCAGCCTGAAGAAGAGAAGCAGGAAATGCCGACGCCCGCCGAACACATGGAAGCGCTCATCGAAGCGAGCCACGAAGAGGGCCTCATCGAAGACGATGAGAAGAAGCTGTTGCAGAGCGCTGCTTCGTTTGGCGACAAGACGGTGCGCGAGGTGATGACGCCGCGTCCGAACATTGTGGCGATTCAGGCGCACAAGACGCTTGAGGATCTGCGTGAGTTGGTTGTGAAGGAACAGTATTCGCGCATCCCTGTCTATGAAAAGACGATCGATGAGGTTTGCGGATTTGTGCACGTTCGCGACATGTTCGAGGTGAGCGAGGCCGACCGCGCCAAGCGGCTGGTACGCGAAGTTGTCCGAACGTTGCGCATCGTTCCCGAGACCAAACCCGTTGACGATTTACTGCGGGAAATGCAGAAAGACGGCGCCCACATGTCCGTGGTTGTAGATGAATATGGCAACACAGCCGGACTTGTCTCGATGGAAGATCTGGTGGAACAGATCGTCGGTGAGATTCACGATGAGCACGATCCGGAACGCGACATCCACAAGTCCGCCGACGGTGGTTTTGTACTTTCCGGAAACTTCGAAGTGGATCGGCTCGAAGAGCTTGTGGGATACGCGGAGGATGAAGAGACGGAATCCACGACAGTTGGCGGACTCGTCACCGAATGGCTTGGACGCGTGCCGCTAAAGGGTGAATCCGGCACCCGTGACGGCGTGCGCATCGAAGTGCTGTCGAGCAGCGATCTGAGAGTGGAGCAGGTGCAGGTGTCGCGGGTTGACGGCGACTCTTCGTCCGCGCATTCATAGTCTCTACAGCCGCGGTTTCGATGTCGGTGCCGCAGCTTCTCTGGTCTTCACAAACTCAACATCCATCTTCGACCACAGAGCTGCCATTTGGGCTGCTTTTGTGCTGTTCTGGCCGATAACGTTGTTCTGCTCGCTGCGATCGCCGCGCATATCGTACATTTCCCACGGCGAGTCTTTGCCCGCGGCGACGATCTTCCAATCGCCCATTCGAAGTGCGCGATTGTTCGAATGATTGAAATAGATGGATTCGCGCTGCACCGCGACGTTCTTGCGGAACGCTGGCGCGAGACTGCGCCCAGGCATCTGTGGAGCGCCTTCGTCCGCGGTGCGTGTGTTGCTGCCCGCCAAGTCGAGCAGCGTTGGCACGACATCCACGAGATGTCCCGGGGTATGTCGGATCTCGCCCGCATCCTCGATGCCGTTGGGCCAATGCGCGATGAACGGCGAAGAGATGCCACCCTCATGCACCCAACTCTTGTGCAAGCGGAACGGCGCGTTCGAGCAACTGGCCCATCCGGGGCCGATGCCGAGGTGGGACATCGCGGAACCGGCAGGGACATTGGGGTCGTGGCCATCGTTACGGATGAGTTGTTCGGAACTCGCGCCGTTGTCGGATAGAAAGAGAATGACGGTGTCTTCGAAGGCGTTCATGGCCTTGATCTGATCGAGCACGCGTCCGAGTTCGCGATCCATACGGGTGATCATCGCCGCGTGAATCGCCATCTTCAAGCGCTGAAACTTCTTCTGTTCCGGCGTGAGTGTATGCCAGGGCAGAGCCTTGGTGACTTCGCCGGGTCCGATCTTTTCGATGAGTTCCTGGTCGGTGGTGTTCCAGGTGGGGCGCATCTCCGCTTCGAGCGGCGCGAGCGCGGTGTTGATAAGACCTTGGCGGCGCAGGCGGCTATGGCGGCGTTCGCGAACAGCGTCCCAACCTTCTGCAAACTTGTCTTTGTAGCGGTCGATGTCCTCTGGCAAGGCATGCAGTGGAAAGTGCGGCGCGGTGAAGGGCAGATAGAAATAGAAGGGTTTCGAGGCATGGTCGCGCGCGTGCTCTTTGAGGAACTTCACCGCGTAGTCGGCGATGGCGATGGTGCCGTAGAAGCCGTCGCCAAGCTTCACTTGCGGCAGTAGTTCGTCGTCGAGAAGTTGGCGCTTGGGTGAGAAGAAGCGATCCTGATCCTGCAAATGATACGAGTGATCGTAGCCAGCGGCGGCGCAGGGTTTGAAGCGAATGTGCCACTTTCCCGAATGATAGGCGCGGTATCCGAGGGGCTTGAGATACTCCGGCGCGAACTTGGTCCAAACGGGGATGTTGCCTGGAGTCATGACATCGCACGCGTTCTGCTGCGCGTAATAGCCGGTTTGAATGCAGTTTCGCGAGGGGCCGCAGCGCGCGGTGGAATACATCTGGCTGAACCGCACGCCTCCGGCCGCGAGCCTGTCGATATTGGGTGTATCGATGTCGCCGCCGTAGCAGCCGAGATCCGAGAAGCCCAAGTCGTCGGCGAGAACCACGAGAAAGTTCTGGCGCTTTGCGGGAGCGCCTGTTGCGGCGAGTGCCGCGGAGGCGGATGCTTGCAGGAAGGAACGTCGATTCAACATCGCCTACCAGAGTAGCTTCAATCCCAACTGGATTTGCCGCGGATAGTTGGAATTCGGCGCACTCATCTGCGCTTCGATCAGCGATCCGAAGTTGACGTTTTCGGGATTGTTGTTGAACTACTGCGCCACCACGAAAAAGCTGTTCATGAGATTGAAGATCTCGGCGCGGAACTGCACCCGCATCCTCTCGGTGATCGCTGTTTCTTTGTTGAGCGAAGTGTCCACCATGAAGGTTCCCTGCAGACGGACGTTCGGCGAGCGGAAGGGTGTATAGCGCGGATTGAAGCGCGGCACCACCAGCCACGATGCTTCTTTACAGCCGAAATCCACCTCGCTGTAACGCAGCATCTTCACCGTGTTGTTCTCATTCCAACGATTCACGCAGGGTTGGATCGCGCGGACCTGCGACGCCTTCCAATCCACGGGAATCCGCGAATCCTTGAGTTGGATCACGTTGGCCGGCAGATCCCACGGGCGGCCTGATTGCTGCGAGACGATGACCGAATTCTGCCAGCCGTTGATCAACTTTCCGCGCCAGCCGCGGACATCCTTGAAGAACGCCTTGCCTTTGCCGAATGGCAGTTGAGAAACGGCGCTCACCACAAAGCGGTGCGGCCGGTCGAACGCCGTCAGCCCGCGCTGGGCGACGCCGCGCAATGGATCGAGCCAACCAAATTGTTCGACGTTCTTCGACCATGTGTAGTTTGCGTTGAGGTTCGTATGCTTGTTGCGGATGCTAAAGGTGCCCTGCAGCGAGTTGTACCAACTTGCACCATCGTTGCGCATCAACTCGGTGATCGCGCCGAACTGCGGATGAGGCCTCGACTGCTGATATAGCTTGGGTTTCCGCCGAGCAGGAAGTTGCAGCTGTCGCGCAGATCGGGGTCGTCTTCGTTGAAGGTCCGGCTGGTTTGCAGCCTTTTGCCTCGATTGGCGGAGTAGGCGAGCTCAAGGCGGCTGCGCGGCGAAAGCAACCGTTGCAGGCTGAGCGAAAACTGATTCGTGTGCGGAATCTCAAAATGGGAGTTGACGAAATTGAAGCCTTGACCGACGTACGATAGCGGACCGCGCGAGCTTCCGGCAGGCGACCGGATGCCGTTTGGAAAGGGGTTCTCGATTCTTTGTGTGGACGCCGTGCGGCCTTCGTCGGCGGAAAACACATAGGGCGTCGACTGGCTGAAGCCGTTGGTCTGGAGATAGTCGTTGTTCGGATTCAGATAGAAGCGGCCCCATCCGCCGCGAATCACCGTCTTGTTATCGATCGCATAAGCGGCACCGATTCGGGGTTGCAGCGCGGCGCCGAAGATATCGGCGGCATTTCGCGGAAGTCCGTTCTGTCCAGCGAAGAGCATCGATCCGGCGATCTGCGGCACGTCAGGATACTTTGCGCGGTCGATCATCCCATTCACTGGATTCGCGGCCAAAGGATCGAAGCCGCGATTGATGCGGTTGAAGCGCTCCGACGGCGGAAGATTGAAATCCCAACGGACGCCCATGTTCACCGAAAGTTTTCGCGAGATCCGCCAGTCGTGCTGCAACCAGGGCGCGTAATAGGGAAACAGAAAGATCGGAAAGACCGCGTAGTTGACGGTTCCAGAGCTTGGAGTTCCCAGGAGCCACGATGCGATCGAGTTCCCGCTGAATTCGTCGGCCCTTTGGAAGTCGCGCTGTGTGAATCCACGTGTGGCACCGAGTATGAAAATGTTTCCAGGAGTTTGTGTGGAATATTGCGCCCAGCGCATATCGAGGCCCGATTTCCAGGCGTGCGGGCCTTTCACGTAAGTGACGGTGGGATGCGCCGTGACGGTGTTGGTGACGTTGCGGCTGGGATAGCGGCCCATCGAGATGTAGCTATCGAACGTGTAGCGGCCGAACCATTCCCCATAGGGCAGTTGTTCGGTCAGGGCTTTCGAGAAGCCCAGCTTCGCCAGGTCGAACGAGGCGTTCGCCGAGCCTTGCGAGCCTTCGATATAACGCGCGAACGACGTGCGGAAGTTCAATAGCAGTTGTGGCGTCAGGGTCGAAATCCAATCCACCACGTAGCTGTCGTTGATGCGCTTCAGAGGATGCTGGCCGTCTTGGCCGGGGCTGTTTCGAATGCCGTTCGAGTTGCGGTCTTCGGTGCGGTCGTTTGAGGCATGCCGGAAGAACATGCGGTGCTTCGAGCCAAGATTCTGATCGATCTTCACCACCAGATTGTAGAAATCGTCACGCGCCGGGTTGTCTCCGCCCGAAAGAAAATAGTTCGACCGGGCAAAGTCGGCACCTGGCGTCACGGTGTTCGGGGTGGGGAAAAAGTCCGCAATCTTGCGGGAAATCGGATGAATCCGCGAGGCGGGGATTCGGTTACCCGCGAACGGAAGGCGATCCCAACGGTTGTTGGGGATCGAGAAGGTGGTGTTGGGATCGTAGACCGCGACGCTGCGTCCGCGTGCGTCGGCGAGTTTGGTGAAGTCGCCATCCCGCATCTCCAAGGTGGGCACGCTCAATACCAGCGGCTGCGGCGTCGCCTCGCGGAAACCCTCGTAGTTCACCAGGAAAAACGTCTTCCCCTTGCCGTTGTAGAGTTTCGGCAGAATCACCGGACCATCGAGCACGATGCCATATTGGTCTTGAAAGTGGCCGTCTTTGGGGGCGCCCCGCGCGTTGTTCTGAAACGAATTCGCATCCCACGCGTTGCGCCGCGCGAATTCGTAAATCGATCCATGCAGCTTGTTTGTGCCGCTCTTCAACACGACATTCACCACGCCGCCCGCGGTCTTGCCGTATTGGGCGTCGTAGGAGTTGGTCTGGATCTTGAATTCTTGCACCGAGTCGACCGGGGGAACATAGGCGATATTGTTGCCACCGGCTTGCGCGTTGTTCGGAACGCCGTCGATCAGGAACTCGTTCGAGCGGTTACCTCCGCCATTGATTCCCCAATCGGCGATGGCACCGTTGTCGAAGGGGCGCATGTAGGCGAGGGATCCGTTGTAGTTGACGCCCGCCACAAGCATCGCGAGCATGAACGGATTTCGCCCGTTGAGGGGCATTACTTTGATCGTCTGTTCGTCGAACACGCCGCCGCGGTCGGCGGAAGATGTTTCGAGCAGCGGAGCCTCGTCGGTCACCGTGATGGCGTCACTTACCGCGCCCAGTTGCAGTTTGATCTCAAGCGACGCGGTCTGGTTGACCTCAAGCTTGATGCCTCGCCGCAGCACGGCGCGGAAGCCTTCCGCCTCCACGCGCAACTCGTAGTTGCCCGGAGGCATCAGGGCAAAAGTGTACTCGCCCCGATCCGCTGTGGTCCGCAAGATCGATTGGTTGGTTTCGACATTCAGCAAGCGCACGGCGGACCCGCAACGGGAGCCCCGCTTGGGTCGATGACACGGCCCTGCAGCGTGGCGCGGAATTCCTGGGAAAACAAAGCTGCAATGGCAACAAGGCCACAAAGAGCAAGCCGAAGCATCTGCGGATCATACTACATGGCGGTTTGATATACTCCTCCCCGTGCTTCAGAGAGTGTTTCTGTTTCTGGCGGTCGCGTTTACCTCCCTTGCACAGAGCGGTTCAATTCAAGGAGTCGTCAAGGATTCGTCGGATGCCGTCATTGCGGGTGCGAACGTGGTTGTCACCAATATCGATACCGGCTTGCGTCGCGAAGTCGCCACCAACGACCAGGGCTTTTACACGGCGCCGTGGCTGCCGGTGGGCCGTTACAAGGTAGGCGCGTCCAAGACCGGATTCGCACCGGCTGAAGTCCGGGCCGTCGCAATCTCGATCTGTCGCTTGCCAAGAGCTTCGCGCTCACCGAGAAGTTCCGGTTGCAGTTTCGCGCGGAGGCGTTCAATGCCTCCAATACGGCGAATTTCGGATTTCCGACGGCAAACATTAACGCAGCGGGTGTCGGAGCGATTACGAGCGCGGATGAACCTCGCCGCGTTCAGTTCGCACTGAAGATGATTTTCTAGCATGCGACGCCGAGAGTTCTTGCAAGTCGCTTTGGCTGGGGCAGATCTGGCTGCTCGCAAGCCCAATATCGTGCTGATTCTCGCGGACGATCTGGGCTATGGCGATCTCGGGTGCTACAACCCGGAGTCTAAGATCCCGACGCCAAATCTGGATCGATTGGCGAAGCAGAGCCTTCGTCTCACGGATGCACACAGCCCGTCGGCCGTTTGTTCGCCGACCCGCTACGCGATCCTGACGGGGCGTTACTCATGGCGCAGCAGGATGAAGTTCGGTGTGTGGCCCACCAACTCTCCGTATCTGATCGAGCAGAATCGCACGACGATGCCGATGTTGCTTCGGCAGCAAGGCTATCGTACGGCGGTCATTGGTAAATGGCATCTCGGTTTAACGAACGGCGGCAAGTGGGATCTGAACGGATCGTTGGAGCCGGGTCCGTTGGCGGCGGGTTTCGATACGTCATTCGTTCTGCCGAGCGTGTTTTCTGAGGATCCTTACTGTTTCCTTGAGAACGGGCGGCTGGTCGGCCAGATGAAACCGGATCCGGAGACGCGGCACTTCTATCGACGAGACACCCTGATTCGAGTGGCCGAAGGTTGGAAGGACGACGAACTCGGTCCGACCATCACCGCTAAGGCGGTGTCATTTCTTGAAGCGCAGACCAAAGAGAAGCCATTCTTTTTGTATTTTCCGGCGAGCGCCCCGCATGATCCGAACATCCCGGCGAGCTTCCTGCGAGGCAAGAGTCAAGCAGGTTTGCGCGGCGATTGCGTTGCTGAATTCGATTGGACCGTTGGCCGGATCCTGGATGCTCTCGACCGCACCGGACAGGCGGAGAATACGTTGGTGATTGTGACCAGCGACAATGGTCCGCGGCCCTCGGGCGAAGATGGCGAGACGTACGGGCACGCGAGCGCGGGCAAGTTGCGCGGCTTCAAAGGGGATCTCTGGGAAGGCGGCCATCGCGTACCGTTTCTCGCGCGCTGGCCCGGCAAGATCCAGCCTGGGGTGAGTGAGAAGCTATTCGGGCTTGGAGACCTGATGGCATCTTTTGCGGCGGCTTGCGGTGCAGCGCTTCCAGACAGTGCAGGCGAAGACAGCGTGAACCAGTTGCCGATGTTGACCAGCGGCAAGTCTAGCAAGGCCTTTGAGATTCACCATTCGGGATCGGGATATTTTGCGATTCGCCAGGGCCCCTGGAAGCTGATTCCGCTAATGGGCACTGTCGGATCGCGGGTAGCGTTCTTGACCGACAAGCCCAATTCAATGGCGGAGGCTTCGAAAGAACGCTTGCGGAAGCCCGGTTCGCCAGTCGGAGAACTCTACAACCTCGACGACGATCCGGCGGAACAAAACAATCTGTACGATCGTCAGCCGGATCGCGTCTACGACATGCTGATGCTGTTGGAGCAGTGCCGACGGTTGGATCGCACCAACAACATTCCTACTTCCACAGCTCGTTGACGGGCTGATAGAGTCCGTCGTTGGCGTAGGGCACGTATTCGAAGCCTCGCCCATAGGGGTCGTCGTAGCGGATCGTGGTCCAGTCGATACCCATGGCTGAGTAGATGGTCGCTTCGATATCTTCTGGGCGAACGTAGCGATCGGCGGACCAGCCGTAGTTCACGGTCTCAAATCCATCCGCATCGGTCTCTCCGATCGCGCGTCCGCCTTTGATACCAGCGCCTGCAAACACTGAGGATTGCTGTTTCCAGTGATCGCGCCCGTCGGAATCGGACAGCGGCCCGACAGTGCGTCCGAACTCGCCGGTCATCACGACGAGCGTCTTATCGAGCAAGCCGTCGGCCTTGAGATCGGCGAGCAGTTGCGCGTATCCGGAATCGAGTTGCTTTGCCATTGCGGGCAATTGCGCGGCATCGTAGATATCATTGTGGTGATCCCAATTGCCGAAATTGATCTGAATAAACTTGGCACCCTGCTTGGCGCGCAGAACCTTGCGAGCGACGAGACAAGCGTTGCCGAATCCCGACGATCCGTACGCTTGGCTCTCTGCCGCCGTATGGCTGAACGCCGCTTGCACGAAGCTGTTGTACATCATGCGGCGCCCAGCGCCGTAGAACTGATCGTAGTCTTTGAATTCGCTCTGCGATTGACGTAGCTTTCCGTCGAGTTGCTGCATGCGATCGTGCATGGTCTTGAAGCGCGTTTCGCCGAGTGTGTTGGTGGTGTTCGGGATGCCCGCGCTTGCGGCTGTTGCCGCGTAGTTGACCCGAAACGGTGCGAACTCGCTGGACAGATATCCGGAACCGACGCCTGAGGCGGCATTCAACGCGAGAAACGGCGGAAATACGGAGCCTTCGATGCCCTTTTCGAGCGCGACAATGCTTCCGATATTGGGCGCGATATCGCCGAGGGCCGCAGCGGGCGAGCGTCCGATCTGCGACCACACTTGCGCGAGCGTATGCACCAGGGCCCAGCTCTGCACCGAACGTACGATCGCCATGTTCCCCAACTGTTGCGCCATCTTGGGCATGATGCCGGTGGGCCAATCGATACCGTTGACCTTGGTGGGATTGAAGCTCGATGGCGTGACGCCATTCACCATCTTCAAATCGAAGGTATCGGTATGGCTTGGCGCACCAGTCAACAAAATGAAGATGACGTTCTCGGCCTTATTGATCGTCGTCACACCAGCGGCTTTGCGAGTCGGGGCGGCGACTGCCGATGTCGGCGCAAAGAGGAACGAGCCAGCGATGCCTCCAGCCATTTGCAGCAGGCCGCGGCGGCTGATATCCGGACGCCGGAAGTACGTCGCATGATGATGCGGAAAACGTTCTACGATTCGTTCGTGCTGTTGCTGTTTGGCGCTTTTCATGGTGTCCTCCGGTTAGTAGTTAAAGATGAAGTCGACTTTGTTGTAAAGCGACCAGAACAGATTTTCCGCCTCTTGTGTGCGGTTGCCGCTCTTGAGATTGGCGAGCGCAGTGGCGCGTTCGGTATCGTTCGGATATCGCGAGAGCGCGTTGAGAAACAGGATGTTCACCAGGTTCTCGTCGGTCTGCGTGAGTGTGCGTGCGAGCAGGCCGTTGGGGGTGGTGGAACGGATACGCGTCATCACGAAGGGATCGTTCATCAGGCCGAGCGTTTGCGCAATGGCGCCGTCGCCGCGTCGCGGTTCGTCGTCTCGATCGCCGCGCAGAAACGCATTGAGGAATCGCGCGACTGCACCGTTCGGGCCGTCGGGCGTGGCCAGGGGTTCCGGCAGTTTCATTGCCCAGTTGACGGGTCCCCAGAACGCATTGTTGTAGGTCGGGATCACCTGGCTCGATGACGCGATCGCGTCATGGATCTCTTCGCCCATCAGACGGCGAACCTGCTTGCGTGCGAACAGCTTCGACCAAAGGGGATTCCATTCGCCTTCATAGCGCGACGACAGTTGATAAGCGCGCGATGTCACCATCAGGCGCTGCAGCTTCTTGAGATCGTATTTGCTATCGATGAAGGTTTGGGCCAGTTCATTCAACAGGCGTGGATGCGAAGCCTGCAACTCGCAAGGCGTGCCTTCCGGGCAGTTCGCGGGCGGATTTTCGGGATCGAGGCGCGCCAGATCGAACTGATTCGACGGACTCACCAGACCAAGGCCGAACATCGCTTCCCACATGTAGTTGACGGTGGCGCGGGCGAACTGAAAGTCCTGCGTGACAAAACGCCCGAGGGCGACACGATAGTCTTCACCGGCGGCTGGCTTCCACGTGCCGTTCCCAGCGAACGGATAGACCGGTGAATAGGTGGTTTGACGAGGCTGTTCCAACGGTTCGCGAGCGGGGCGGTTGCCGGTTGTCGTATTGAGCGGATAGTCAGTGCGGTATCGCGTGGTGTTCTGTTGAACGCGCCAATAGTAGGGGTTGGCATCTTCTGGATTCACCCGTGTGCGCAGCGTTTCGGTGCGGCTGAAGAACGACGCCAAGCCCCAGCCTTGGGTGCGAAGTGCATTGCGTCCCCAAAGGCTGAGCGTATCGAGATGGCCGCGCCCGTTGTGGCAGAGCACGCAGTTCATCGACGAAACGCCGAGAAATGCTTCCGCAGTATTGGCGGCTTGTTGATCCCAAACATCCTGCACCGGGCCGCCCGTGACGAATCCACCGGCGAGCCAGTTCAGTTCGCCTTGCGCATAGCTATCGGTTCCGCTGGCGGCAATCAATTCGCGGGTCATCCGATCGTAGGGCTTATTGGCGGTAAGCGATTCGCGGATCCACTTGTTGAAGGCCACGACGCCGGGAACATAGCGGCGGATCTGCGCGTTGGTGGAATTGTTCTTGTACAGGTCGCCGAAGTACATCGCCCATTTATCCACCCACTCGGGCTTGGCGAGCAGTTCATCAATGAGCTTGGTAGGCTTGTCTGGATCTTTGTCGTTGACAAAGGAGATGACGCGTTGCGAATCCGGAAGCCGACCTGTGAGGTCGAGCGTGATGCGGCGGATAAATTCCCAATCGGTCGAGGCCGCAGCCGGCTTGACGCCATTCTGCTGCATCACATCGAAGATATGGGTGTCGATGAGGTTCACGGCATCCGCGGTGGCGACGGTCGATTTTCCTTGTATCGGCGGCAAAAGGGCCGCCACTTGCACGGTCATCTGGCTCGACGCGCTGATCTGCGAATGCTGCGCTGTTTCTCGTTTGGGACCAAAGGCAACGCAATCGCTCGTACTGTGATTGAGCGCGTCCTGGGCCGGTGTGGTCAGGCTGGCTATGAGCAATAAGACAATGACACGTTGCACGGCGACTCCTCCAAGGGATCTACAAACAGTTTCGCAGGGTTCTTACCTGTCTATCGGTAGGAACCCTGCGAAATGTGAAAACACTCGGAGGCGCAGTGGATTTTAAAGAGCGGCTAGAACTGGAAGCGGACCCCCAACTGCATCACGCGGCCGTCGCCTGCGCCGGTGATGAAGCCGAAGTTGGTATTCCCAAACGTGGTGGCCGGATTGCCAAAGTTGGTGGTGTTGAAGAAGTTGAAGCTTTCCCAACGGAACTCGGCAAACTTGGTCTCGGTCACTCGGAACTCCTTACGCAGTGAGAAATCCGTGTTGAACTGGCGGGGGCCGTAAGCAGAGTTACGAGCCGCGTTGCCTGGCGTGTTGAGCGCTTGCACCGCATAGGCGGAAGCATTCAAGAACGCGAAGCGGTTGTCTTTCGGATCGATGCCGCTGTTGGCTTCGCCAATGCGATTGGGGCGCAAGCCGCCTCCATTGCGTTGCAGGAACGAGTACGCGCGGCCAGTTGCGGGATCGATACCGTTGCCGTTGAGGCCGACATTGATGGGTAGACCCGAGCGCCACGAGACGATGCTGGAAAGCTTCCAGCCACCGACGATGAGATCGGCCGCACGGTTCATGTTCGATCCGAACTTGCGTCCCTTGCCAATCGGAAGATCGTAGGTGACGGCTGTGGTGTAGCGGTGGTTCGGTGTCTGCGACTGACGGCCCCATTCGGAATCGAACGTGTCGCGGAACTGCGGCGAGGCGCCGGAATCCCAAGCTCCGACTTGGTCGAGCGCGTTGGCCCAGGTGTAGGAAGCCAGCACGAACAGGCCGTTGGAGTAGTTGTGTTCGTACTTCGTCTGGAAGGCATTGTACTTGCTCTTGGCGCGGCTTGCGCCGGTCTGGATACCCTGCCAGAGCGGGAACGGGCGGTTGGCGGCGACGGATCCGTCTACGCCGAAGTTGGTTTGATTGCGTTCGTAGAGTCCGAACATGTTGCTTCCCTGGTTGCCGACATAAGCCATTTCAAAGGCGCTGGCGCGGGACAACTGGAACTGCATGGCGAGGTTCCATTGCTGGATCATGCCGCTGCGCTGCTGTTCTTCGCGAGTGCGCAGGGCAACGAGTCGCGAATCGAAGCGGCTGAGCACGCCCGCTGGAATCGGATCGGAGATCTTGACCGGCGCAGGGCCGTTGGCCACTCGAATGAGGTTCGCCTGAATCAACTGGGTTGGATTCAGCGGCAGGTTCGCTTCGGATCCATACATGTCCTCTGAGTTGTAGAAGATGCCGTAGCCGCCGCGGACAACGATCTTTTCTGGACGCAACTGCCAGGCAAAGCCAAGCCGCGGACCGAAGTTGTTGCGATCGGGCGTTACCAGATACCGGTCGTTACCGTTCTGTCCGGCGACGCGCAAGCCTTGCGTGGCGGGGTCGAAGTTGATGTTCACGTTCTTGCCGACGCCGTAGTAAGGCGTGGTGTATTCGTAGCGCATGCCGAGATTCAAGGTGAGCGTAGGCGAGACTTTGAAGTCATCCTGCACGAAGAAGCTAAGCGCGCGCTGCAACTGATTCACTTCCGGCACGGTGTTCAACTGCACGGTTTCGGGCAGGCCCAGTAGCAGTTCGGCCATACCGTCGTTGGTATAGCGTCCCTGAAAACCATAAGCCGGCGTGCGACGAGTGATGTCGATAAAGGTGTTGTCTTTCAGGCGAAGTTCCATGCCTGTGCGCAGAAAGTGACGTCCCGCTTGGATCGAAACCGATTCCACGATCTGATTGAGCAATGGCTTTTGGAACTGCGGGCGGAAGTTACGCGTGCCGATTTCGCGATAGTTGGTGACGCTGATGAGCGGGAGTCCGCCGACCTGCAGCATCTCTTCAGGAATGCCACGGAATCCGAAAGCGTCGGCCTTTTGTCCATTCACGGTGGCGTGTTCGAACGCCGCATAGGTGCGGTTGTAACCATAGCGCAAGGTGTTCACGATCTTTGGTGAAATGACGCGCGTCCATGACAGGGCGAGTGACTGGTTGTTGTTGTTCTGGCCGCCTTGATTGCCGACGCCATCGGCGATGCCGGGGAACAATTGATCGCGGGTGAACTTTTGCCGCAGATAGCTGAAGCGCCCCATGATCTGATCTTTGTTGCTGACGTAGTAGTCCGCGCGAGTGTCGAACTTGTGCGTGTCTTCTTTGCCATCGCGCAGTGCGGCGAAGTTGTTGGCGGGGCGTCCGTTTTGCACTTGGCCTGCTTGATTCGCCTCGGGGTAGAGATCGATCAGCTTCTTGCCCAGTGGGTCAAAGCGCGAGGTAGGAACGGTGCGATTCGCGAACGGCGTGCGGGTATCGGGGTCGAGAATGTCGAGCCCGTAGATGCCTCGCTTCTGATCCGCGGTTGGAACCGTTACGAGGAACGTATCGGAGAAAGTCTGACGGAAGCCCTCGTAGGAGCCGAAGTAGAAGAGCTTGTTCTTCTTGATGGGTCCGCCCATTGTGCCGCCGTATTGATTCCAGCCGAGGGTGGATTTGGGTAGGTTGAGCAGGTTGTTGGTCCAACCGCGAGCGGCGAGACTGGCGTTGCGATTGAAGTAGTATGCGGATCCGTGGATGTCGTTTGAGCCGCTCTTGATCGATACGTTGACGACACCGCCGGCCGAACGGCCGAACTCGGCGGAGAAGCTGTTGGTCTGGACTTTGAATTCGGCGATGGAATCGGGCGAGGGCTGGACGACCTGTGCGCTGAGAGCCTGCGCGTTGGTGGTGCCCTGGTTGTTGTCGACGCCATCCAAAAGGAAATTGTTCTGGGTGTGATAGTTGCCATTGGAAACGAACCAGCCGGGTCCGCGAGTGACAGGGTTGAGGTTGCCGTTGGCGACGCCGGGGGCGAGCAGGGCGAGTTCGGTGTAGCGACGTCCGGCGAGCGGGAGATCGACGGCAGTGCGACCTGAAATCACTTGTCCGAGTGAACCTTGTTCGGTTTGCGTGGTGACGAGGCGGTCAGTCACTTCGATGGTTTCGTTCACGCTGGCAACGTCCAGCTTGACGCGGATGAGGCGACGCTCGTCTACGTTGACGGTGACGCCCGAGAGCTTGACGGTTTTGAAGCCTGCCTTGGAGGCGGTCAGTTCGTAGCTGCCGCGGACGATAGGGCTGAAGACGGCGTATCCATCGTTTGAGGAATCGCCTTCGTATTGAATACCGGTTGCGAGGTTACGCAGTGAGGTGCGGGCACCAGCGACGGCGGCTCCGGACGGATCCTGCAGGAGAACGCGGATCGAAGCGGAGTCGGTTTGCGCAAAGAGCGCGGATGCAGCGAAAAATAACAACAGAAGCGGCTTGACCATGTCCTTCAAGATAGCAGCCGCTTGTTGCAGTTCGATTGACGAATGATTAGGTTTCGGTGTCTATTCCGCGGCAGGCGGTTTTTCCACAGCCGGATCCACTACAATCACCGATGCGCGTGGAAATGCGAACTTCTTTCCGACCTCATCGATGAGCGAGAGCTGGCAAGTATATTGGCCGGCGGTGAGCTTGTCGAGGGGAATCTCGAACTGCACCGCATACACTCCGGGACGCTTGGCTACGGCATCGTGGATGCGCACAGGCGCGGATTCAAATGCCTTGCGCCGACCGTGATAGAAGGCCAGCGATGCGAGAACGCTTGCCTTCTTGGCCGTGGCGTCGACCGCGGCGTCGTAGACTTCGGCGTACACATAAAGGCTCTGATTACGGCGGAAAACTCGTGTGATGCTGGGGATGAGCTTCTGTCCCGCTTCGACGAGTGGATTCTGAGAGAGCAGTTTCTTGTCGTTCGATGCGGATCCGATCGCGGACTTCATCGCCTCGCGTTGATTGGACAATACGACCGTGCTGGTTCGTAGGGTGGGTGTCACGCCCTGCATGTCCGGAACGTTGAACTTGCTTTCGAAGGTTCCCACTTTGCCGTTTTGATTTTCACGCGCGAGAAACTTCAGCTTGTAATGGCCGGGTGCGAGTATGAAGCCCGTATCGTATTGCAGATTGCGCGATTCCAGCTTCGACTTGTCGGCATCAGTGAGTTTGAGCCGGATACCATCGCGAACAGCGCCCGCGAGGCGGCCCTTTTTGTCGCGCACCTGGCCGATGAAATCGAGTTCGGTATCGCCCTTTTTGTTGAGTGTGACCTCAGCGCCGGGAATCTTGACGGCGACCGGAACGAAGTAGCGATCTTTGGACAAACGAAAATGATTGACCTCGATCGCGATGGGCAGATCGGTCAGCGGATCGCCAGCGGCGAGGGCCTCTTCCAACTGCGATTCCTTGTCGGTTTCGTTGAACTTTGCAAATACTTTCGAGGCAAAGTATCCGTTGCGATAGTCGAGCTTGGCGGCTGTGTTGGGGGCGGCTAGTTTGACTTGAATGCGGCGGAACTTGCCGTTTTCCGCGTCGTTCGAGGAATAGTAGCCGACGATGTAATAGCTGCGCAGATCGTTCTGTGCTTGTACGATACCGAGGCTGAGATCGTTGTCATCGAGGAACGATTTGCCACCGGTTCCGGCTGCGAGTGAGGTGAGTGTTTCCTGCTGATCTTGCCGCTTGCCAGCACGGCCGCGCTGGGCTTGACCTGAGAAGATGCCCTGGCCTCGGGCCGCGGCTTGCGAGGCATCGCCGGCAGGCGCACTTGCCACGAGACCTTGTGAATCCACTGGATAGAAAGATACGTTGGCGCGAATCGCGGCGTTCATCGTTGCTTCCAGTTGCGATTGATTTTCCATGCCGGTCTTGCCGACGCCACTGGAGAAATAAATGAGCGCCTTCTTTTCGGGCAATGCGGCTAACATCTTTGCGGCGGATTCCAGCGCGCTCAACTTGCGATCGGTATTGAAAATGTTGAACTCGCTTTCGTCGGCTTGGAAGGCGCTGCCATCCTCGGCATCGTCTTCACTGGCGGTGGAGGCTTCGCCTGCGAGTTCGGATCCCTCGCCCACTCGCAGCGCCTTGATCGCCGCACGCAGGTCTTCGCGGTTGTCGGTAAAGTCCTGTCGCACTTCGAGTTTGGTGGCAAACGTCATCAGCGCGACCATATCGGCGGGCTTCATCTGTTCGTCGATGAACTTCAATGCGGCCTTGTTGGCGCGGATCTGGTCGGCCGGGGGCATCGATGACATGTCGAAAAAGAAGATCATTAATCGGCGGTCACGATACTGAATTTCGCCTGCGGACCTTGTGGTGATGACTTGCGCCTTAGCCTCTGTTGTCGAGGCGATGGCGGGCATGCCTGGTTTCGCTGGCGTCGCGCCATCAAGCTTCTGAAACTCGAAGATCGAGATGTTCTGCGGCTTGCCGTCTTCCAAAACCGTGAACGATTCTTTGGTCAGCCCGATGAGCTCTTTTCCACTCTTATCTTTTGCAAAGACGTTGAGCACAACCAAGCGCGTGGATGTCTTGAAAGTCGCTTGTTGCGCGTAGGCGGCGAAAACCCCGAAAACCATTAGCCAAAGAAAATGTTTCATGTTTAGAACCGGAACCGCAGGGTGCCCTGCATGGTGCGCATCTGGCTCGTGGACGTCGGCAAGCCATAGTTGATCGCATTCACCACCGTGCCAAGGTTGGTGAAGTTGACGTGGTTGGTGAAGTTGTTGCTTTCCATCCGGAACTCAAGGCTCTTGCGTTCTTTCAGGCGGAATTGGCGTCCTAAAGCGAGATTGAGTGAGAGCCGGTTCGGACCATCGATCGCATTGCGGCTCGAGTTGCCGTAGGTTCCCGACAGGGGGATCGCGAAGGCCAGTAGGTTGAAGAATCCCGACCCTGCGTTGATGCCTTGTCCGGTCGCATCGGCACGGCCTGCACCGGTGGCTCCGGTTCCGGCCGCATCCGCCTGATTGCCCAAGACGCGCGCCGTGAGCGGAGTTCCAGAGGACGCGGTGAGTCCGCCGCTGAGGTTCCAGTCTTTGAAAGCTTTGCGAGCTACGGCACTGTTCTTGAATAGCGAGCCCGTTTCGCGGACGGGCGACGTGATCATGTATGTCCAGTTGAGCGCATGGCGCTGATCGAAGCTTGAGCGTCCGCGTTCCGCGCTTAGATCCTTATCGTTCTGCGCGACCACAGCGCCGCCTCCGCCCAAGGTGGACGCGTTGTCGAGTGATTTCGCGTAAGTATACGTCGCGTTGCTCGACATGCCGCGTGAGAAGCGACGAGTGAGACGCAACTGTCCCGAATGATAGATAGAGTTGGCGTCGGAAGTGTCGTAAGTGAAGCCGGTCGCATTGCCAATCTGCCGACGCTGTTCGGCAGTGAGTGGCGACCCCGGAGCCGCGCGGTTCGGCGACCGCTGCAGATCGAGCCTGGTGCCTTTGGTTGCCAGATACGAGACTTCGACCACCAACGAATGCGGCAGGGTTTGTTGGATGCTGAGGTTCCAGCTCTGCGCATAGCCGACGCGATAGTTGCGATCGACTGCGAAGGAGTTGGTAATGCTCTGCGATGGCGCGGTGGCGAATCCATTGGCGATGGTGAGCGTACGTGCCGTGCTGGTGTTCACAGACGCTGTGCTGGCGAAAGGCGGCTGGGCTGCCAGGCGCGACGGGAATTGGTTGTAGATGCTGCCATTGAAGTAGACACCGTATCCTGCACGCACCTGCAATTGTTTCTTGGGAAACGGCTTCCATGCAAGAGCGATGCGCGGCGAGAGATTGTTCTTGTCGGGATCCACCAGCGAGTCATTGAACTTGCCGGAATACGGTCCCGTCGCGCCAGGAAGAACGACCGATACGGCATCGAACGCCGGTGAGATGTCGAGGTTCGCGATTTGTCCGTACTTCTCTTTGAATGGCTGAAAATACTCGTACCTGAGCCCTAAGTTGAAGCTGAGGTTGCTGCGCAAGCGCCAGTCATCCTGCAGGAAGGCCGAGGTGGCGGATCCGCGGAAGTAGGTGCTCGTGCCGCCGAAGCGGATCGAGCTCGATTGCGGAAGTCCAAGCAGGAAGTCCGCGAAATCGAAGCCTGTGCCCTTTAAAGGTTGGCCTGAAGCATCGAAGGCGCTGGTTTGTGTGCCGCTGAAGTTAAAGCTGCCGCGAGCGTTCGAATCGGTGCGATTGTTTAACTGCATCCAGCGGTGATCGCCGCCAATTGAGAGGTTGTGCGTCCCTTTGACGAGCGTAATGGCCTGGCTGATCGAGATCGTCTGATCGCGGCGAAGCAGCGGGCTGCCGTCGGTGAGTCCGCCAAAGTTTGTGAATGATAGATTGGGTGGCCCGTAGTTGATGGGATTCGTGGCGACACCCGCAATGCCGAGCCGCGCGCCGACATCTTCGCCAAAAGCAAAAAACGGAACGGTCTCGCTGCGATTGCGGCTGAAGTTGAGACGCGTGTTGCTGATGGTGGAACGGCTGATGTTGTGGGTCCAGCCAAGGCCGACGCTCATGCCGAGTCCGGCGACGCTATCCCGAAAGCCCCAGGGCTGGACGGAATTCGCGTCGCGCCACTGAAAGTTGCTATTGATGTCGAAGCGATCTTTGGTGGTGAGGTTGCGATTGACGCGGACGCTCAACTGTTGTGACTGATTGAGATTCGAGGCGACATATTGATAGTTCTGCACCAAGCCTGGCTGGTTGGCGGTGGGGAAGAATTCCAGCAAGCCTCGCGCGGCTGGGTCGATGCGGGCGAGAGGAATCTTGTTTCCTGCAAAGGGTTGATTGCGATTGAGCGGATCGTAGATGATCGCGGCGGTGCGTTCCGAGAAGTCGCCACTGCGTTCGAGTGCAGTTGGTAGCGTCTGGATCGCTTGGAATGGATTGCGTCCTAAGTTGCCGTTGAAGTTGACGAAGAGAAAGGTTTTGTCGCTCTTGATCCACTTGCCGAGTTTGAGAGGGCCACCGAGTGAGAATCCGAAACGGTTCTGCGCATAGGATGCTTTCTCGAACGTTTGACCGGTCAACGAGAATGGGCGTGCATCGAATGCAGAGTTGCTGAACGTGTAAGTGAGGGCACCGCGCATGCCTTGCTGGCCGCGTCCCGCGCGATTGCCGAAGACGGCTTCGCGGCCTTGTGGTCCGCCGCGTCCGCGTTCGCGTCCGGCTCTGGCACCGGGAGGTCCGCCAGTGGGGCGTCCGCCGCCGCCGGGTCCTCCGCGTCCACCGCCGAAGCCTCCAGGAGGTCCACCGCCGCCGCGTCCGCCGCGTCCCCCGAACCCTGGGGCGTTTCCTCCGCCTTCCTGTTGTTGTCCCCCGAAGAGTCCGGCTTCACGGCTCGTGCCGGGTGGTCCACCGCCACCGGGGAAACCACCTCCAAAGTCACCGGCGCGCTGCATGCCGCTTTCCAAACCGGCACTGAGGCTGCCATTCAATAGGAAAGATTCGTTGGAGTTGCCGGAGGATCCGTTTGTATCCTGAACCGAGGCCGGAGGCGGAGGAATATTATCGACATCTGGTAGCGTTCCGCCCGGTTCGGTCACAGCGACTCTTTGGAATCCGCGTCCTGCGCCTGGGACGGGAGGAGTTGCGATCGCCGGGCGCTGTTGCATCTCGAGCGTCCATTCCACCGGCGGCGCGGATGCCGCAACGGCGATATCTTTGAGAGCCGGCTGAAATCCCGTCATCCGGATCTCAAGTTTCCAAAGCCCGGGACTCAATCCGGCAAACCTGTAGCTGCCATTTTCATCGGTGACAGTGGAGACCTTGGCCCCATCCGCCGTAGCGGTGACCACAGCGCCGGGAATCGCGATTCCTGCCGCTTTCACTGTACCTGCTTGGGGAATCATCGCAGATTGCCCACTGGCGAGCAACGCAGTCACGAAGGCGAGAAAAAGCCATCTAAAATGCACCAATAGTCAGAACGCGGATGGTATTTCCTATGTTACGGAGTACCTCACGGTTTAACCGCGACTTTACCTGATGTCACTTGTGCGTTGCTTTACGCGTCTAATAGGCATGGGCTTTACGAAGTTGACTGATTGCCCGGCCTGTGGCGCTCGCAATCGTATTCCGGCGTCGCATCTGGCCGATAAGGGTAGGTGCGGGTCCTGCAAGGGCGACACTCTTGTTCCAGTCAAGACGCCGATTGAGGTGGAAAGTGCGGCTGCGTTCGACGAGATTGTCGGTGCGGCGAAAGTGCCGGTGTTAGTGGATTTCTGGGCGGCATGGTGTGGGCCTTGCCGGATGGCTGCGCCGGAGGTGCAGAAGCTAGCCGCGGAGATGAGCGGTAAAGCGTTGGTTTTGAAGGTAGATACGGAGGCGCATCCGGACTTGGCATCGCGCTACCGGGTGCAGTCGATTCCGAACTTTGTGGTGTTTCGGGACGGGCGGGTGGTTCTGCAAAAGGCTGGGCTGGCTCCCCGCGACGAGATGCGGCGTTGGTTGGTGAGTGAGTCCTAAGGAAAGTCTGGGAAGAGGACGATAAGTTGCTCTGCAACTGAGACCTACGCCAATGAGCACCAGTTCCGCGACACAAATGCTTCCGATCGCTGACCACGCTTGTTGGGACGAAATCCTCGATTGGGACGTCGCTCCTATCGTGATCAACCATAAGACCGAATCGGTGAAGGTCAAGGTTCTCGATACCGAGTCTCAGCCCATGCTCCCTGCGTAAGTGATCCCCGAATATCCCTGGCACCCTCCCAGAAATCTGAGCCCTGAAGGTTTTGGAGAAGTGCTGCGGCAACTTCGGGATGTCATTGTGACCACCCAGAGTGTGACCTCGCACCCGGGCGGGGAAACCCCGATGTCCTGCTTTGCGGACTCTATCAGCGCTCGCAGATCCCTCTCAGCCATAAGCTCGCGGATGCCTCGAATCTAGAAATCGTTCGCAAGGGCGGGATGCCAGCCTTTCACCTGCTCGCGCCTTCCGAGATCGAGGAACTGGCTCGCGAGGTGGACGTCGTTGACTTCCGGGCGCTGTTCACCTTGCCTTACGACTTTGTTCAGCAACGCGCCGCGCAACGGTTGCACCTGCGGCTGTTGCCTCCCTATCGCGAGCATCTTTCGCAGGCATTTGCGAGGTATTTCCTGCGGGTCGGGCTGCCGGTCAATCTGCCGGCGATCAAATAGAAAACGGGACCCCTATGAAGGGATCCCGTTCTTGTCAGGTGAACAGAGAAGGACTAGAAGTCCAGACGTAAGCCCATGGTGATTAAACGGCTGCCGACCTGCGGACCAGTCGGGCGTCCGAAGTTGGCGTTTCCGATCGTACCCACCACGCCGCCAAAAGCGGTGCGGTTGAACGCGTTGAACGCATCGGCACGCAAAACGAGCACGACGGGGTTCTTTTCGTTCTCCCACAGAGCGGTGCGCTTGATAATGCCGAAGCGTTCATCGAGCGTCGGGGGCTGGCGGAAAGCATCCGTGAAGAAGGCCGAAGTTCCGAGGGTGAACGGAGCGGTTGCGGCGAGCGAACCGACGTTGAACCAGCGGATATTAGGATTGTTCGGATCCAGCGTGGTGCGGTCGACACCGGTCGAAATTTCTGTTCCTGTGCGGACGCCCTTGGTCACGCCCGCGAACAACACGCCGTTGCCGAGCGGGTTGCCCGGCGTGGTGATCTGGATCAGGTTACCCGAAGCGTAACGACCAATAGCGCTGACCGTCCAGCCCCCCACAGCTTTGTTTAACCATCGATTCGAATGCAGATACTTCTTGCCCTTGCCGAACGGCAGGTCGATCGTCGAAACGATGTTCAGGATCTGCGTCTGGTCCATGGGCATGTAGCTCTTCGAATCGCTGATGTTGTAGTAGTCCTGCGGTGAGGCGAGACCGGTCTGCGTGAAGATCTGGCGGAAGTGGGCCACGCCCAACTGCTTCGACCAGGTGTGGTTTGCCAGGATCAGGACTCCGCCATAGCGCTTTTCGATCTTGGTCTGCAACGCGTCATACCAGGTCCTGCCGATACCGGCATTGCGGCTGAACACGCTGAGATACTGCGGGAAGGGGCGCATTGACTGGGCGACGCTGCGGTTGGTGCCGAAGCCGGCGAATGGTTCCGCTGTGCCAGTGGCTGCAAGGGTCTGAGAGAGCCGCGTTCCGAGCGCGAGGGCGCTGACGGGAAGCTGATTGAGATCAACCGAAGAGTTGAGGCGCGATCCACGATTGCCCTGGTAGGCGACGTCGATCAGCACACCCTTCACTTCATGCTGAACGTTCATGCTCCAGTTCTGGATCCGGCCGGCGGTGCCAAAGCTCGGAGCGAAGAAGCTAGCGTTGTTGAAGTTCAACTGGTTGGGGTTGAGGTTCGGCGGAGGCGCATAGCCGGGGGCTGGCGCGATGCCCTGGTCGATACCGCGCGCAGAGTTGATGCCATCGCTCTGATAGAGCGTGGATCCGTTAGCGAAGCCATCGCGGCAGCCGCAGCCACCGTTGCCGAGCGTCTGGTAGTAGATTCCCCAGCCACCACGCAGAACGGTTTTCGAAGTCAACTGATAGGCAAATCCAAGGCGGGGACCGACATCACTGTAGTCGTTGCCATAAGGGCGGGTCACGCCGCTGCGGCCGGGGCCGGTGCCCGTAAACTGCAACGAACCGGGACGTCCGCCAGCGGCCGTGTTGGGCAGCGTGGGATTGAAGTAG
Source organism: uncultured Solibacteraceae bacterium (assembly GCA_964500255.1). Classification (GTDB taxonomy): domain Bacteria; phylum Acidobacteriota; class Terriglobia; order Bryobacterales; family Bryobacteraceae; genus F-183. The sequence goes on along the minus strand of CAZCPL010000001.1, from coordinate 67,369 downwards.
GTGAAGCCGGCCGGGACATGCCAGCCGATCGGCACTTCATAGCGGAAGCCGAGGTTCAAGGTCAGCTTGCGGGTCACGCGCCAGTTGTCCTGGAAGTAGCCGCCCCCGTAGAAGTAACGGATCGGATCGAAAAGCCCGGGTAGAATCGTCGCATCGGCAACGTCCGCGCCACCGAGAAGGAAGCTCGCGAACTCGTGACCAGTGGTGGTCAGAGCCGTGGGCAAAGCGGTTTGAGCGGTGCTGAACACGTAACGGCCGTTGGACGCCGCGTTGTCGAAGCCGATCGTCCGAAGCCGGCGGTAATCCCAACCGAACTTGAACTCATGCTTGCCCTTCAACCACGAATAGCCTTGGGTGAACATCCAGGTGTCGTTGTCCTGGCCGCCATTGCGGACCTTGCCGTCTTGCACGCCCCAAGGAGTGTAGCCGCCGCGTCCGCTCCATTGAATGCGCGGAAACGCATCGCCATCGGCCGGAACTCCGGGGATGCCGATCTTCGAGGCGAAACCGTTTTGCTTGGGATTGTTCCACAACTGGCGTTGGGCTGTGAAGCCGAACGTGGTATGCATGAGAAACGTCGGACGCAAGGTCCAGTCATGGTTGGCGCGATAGTTGAACGGCAACTGGAAGTTGTCGAGACCTTGACCTAAGGGACCATTGAAGAACTGGAGATCGCTCGAGGTCTGATTTTCCTTGCTCATGAAGAAGGCGAGGCGGTTGGCCGGGGTGAAGTTGTGATCGAACTTAAAACTCCAGATCGTGCGCTCGAACACCTGCGTATTCACAAAATCGTAATTTTGCGCCACCGTAGGACGCGTCGGATCCGGAATCAGCGGCAGGATGTTTTTCACCACGTTCGAGAACCGCGCAGTTGGAATGGCATTGTTGGCAAACGGGGTGCGAACAGCGCCAGTTGTTGTCAGCGGGTCATAGATGACGGCTTGGCCAGCGAAGTTGCCACTCTTCATGGCTGCAGTGGGAACCGTGCTCAAGGCGCTGGCGTTGGTGACGGCCACCGGGCGAATGTCTTTGGTATAAGTGAAGAAGAAGAAGGTCTTGTTTCGATCTTTGTTATACACCTTCGGGATCCAAACGGGGCCTCCGATCGCTCCACCTTCTTCATTGAAACGGTCCTTGACGCGGGGGGCGATCGCTGTGCCATCGGCGCGGCTGCCTTGAGCGTTGCGCGCCCATGCATTCGCGTTCCAGATGTCGCGGCGCAAGTTCAGGAATGCCGACCCGTGGAACAAGCTTCCGCCAGACTTGGTGGTGTAGATTTCCACACCGCCGCCAAAGCGGCCATATTCAGCAGAGAAGGTGGACTGCAGCAACCGGAACTCGCCGAACATTTCGGCAGAGGGCATATTGAAGACGGTTCCGCCCGACTCCGGGATGGTCGTGCTCGCACCGTCAATCAACACTTCCTGCGCGCGTCCGCCGGAGCCGGAAACAACCTGCTCGCCGCCACCGGAGGTGACACCGGGCATGTAGCTTAGAAAGGCGCGGGGATTACGAATACCGCCCGCAAACAGCGGCAGATCGGACATCAGCTTGGGCGAGAACGTCGAACCGCGCTCGCTGGTTGTGGTTTCGAGTAGTGGGACATCGGCCGTGACATCGACGCTCTGCGTCACATCGCCGACATCCAACTTCACGTCCATATCGATACGTTGGCCTACTCGGATCTCGACGTTCTGGCGCGAAAGCTTTTTGAAACCTGGTTTCTCGACAGTAACGGTGTAAGTGCCAGGGGGCAAAGCGGGGAACAGGTAAATGCCGGAAGAGCTTGAAACCGTTTCCGATACGCTCGATGTTGTGGCATTGCTCGCTACGATCTTCGCATTCGGCACCGCTGAAGCGGCGGCGTCGAGCACGTTACCGGATAGCGATCCCGTGGCGACTTGGGCAAGTGAGACCATGCAACAGAGCATGGCTCCGATCAGAATTCTTAGGGTCAGACCTAACCTCATATGTTTCCTTACGTTGTCAGTTCCTGCGAGCGGACTCCCACTCATCAGGTTGTAGTCATTATACATAGCCGACAACGAACTTGTGAACTTGACTTCGAAGATTTTTCACTACGTAAATTTTGACATTTCAGTTCCTACTCGATTACAGTTTGGAGTCAGGCTGTAAGCCTCATATCGGGGCCTTGATACCCATCGGCAAAATCTATACACTGCATTCATTAAGTTTCAGGCTGGTCGAAGGACCGGGAAAGTGAGTTTTTCATGCATTCTGCACCTCGTCGGTGTCCAGAGAACACGTCGTTGTGCGCGAATCCCCGTCTCTACCAGTGGTTCGATCACCGGCAACGTTGTCGATCAACAAGCGGCTGCCGTCGCAGGCGCCACCGATTCATCAAGGACGAATCCAGTTGACTCCGGCAACCTCCTATACGCTGTCGGTCGAAGCAAAGGGTTTCAAGAAGGCCCCAGCGGACCGATGTTCTGCTGGTTGCGAACGATAAGCTGTCACTTGGCAACCTCACGCTCGAAGTAGGTGCCACCACGGGCACAATCACCGTTACGGCGGAAGCCACTCTGATCCAATCGGAAAGCGCGGAACGTTCTCTAGGTCTGCAGGGCGAAATCCTGCGCAGCGTCGCGGTGAACGGACGCGGGTTCACGCCACTCGCTTCGATTGTGCCCGGAATCATCTTCAATACCAACAACGGATCGAGCGACGCGATCACGAACATTTTCGCGAACGGCTTGCGCAGCAGCGCCAACAATCTCACTCTCGATGGCGTCGCCATCGTGGACACCGGCAACAACGGAACGCCCCTGAGACTGAATCTCGACTCGGTCTCGGAATTCAAGGTGCTCACTTCGAACTACCAGGCCGAATACGGACGCTCGGCCGACGCACAGATCAGCGCCGTGACCCGCGGCGGAACCAAAGACTTTCATGGTTCGTTCTATGGCTTCCGCCGTCACGACGGCATGAATGCCAATACCTGGCTCAACAATCGCGATTCCACCGCAACGAACAAGATCAACAAGCCACGTCTCGATCAGCGAGATTGGGGCGGCACCATCGGCGGACCCATCTTCATCCCGCGTCTTCAACAAAGACCGCCAGAAGCTCTTCTTCTTCTATAGTCATGAAGATCAGAAGCGCTTCATTCCTCCGACGGGACCGACCCGCGTCACGGTGCCCACAGCACTCGAACGCACCGGCGGATTCTCGCAGAGCGTCGATCAAGCCGGAACCCGCTTCGCGATCCGGGATTGCGCGACCAATTCGCCTTTTCCCGACGGCAAAATTCCCGCCAACCGCATTTACGGCATCGGGCTCAACATCCTCAAAATATATCCGCTGCCGAATCGCACGGGCACCGTCGGATTCAACTACGGGACACAACAACCGTCGAGCCAGCCCCGGATTCAAGACCTCATCCGACTCGACTACAACATCTCCAGCAACTGGCGCACCTACGGACGCTTCGTGAATGTGAAGAACAATCAGGTGCTTCCGTACGGATCGTTTGTCCTCGCCACCAACATCCCGGATTTCATTGTGCTGTTGCCAAATCCGCGCACCTCAATGGCGGTCACCGTGACCGGCTCCATCACGCCGACCACCATCCTCGAAGCGACCATCGGCGGAAGCCACAACTCGACTGCCGCTGTTCTGGCCGGCAAGCAAAAGCACAGGAACAAAAAGTGTGGAAAGTAGCGCCGCTGCGATGCGGCTAGTGACGGTGGTCATGCCTCAATAAGCGAATTTTGCGGATTTCCGTTTCACCGCTTACCGCCTATTTGTGGATACGCACGTGCTTGAACGACGATGTCTGTCCTGAGATCACAGACGCGCGCGTGATCGGAACCTTGAAGTGCGCCGCCAGCAGTTCACAGACCGCGGCATTGGCCTTGCCCTTTTCCGGAACGGCGGTGACCTTCAGTTTCCAGGTGCCGTCTTCCATGGTTCCGACGACTTCGTCTTTTGAGGCTTTGGGAATGACTTTCACGCGTAGGATCATGTGAAAGAAGAAAGGTGGTGGACAGGGAAGGATTCGAACCTTCGTACTCCGCAAGGAAGGACAGATTTACAGTCTGTTGGCTTTAACCACTCACCCACCTGTCCAAGGTTGGAAAATCGGGTGTTACGAACGGCCTGCGAACAAGCCCCCGCCACCAATAATGTACCACGAATCCTGCGGAAAGTCAGTTTCCGGCGCTGATGGTTCTCCGTCGTGTTGGCGCAGGCTTGCCGGTGCGCTTTAGCTCAGGCGCAACCGGCGGAAAAACCGGCGGCCTCACCGCCGCTCTGCGGGATATGGGCTGCTGCTTTCGAACAGGAACGGTCGCACCCACAGACTCAACCGGCGGAGGCTTGGCTGCGGCGTAGCTCACGGCGGGAGTCGAACCGTTCGACGCGACCTGATACTTGCTGAGCGACTGCGCGTAAGAGTCCACTCCTGCAAATAAGGCTTCCGCAATGCGGTCGCGATAGTCGGATTGCTGCATCGCCTCTTCTTCTTGCGCATTCGACAGGAACCCGACTTCCGCCAGAATCGACGGCATCTTCGCGCCGATCAATACGATAAATGGCGCACGCCGCACGCCCCGGTTCCGCGCGCGCGCACCGGGAACCCCGGTGCCTGTCACCAGTGCATACTGGACGCACCCGGCGAACTCCACCGACTCTCGAAGCCGGTCATTCAGAGCAATCCGCTGCACCATGCCGCTCAAATCCGCGATCGATTTTTGTGCCGTGGCGTTTTCACGCGCAGCTACTTCCAGCGCCGCTTTGGTTCCGCTGACGCTCAGATAATAGGTCTCCACACCGGTTACCGAACGCACCGTCGATGAGTTCGCATGGATCGATAGAAATAGATCGGCATGGTGTTCGTTGGCAATCTCCGTGCGCCGTTCCAGCGAAACGAATTCGTCTTTGACGCGCGTATGGATGACTTCGGTTTCCGGAAGCCGCTCGTGCAACAGAGCGCCAAGACGCCGTGAAATGTCGAGCACCAGGTCTTTCTCTTTGAGTCCACCGTAGCCGGTGGTACCGTCGTCAAAACCTCCGTGGCCGGGATCGAGGACAATGCGCTTGAGCTTGAGTCCGAGGGCGCGTGTGAGGCTGCGATCGCCGCCATAGTTCGCGCGGGCAGGCAACGCTATCCTGGAGTTGGTGGCGACGATGGAGTGAATTTCCACCACTGGTTCGGGGGGGTACTTCGTTAAAACCACCGGCGGCGCGGGCGCTTCAGCCACCGGCGGTGCAGCAGTCCGCACGACGGAAACATCGCCCGATGTGCTCGGAACATCGCCCGGCGCGGGAGCCTTGCCTGCCGGGTAAACTTCAATCATTAGCCGGTTCGGATTCTTTAGTTCCGAGGTCGTATACAGCAGTCCTTCGGACTCAAGATCGACCACCACGCGAGTCATGGTCGCCGACATCGGATTCGCCACGCGAATCTGTTTCACCAATTTGTCGCCTACCACTACGGAATGCAATCCACGAGTTCTGCCGTCGAGTGCGAACGTTGCGTTTCCGACATCGAAGAAGATGCGGTCGGGCTTTTCGAGTCTACCTGCCTTGTATTGGAACTCGCCGCTGAATTCCACCGCGATGCGGGTCGCCGTTCCGAGTGACCAGAATTGGATGCGCGTGAGTTGGCGCGAATCCGCCGCGGCAAATGCCGCAACGGACAGCCAAAGAGCGATGGCGGGAACGCGCAGGGGCATAGATTATTGGGTCCGCAAAAAGAGCCTTCCGTCGGCGTCATAATAAGCTTGCAACTTGCGGTACTCCGGCGCTTTCGGCAATTCCGGTTCCGCGGTGACGACTGGTTTGGGGGTGATCGCAGCCGCTGTCATCTTCTGCCGGACCTCGGCGGCTTTCGCTGCGCGGTAGTTGCGCGCCACTTTCACCACGTAATCCTGGGTTTCCCGATACGGCGGAATCGAGTTGTTGTACTTGGCAACCGCGCCTTCCCCCGCGTTGTAAGCCGCCAGGGCCAGCGCGGGATCATGGAACTTTTCCTGCAAATACTTCAGATACTTCACGCCGCCTTCGATGTTCTCTTTGGGGTTGAACGAATTGTTGACGCCCAACTGGCGAGCCGTAGCCGGCATCAGTTGCATTAGTCCACGGGCTCCGGCAATCGACACCGCTGACGGATTGTAGTTGCTTTCGGCCTTGATCACCGAGTGCACCAGCATTGGATCCACGCCATGCCTTTGCGCAGCGGCTTCCACCAACTCGCTGATCGGGCCATCGGCCTTTGGCGTGCCCACTTCAACCGGTGAGATCACCTTCACTTCGACAACTTTGGGTTCCACAACAACCGTCGTACGGATCAGACGCCCCGTGCGATAGTCCGCACGCACCGTCGAGACCGTCCGTTTGTTCGTCGCTTCGGCAGAAACAGTCATTGTGAGCGCCAACGCCAACAGCAAACAGTTCAGAAACAAATTGTTTCGATTCGAGTATACCCCGGATCCCATTCGATTCCAATCGCGATTTTCCACAGGCCTTGCTACCATCTTCTCATGCTGATCGGAGGCTTTGTCCTGGCCGGTGGATTCAGCCGCCGCATGGGCGGCCGCGACAAGGCGCTGCTCCTTCATCCATCGGGTGAAACCATGCTGAGCCGTACCGCCGCCATCGTACGCGAGGCCGCCGGCAACGTCACCATCCTCGGACCTGCGAATCGTTACGCCCATTTCGGATTCCCCATTCTCGAAGACTCGAGGCCAGACAGCGGACCCCTCGCGGGTCTCTTTACCGCCTTGCAGCAAACCTCGTGCGCACGCATCCTGGTCGCACCCGTGGATTTGCCGCATCTCACTACCGACTTTCTGCGCCTGCTAATCGCCACACCCGGGGCCTGCGTGATCGCGCAAGGTCAACCGTTGTGCGGTGTTTACCATCGTGATTGCCTTCCAGCGATCGAGGCTGCGCTGCGGGCCAACAGTTTGCGCGTCACCGCCATCGCCGAGGCACTCGGTGCCCGCGAAGTTGTCCCGAATGATCCGCAAATGCTTGAAAATAGGAATACTCCCGAAGATTGGCTCACTGCATGACGGAACGCTACCCGCACTACCTCGAATTCCGCCACGTCTATAAGACGTTCGATAGACCGGTTTTGGCCGATGTAAGCTTCTACTTAAACGCCGGGCAGACTCTTGCCATCATCGGGCGGTCTGGAGTGGGCAAGTCGGTTAGCCTCGGGCACATCATGGGGTTCCTCAAGCCGGATCAAGGGCAGATCATCGTCGCCCATACCGACATAACCAACGCCGACGAAGCCGAGTTGCGCAAGATTCGCAAGAAAGTGACGATGGTCTTTCAGTCGGGCGCACTGTTCGATTCGCTGACCGTTTCCGAGAACATCCTCTTCAGCCTGGAACTTCGCGACGATTACGACGAACAGAACAAAGAGGACGTGGTCAACGGCTTGCTGGAGATCGTCGATCTAGCCGACTATCGCGACGCTTATCCTACGGATCTTTCCACAGGACACAAGCGCGCCGTCGCCATCGCGCGCGCGCTGGCCGCACAACCGGAATGCGTTCTTTACGACGAGCCGACCACGATGGTGGATCCCATTATGTCCAATCATCTCGGCAATTTGATGTTGCGGCTGAAGAAGCAACTGCGCCTGACTTCGGTGGTAGTCACGCATGATCTGGATCTCATGCGCAAGGTGGCGGATGCCGTGGTGATCCTGCACAAAGGCGAGGCGATCTATTTTGGTCCTTTAGTCGGGTTGCTCGAAAGCGAGCATCCGCACATCAAAGAATTCCTGGCGATGGATCGGCTGGAGTTCCAATAGCAATAGAAAAACGGCCCGTTTGCAGGCCGTTTTTCAGATTTGGTGCGGAGGACAGGACTTGAACCTGCACGGTGTTACCCTCTAGCACCTCAAGCTAGCGCGTCTGCCAATTCCGCCACCCCCGCATGTGTGTGGCAATTCCGATCATACAACGAAACGACACGCAGCGCCAGACCACTTACCCCCCCTTGACACGGCGGTTGAAATGCCTATGATTATTGAGGGAGGCCGCTATGGCTATCGATACAGTTCGTCTCATTTTAGATCAAAAGGGCCGTGGGATACACCGGGTCACGCCTGACGTGTCCGTCTACGAGGCCCTCGAAACGATGGCGGGTCACGATGTTGGCGCCGTCATGGTGATCGCGGAGGGTGAGTTGGTCGGTGTCTTTTCAGAACGCGACTACGCGCGCAAGGTGATCCTGCTGGGCAAGTCTTCGAGAGAGACGACGGTTGGAGAAATCATGAGCCCTTGCCCCGTCACGGTTGAGGAAGACCAGACCGTCAGCGAGTGCATGCACCGGATGACAGGCCATCGGGTCAGGCATTTGCCGGTAATCGACAAACACGGAAAGATTGTGGCTGTGGTCTCGATCGGTGACCTCGTCAACTGGATCATTCGACGGCAGGACGAAGAGATTCAGCAGCTCAATCAATATATCAGCGGCAGCTATCCAATCTAGTATTGCTACAGAACGTCCTAGAACGCGCTCAAGACGTTCAACTTCAATCCGCCGAGTACGGACGGCCGACGGCTTCGGTGGGCGGACAGCCGCTCACTTTCTAAGCTTCGTACGAGCAGAAGGGCCCCGCCCTGAAGAGTGCGGGGGGGGTTCTTGGACTCAGCTTGGCTTGATTTACGCCTCCTGGGAGTGATGCGCACATTCATCGTCTTTCTTGCCACCCTATTCGCTGTTCCCCCGGTTTTCGGACAACTTCCTTCCATTTTGGAGCACGCTGCACAGCGCGAGAAAACTAGAAAAGAAAACGAAGCACGACGCGCTGCGGACGCGGAGAAGCGAAAGACTGCCGAAGCCGAACGTAAGGCGGGCGTTGCCGATCGTCGATCCGCGGAATCGGCTGCGAAAGAAGAGGCGGCCGCAGCCAAGGCGGAAGCCGAAGCCAAGACTCCGACCGCTGCCGATGACACGCCGGCCGCTGGCAGTCGGGAAGGTGCCCGGTCGAGATCTGCTACCTCCGCCGCCGGCCGTTCCCGCACCAAATCGAACGGCACCGAGTCGCAAGGCATCACCGGTGCAACGCATGAGAAGTACATGAAGAAGGTCGAATTCTTCAGAACCAATCTCGCGTTCGATGAAGTCAAAGAGTCCCAGATTGCCAGCCGCTCTGCAGTCACTCGCTCCGGCCGCTTTACGATCGCAGGCAAGCCGACGCTCGATTTGACCTTTCACCCTAAAAACGGCAGTTAGAAGGTGTCTTCCGCGAGAGTAAGAGGCGGACCGAGGATCTTTCCGCCGAGGAAAACCTGGTAAGCCTTGCTGAGAATTAGGCGCCAACGATCAGGTTGAGTCAACTGCTCCGCAGATGTTTTGAGACACTTGAGGAAGGCGCTGACCTTGTTGAGAATTTCGTTGATTAGAGGCGCCTTGGAGTGCGTGCTGGTGATTTCGACAGTGGTCTGATTGGCATGTCTGGTGAGGCAAGCTATGCCTTGCAGCGCCAAGGGTCTCGACGTGATGGCCTCGACGTGCTTTTCTGGAATTCCCAGCCGCATGAAAATGTTCCACCAGTTGTAGACAAGCGCGTTGATGCGTGCCATGATCTGGCAGCGTTTCGCGTCGTGCGTGGTGAAACCAGCCCAGCCCCATTGATTCTTCAACTCGTCGAAGTTGTTCTCCGAATCTCCGCGATCCCGGTAATGCTGCGCACTCGTCCGCACCTCATCCAGCATGGTCGTGACGAGCACGGCGTATTCATACTCCACGCCCTGATGCGCCTCTGTCCCTAAATCCAGAGTCATCTGTTTGCTCTTCCGCTTGGATTTCTTCTCGGCCACTTCTTGTTTTAGGGCACGGCGCAACCCCACCACACGGCGCTCTAGGCTCCACCCGTCCAACCGGAGTTTGCTTTCCAGCCCTTGCCATCCTTGGCCTGCATCCGCCCATCCATCTTGTGCGAACAACTTCCCGATCAGCTTTTTCAGGTTGGGGCTCTGCTTGAGTTTGAACACGTAGCCCAGTTGGCGCTCTTCGCATCCTTTCAGCACTCGCTCGTTTCCCCACCCGCAATCCCCTCTCAAGAACGTGGGTCGGTTGAGCGGCAGCAAACCATCCAGAAACGTCCACAACTACGGTTGCGCGAATGACGATGCGGTCTGATTCCCCGCCTGCACTTCCACATCCAATACGATTCGCAAATTGCCAATGAAATAACTGTGATAGGCGTGCGACGGACGCCCTGGCTTGGCCGGGTTATACCCTACTTTGGCATCCTCCTGATGTCCGTACAACACCTTCACCGTCGTGTCTATGTCCAACGCCCACGGCTCTTCCAGCAGCGGCGCGTAACTCGCCTTCAGATGTTTCTTCAGCCACTGTTCCGCGGCTGCCTCGTTCATCGCGATCATCGCACGACGCACCGAATCCTTGCTCACCACCTTCCTCATACCCAGCAACTGCGGGTTCACGCCGTCACCACGTATCGCATTGATGTGCGCATATCGCCAGTGCCCCGCCAACACAGAGAGCAGGACCGTTCCCAATACATCCCGCGCCTGTGGTGCGTTCGGGCTCGTGTACTTCAACGGGCAATCTTCAATCCAGTTTTCCAGCAGTCCACTGGTCTTCAAAAACTCAATGAAGAAAGCTATCTGTCCAAAGCTGCTAACCGCCGAGTCCGGCATCCACTTCACCTGAACCTTGCCTGCAAACGTGTCAACGCTCGTAGGCTCCGCCCGCCCTTCAACAATGTCCTCGTCGGGTTCACCCGTTGGGTGAATCTTCATCAAACTCTTTTCTTCGGCCATCCTCATCAGTATCAACCACCTACTCTTCTCGCATGAGGAAACGCACGTTCAACCGCCGTTTCTAGGTTCACCAGTTCTCGAGGCCCCACTCCTGATCTGCATCCATCGTTTCAGGAGATCTACCTTCGAATTCGCTGCCAGAAACACCTTCAGATAGAATCGCGGTCGTGACTTCGATCTCGCGACCGATGAGTTGGGGCAGTTCGCGGTATCGCAGGCTGCAGGCAACGCGCTTCAGGACAAAATGTGCGCATCGAAAAAGAGAAGAGGCATCCTGGGTGGATGCCTCTTTTCAAGAACTTGGTGCGGAGGACAGGACTTGAACCTGCACGGTGTTACCCTCTAGCACCTCAAGCTAGCGCGTCTGCCAATTCCGCCACCCCCGCAGGTGGACTACACGAACAATTTACACACCCGAAGGGTAGAGGTTACTTCGGTGCCGGAGTCGTCGGCGAACTCTTGGGCAACTCTTTCAGATCCTGAGGCAGCGGGATCTCGGTAACCGTACCATCCGAGCCTGTGACCTTGATCGTCTTCGGCTTATTCTTCTGATCGGTCTTCGCAGCCGGAGTCTTGATCTTGTCCGTCACGCTCGAACCAGATCCCGAACCGCGCGTGCCGAGAACCGAAAGCGAAAGGGACGTAATCATGAACAGCACCGCCGAAGCAGTGGTCACTTTTGACAACAGCGTCGCCGTGCCCCGGGGACCGAACGTCGCCTGGGAACCCATGCCGCCGAAAGCCCCCGCCAAATCGGCAGCTTTGCCGCTCTGCAGCAGCACCACAAGTATCAGAATCAGGCACACTACCACGTGGATGATTGTCAGAAGAATTTCAGCCATAACTATTTGCCAAGGGAACGCGCCCGGAATCGGGCTGAGACGTACCTAAACTAGAGTATACCTCAGAACGCCAGACCCGCCGCTATTTGCACCATCCGACCGCTCTCTTACTTCGATTTGTCGTAGGCTGCGAACGTTGAGTTCGCCTTAGCGAGCTTTTCCAACAGCGGAGCCGGCTTCCACAGTTCGCCGTGCTCTTTCTCGAACTCGCAAATTCGCTCGTAGACCTTGGGCAAACCGACAAGATCGGCATATTTCATCGGGCCTCCGCGATAGGCAGGAAAGCCATAGCCGTAAAGATAGACGATGTCGATGTCGACGCTGCGCAACGCAAAGCCCTCTTCGAGGATCCGCGCGCCTTCGTTCACGAGCGCATACAGACATCGATCGAGGATCTCATCGCTGCCGATCTCGCGCTGCTCGATGCCTTGTTCGCCAGACCATTTCCGGACCCATGCGGTGACCTCATCATCCACACTGGCGGCGCGATTCTCATCGTATTTGTACCAGCCCGCTCCGGTCTTCTGGCCGTAACGGCCCATCTCGCAAAGCTGATCTTCGGCAACCGGCTGGCGGACGCCAGGTATCTGCAGATGCGCAATCTCTTTGCGGATGCGCCAACCCACGTCGAGTCCGGCAAGATCGCCAGTTGCCAGCGGACCCATTGCCATCCCGTAGTCGTAAAGCACCTTGTCCACGGCAGGGATCGATGCGCCTTCTTCCACAAGAAACTGCGCTTCGCGGCGATAGGGTCCGAACATGCGGTTGCCGACAAAGCCGAAGCAATTGCCAACCAGCACGCTCACTTTGCCCAAGCGCTTGCCCAACTGCATACAGGTGTTGATGACAGCGAGATCTGTCGCCGCACCGCGCACCACTTCGAGCAGCCTCATGACATTCGCGGGTGAGAAGAAATGCGTTCCGATCACATGCTGCGGACGCTTCGTTGCGGAAGCAATTTCATCGATGCTCAGCGTCGAGGTGTTGGACGCCAGAATCGCGCCCTGCTTGACGATGGAGTCGAGTTCGCCGAAGATTTGCTTCTTGAGCGCCATGCCTTCGAAGACCGCTTCGATAACGATGTCGACCGTGTCGAAGCCCGCGTAATCAAGCTGCGGCGCGATGAGCGCCATGCGCTGATCCATCACTTCTTGCGAGAAGCGGCCCTTTTTCACGGAATTCGAATAGTTCTTGCGGATCGTAGCCAAGCCGCGATCGAGCGCATCCTGCGCGGTCTCGCGGATGCGCACCGGGATTCCCGCGTTGGCAAAACACATGGCGATGCCTCCGCCCATGGTTCCCGCGCCAATGACGGCGGCGCTCGCGATGGGGATCACGGGCGTTGTCTTGTCGATCCCGGGAATTTTCGCCACTTCACGTTCGCCGAAGAAGACGTGGATCATCGCCTTCGACTGATCGGAATAGAGGCATTCCATAAAGACCCTTTGTTCAAACGCAAGGCCCTCATCGAAGCTCATCCTGGTGGCGGCTTCGACGGAATCGATGGCTTTCTGCGCGGCCATCAAGTTGCGGCTGCGCTTGCCAGCGGCCTTGCGCAGTGCGTCGAAATCGCAGACTTCGCTGAGCTTTTCGTTGCGATCGCGAGTGCGAACGACCGGCTTCGTTGCGACATCGCGCGCAAAAGCAATGGCTTCTGGCAGCATGTCACCGTCGACTATCCGATCCACAATCCCCAATGCCAGCGCTTCTTTGGCTTTGACCGGATCTCCGAATGCGCAGAGTTCGGCGGCTTTGGCGACGCCGCAGAGGCGTGGCAGGCGTTGGGTTCCGCCAGCGCCGGGGATGATGCCAAGCTTGCATTCGGGCTGGCCCACTTGCGCGGACACCGCGGCGATGCGGTAGTGGCAGGCCATCGCGGTTTCGAGTCCGCCTCCAAAAGCGTGGCCTTCAATCGCCGCAACGATGGGCTTCGAACAGTTTTCAACTTTGTCGAGCACTTCGTTGAGTCCGATGCTGTCGCGCTTGCCGCCCGAGGTGATCTTGGCGAACTCTTTGATGTCGGCCCCGGCGATGAAGCGCTTGTTGCCTCCAATGAGGACTGCGGCCTTGATCGTGTCATCGGCGGCGATGGAGGCGATCGAAGCGACAATGCCTTCGGGCACGCCAGGAGACAGCGCGTTGACCGGCGGATTCTGGATCGTAATGATGGCGATTTCACCATCGCGGGTGAGTTGGACGAGTTCGCTCATAAAAGTTGCTTCCCCAGTTTACTTGCATCGCTGCTGTTTCGCGCGACCACTGTTCGGCAGTGGTCAAGAGTGAGACGCGATGACCACCATAGTGGCTAGACCGCGGTACGACCACCGTCAACAACGATGTTCTGTCCCGTGATGTAGCTCGATGCCTCGGATGCCAAGAACAGCGCGACCCCTTTGAGTTCACCGGTGCGCCCAATCCGGCGCATCGGAATCGCTCTCGCCATCTCGTCTTCGCCCTTGGTCGCAATGATCTTTTCCGTCATGCGAGAGGGAAAGAAACCCGGCGAGATCGCATTGACACGAATACCGTAGTGCGCCCATTTCGCGGCGAGTTCGCGAGTGAGTGCGAGTAGCCCAGCTTTGGATGCAACGTAGGAAGAGTTGTCGAGTCCACCGGGCATGGTGCCTTTGAGTCCTGCAATCGACGCCACGTTGACGATGACGCCCGACCCGCGCGGAATCATCAGCCGCGCCGCCTCTTGGCTAAACAGGAACGCCCCGTCCAGGTTGGTCTGCATGACGAGCTTCCACTTGTCATAAGGCATGTCCTCCGCAGGTACGGACCAACTAGTGCCCGCGTTGTTCACAAGGATGTCGACGGTTCCGAGCTTGGCTGCCGCATCGGCAACTGCACGCTTCACATCCTCAGGATTGGTGACATCGCACAACGCGCCTTCTGCGTTGTAACCACGCTGGCGGAGATCCGCAAGCGTCGGGTTGAGCCATTGCGCGCGGCGTGCCAGCAGGAACAGCTTCGCCCCTGCTTCCGCGAGGCCTTCGGCAATTTCGAGTCCGAGGCCGCGCGATCCACCCGTAATCAACGCAGCCTTGCCGGTAAGGTCGAACAACTGCTGGATCATACACCACTAACGAAAACGGTCTCTTCTTCGGCGGATTCGACGGCCGCTCCATCGATCACCAACTCTGCAATGAGTTCGCGATGATACGACGGATCGCCCAACATCGACTCCGAAGCTTTCGCGCGTCGGAAGCACAAATGGCAATCGTTTTCCCAAGTGAAGCCGTTGCCGCCGTGCACTTGAATCGCGCGTGAAGTAATCTCACGGCCCGCGTCGCTCGCATACATCTTGGCGACAGAGACCGCGCGTTCCGCATCCTCCGCATTGTTGTCGAGCGCCCAAGCGGCGTAGAGGACGGCGGATCGCGAACTCTCGGTCCAGAGATACATATCCGCGCATTGATGCTGCACGGCCTGATAAGCGCCGATCGGCTTGCCGAACTGTTTGCGCGTTTTGGCGTAATCGACGGCGAGATCCATGGCGCGCTGCATGGTGCCGACGAGCTCCGCGGAAAGCGCGACTGTGGCCGTTTGCAGGGCTGTTTTCAGCGCTTTTTCAGCAGCTTCACCGCGAGCCAGCAGTACACCGGGAGATCTATCGAAACCGATGGCACTCATGCGGCGCGTGATATCCATGCCATTCATCGGAGTGATTGCGACGTTACCGGTGTCGACGATGTAGAGCGCCAATTCGCCTTGTGCACGCGCGGCGACCACGAGAAAGTCCGCGCAGGCCGCATCGTTCACGAAGAGCTTTTCGCCGGCAATTGTGTGGTCGAGCGAGGCTTCCAACGCAACATCTTCGGGATCCCACGAAGCCGATCTCTCCAGCATCGCCAGCGTGGCACGCTGAGTACCTTCGGCCAACGGTCGCAGATATTTTTCTTTCTGCTCGTGCGATGCCGCGGCGTCGATCACCGTGCCCGCGAGAAAGACGGAACTGAAGTAAGGGCCGGGGACGAGCGCGCGCCCCATCTCTTCGAGCAACGCGGCCATTTCGACGCGTCCAAGTCCCAGACCGCCGTACTGCTCGGGGAAGATAATGCCCGTAAAGCCCTGTTCGGCGAGTTTGGCGTACAACTTCGCGTCAAACGCGGTGAGCGTTGTTTCAAAGATGCGCCGCACTTCAGCCGGAGGGCACTCATTGGCGAAAAACTTCTTAGCGTTGCTGCGCAGGATCTGTTGCGATTCCGAGAGTCCGAAGTTCATGTTAGTAGCTCTTGGGAAGACCGAGTACGTAGTGTCCGATGATGTTGCGTTGCACTTCAGAGGTTCCGGCTTCGATGGTGTTGCCGCGTGCGCGAAGGTATCCGAACTGCCACGCGCCCTCGTCGAACCCGTTCGTATCGCCCTTGCCTAGCAATCCATAAGGACCCAGAATCTCTTGCGCCACCTGCTGGAGGCGTTGATTGAGTTCGCTCCAGAAGATCTTTTGGATCGAACCCTCGGGTCCGGGGACCCCCGTGGCGTTGATGCGGCTGAACGCGCGCATCTGATTGAGGCGCATAATCTCGATTTCCGCACCGAGTTGCGCGAGCTTCTGGCGCACCAGCGGATCCTGATCGCGATGCAGCTTTTTCGCCAGCGAAACGAGGCGCTTGAAGTTGCGCTGATAGGCCACCTGGATGCCCGCACCGAAGGTTCCGCGCTCGTGCATCAACGTGCCCATTGCGACCTTCCAGCCTTCGTTCACATTGCCCACGACGTTCTCAACGGGCACGCGAACATCGCGGAAAAACAGTTCGCAGAATTCCGACTCGCCGGTAATCTGCTTCAACCCGCGGACCTCGACTCCCGGCGTCTTCATGTCCACAAGAATGACCGTGAGGCCCTTGTGTTGGGGGACGTTCTTGTCGGTGCGGACAACCAGTTCGCACCAGTCGGCAGCCCAGCCGTAGGAGTTCCAGACCTTGTGTCCATTGACGGTATAGCGATCGCCATCGAGCACAGCTTCAGTGCTGAGCGCAGCGAGATCGCTGCCTGCGTTGGGTTCGGAAAACCCCTGGCACCAGATCTCCTCGGCGCTCAGGATCTTCGAAAGAAAACGCTGCTTCTGCGCGTCGTTGCCGTAGGCGATAATCGTGGGCCCGATGAGTCCAAGACCCAAAACATTGGCCATCGGAGGCGCTTCGGCCCGCGCCATCTCTTCCCAGAAGATGGCGGTTTGCATAAGCGTCGCGCCGCGTCCGCCATACTCCTTGGGCCAAGAGACACCGGCCCAACCTCCGTCGAAGAGGGTCTTCTGCCAGCCGCACAGAAAATGAAAGCGCTCTTCCAGGGTTTGATCGGAGGTCAGCTTTTGCCATCCGGCCGGAACATTCTTGGATAACCAATTGCGGAGATCGTCTCGGAACTCGAGTTCCTGCTGGGTAAGTGTGAGGTCCATTTTTCGCTCACACCAGCTTATTCGGGATTGCGGACCCGGGCGAATGTCCTGTCGAGTAAAGGTGTTCAGTCTGACTTTAGTTAGAGGCCCCACCAAAACTCAATCGTAGGGAATGGTCACTTCAATGGAACTACCTGGGTGTAGATTCGTCTACGGCGGTGACGATCGCAGCGACTCAGATTCTGCAGGTAACGCATGTTGTTGTCGGCAGTGATCGGCATGGTCAAACGTGGTCAAACAGAATGCGCATCGAGAGCCGCCGACTCTCGTCGACGGGCGGTGCCGCGACACTCCGGCCCGCAAACTTTAAGACTTCGATCACCTGTTGCTTGGAAATGTCGAACCCATTCCGATATTTCATGAATCGTAGCCCCAGCTTCGAGATTTTCGAATAGAGCAGACGCCGGCATCCGGTGTGTCGCGGAAGACCCAAGCTCCACTCAGCCTGCCTGGAACACTTTCCACAACTGGGCATTGAGACCAATCCAAGTTCGCCATCGCGCCTCCTTCTTTCAGCTTAAGGATTCCGCTTCGCTAAAGATTGCGTTTCAAATACGAAATGATGTGATAGCCGGCCATGAACTTGAACGGCGTCTCACCTTCGGTATAGTGGCCACACGGCAGGCAGACGGCCTTGTGATCGATGCCCTTCTGCAGAGCATTTCGGACCACATCCTTCGACATATGCGGAGGAAAAGTCGTATCGTAGGCCGCGTACATGAACAGCGATTTCTTCTTCTTGCTCGCGTACTTATCGAAGTACGCTGGCGGACTGATCGCCGACCACAGATCGCGCAAATCCTCCACAGAGACATTGCCTTCGAGTCCCTCGCGAATGTGCTGGGTCGAAAGCCCTTCCCAAACAACATCGCCGAAGTGCGTCGAACAGTGATTGTAGACGTTCACCTCGAAGCGATCGTCATGGGCGCTCGCGATGTAGGCATAGCAGGAACCCAACGAAGTCCCACACAGCGCGATGCGTTCGTAACCCTGTGTTTGCAGCCAATCCGCCATCGCACGGACATCGATCACGGCTTGGCGCGTCGAGTGAATCGTGCGCCCAATGTTCGATGACACCGCGTAGTCGGCGCGCTGCAATTCGGGCGGCATGCGATGGTCATGATACGGCAGCGTCATGCGCACGGCCGCCATCCCGAACTTCGCGATGCCCGCCGCGAGTGCCTGATGCTGGCCAAAGCTGGCGTTCCAATGCGGCAGCACGATCACCGCAGTCTTGCGGTTGAATGATCCACGCGCGCCGCGCCCGTTGCGCGCCGGATAGAACACGCCATGCACGAGATTGTTTTCCGGATAGGGCGACTCGACAGGCGAGGTGAAGCGCACCATGTTCTGGCCGTCGATTCTGAAGTCAGTGGGAGTTTTGTAGTCGAAGAAGTGGTCGGAATGCTGGATCGCAAGCTCGTTCATGAGCTTCAAATAGGCAGCTTCTGAATGCCCGTTCTTGGGATGCATTCTCGCAACCGGCCAATCGCGAGACCATTCCACGCCCCATTCGAAAGGGCGCACCACGCGGTTGTTCGAGCGGAAGCACAGTTGGTTTTCCCAATTGTTCATCCAATTGGCGTAGATCTGTTTCACGGTTGAACTTCTATTTTAGCAGCGGGAACAGGCCGGTCGTTCTTCGCGTAACGCTCGAAGAACTCCAGGATGCGCAGCATGTGATCCATTCGCTGCACCGGCGGTCCGGATCGCGTCTGCTCATGTCCAACGTTAGGATAGCGGATGTATTCCACCTGCTTGCCCAACTGCGCCAAAGCCTTAAACATCATCTCGCTCTGCGTCACGCCAGTTCGCAGATCTTGCGAACCATGCAGAATCAGAAACGGCGTCTTGATCTTGGCGACGTGTGTGAATGGCGATTGCTGGTCGAGAATCCTGCGCGTTTCCGGATCCCACGGGTAGCCTCCGAAATGGTTCGGCACAAGGCGAAAAGCATTGCCTTCGCCAAAGAAGGTCGAAAGCTCATAGACCCCGCGCTGCGCGGCCGCAGCTTTGAATCGATGGTCGTGGCCGATGATCCAAGCGGTGAGGTATCCGGCATACGAGCCCCCAGTGATGAACTCGCGCTCGGTGTCGATCCACGGGTTGTTCTTGACCGATTCGTCGAAGGCCGCAAGCACGTCGGCGGCGGGTCCGTCGCCCCAATTCTTGAAGTTGGCCTTTTGAAACTCGTATCCATAACCGCTCGATCCTCGCGGATTCGAATAGACGACGCCATAGCCCCATGAACAAAAAATCTGGAACTCGTGCCACATGCTGAGTTCGCCGGGTCCCCACATTGCGCTGGGTCCGCCATGCATGTCGAGCACGACTGGATACTTTTTCGTGGCATCGAAACCCGACGGCTTCATGATCCAATACTGCACTTTGAAGCCGTCTGGACGTGTGATCCAATGCTCTTCGGGTTGGACGATCTCTTTGTCCGCGAGCCAGTCGCTGTTGAGCGAGGTGAGTTGGCGGCGCTTGCCGTTGCGATCGAGCAGGAACAACTCGTTCGGATTTGCGACGCTGATTTCGGCGTAGACGATGCGTCCGGCGGCGATGTCGAACGCGGAAACGCCCACAGGGCCTTGCACCAGTGCTTCGAGTTTGCCGTCGGCGTTCACGCGATGCAGCGGCGATCCGCCTTGCCAACTCGAGGTGAAGTAGACAGAACCCCCACTGGCGTCGATCGGTTGCACCGTCGATTGCCACTCGCTTGCGAGCCACTGCTGGGATTTGCTGGCGAGATCGATCTTTGCAAGTTTGGACTGACGGAAGAACTGATCGGCAGTTTCAGTGGCGGTGAAGTAGAGCGACTTGCCGTCTTCGGAGTAGCGCGGCGATCCGTACGTCCATAGTTCATCATCCATTGAAGTATGGATGTCAGATCCGTCCGCGTTCATCGTCCAGATGCTCGAACGAGACAAGCGGTCAGGGTGCACGTTCACCGGCGGCGTGCTGACGAAGGCGATCTGCTTGCCGTCGGATGACCAAACTGCGTCACGATGGTTATAGAAGTCTTTAGTGAGTTGCGTCGATTTGCCTGTTTCCGAGTCCAACAGAAATAGCTGCGAGATAGACATCTCCGGTTCGAGACCTTGCTCGTCGAGAAAGTTAATTCGAGTAATCGCGGTGGGATCGCTCTTTGCGGCGTTCTTGTCGAGCCAGTTGCGGACTTCCCTCAGATCTCCGTCCGGGCGGGCGTCTTTCTTGTCGGTATCGTTCCAATCCCGGCGTGGCCGATCGAGGGGGAAATGCGGTTTGCCTTCGATCTTCGATACCGGGATGGGCGACGTCACCAGCAAAGCCTTGCCATCCGGACGCCACTTGACCGTCCGCGCGCCGTTCTCGAACTTGCCTATGGAATGCGCTTCGCCAGGCATGCCAAGGGGCATAAGCCAGACCTGCGCCTTGCCGTCTTCGGTTCGCAAAAATGCGAACTGCCTGCCATCGGGGCTAATCGCGATGCCGTTGTCATTGCGCAGGCCGTGCGTCAACTGTACAGGTTTTCCAGTGGTGTCGTTGAGATCGATGGAGAAGAGATGCGCACGATACTGCGGATCGCCAGAGACAGTTTTGGTCTCGATGGATTGGACTCCGAAGATGGCGTGAGACCCACTGGGCGTCACCTCGACGGAAGTCACTCGCCGGATCTTCAACAGATCGGCCATGGTGACGGGTTGTTTGGCTGCTATGACGAGCGGCGAAAGGGCAATGAAAAGAGGAAGCAACCGCATATGCAAGCGATGATAGCAGCGGCGAGGTGCTCTAGCAGCACTGTTACAACCGCTCGATTCACAGGCGTGCAGGTGCCGCGCTTGGCGAGAGCAAGCCCTTACTCGATCACCACCAAAAGATCTTTCGCCTCGACGTTCTGCCCGGCGGCCGCCAACAACTGCGTAACCTTACCGGCCACCGGAGCATAGATCGTCGACTGCATTTTCATCGCTTCCATCACCAACAAACGATCGCCCTTGGCCACCTGCGCGTTGATGACCACCGCGACACTGGAAATCGCTCCAGGGATCGGCGCGCCCACATGCCCCGGATTCCCGACGTCCGCCTTCGGCCTCGCCGGAGCCACCGCCTGCAACGCTCTATCGCGAACCTTCACCTCGCGTGGCTGCCCGTTCAACTCGAAGAACACAATGCGCGAACCATCCGGATGCGGATCTGAAATCGTCAGCAACTTCAAGATCAGCACCTTTCCAGGCTCAAGCTCCACGCCGATCTCCTTGTCTTTCTCCATGCCAAAGAAGAACTCGGGAGTCGGCAGCACCTCCACGTCGCCATAACTCGCATGCGCCTTCGCATACTTCAAGAACACTTCCGGATACATGAGATAACTCATGAGGTCCGTATGCGAACACTTGCGCCCGGCCTTCTTTTCCAAAGTCGCCAACGCCGCATCGAGATCTACAGCCTCCAGATGCTCGCCCGGCCTGCCCTTGCGTGGTTCCCTGCCCTTCAATACGGTCTCGACGATATCCGCAGGCCAGCCGCCTTCGGGCTCGCCGAGATCTCCGGACAACATCTCGATCACCGAGTTCGGCAACGTCAAATTGTGGTCGCGGCCGAGCTTAGCGAGATCCGCCGCCTTCATGCCATTGTTCACCAAAAAAATCGCCAGATCGCCCACCACCTTGCTCGACGGAGTCACCTTCACGATGTCACCCAGTGCCATGTTGACGTCGCGATACGCCACCGCCACCTCATGCCACCGCGGACCCAACCCCATCGATTCCGCCTGCTCTTTGAGATTCGTATACTGCCCGCCCGGCATCTCATGCAGATACACTTCCGCCGTGCCCGATTTCGGCGCGCTATCGAACGCCGAATAGTGCGTTCGCACTATTTCCCAATAGTCGGACACGCGGTCGAGCGCCTCAAGATTCAGCCCCGTGTCGCGATCCGTATTCGCCAACGACGCTACGATCGAATTCAGATTCGGCTGCGATGTGGTGCCGCTCATCGAAGCCAGAGCCGCATCGGCCACATCCACGCCCGCTTCAGAAGCTTTGAAAATCGACGACGCATTGATGCCGCTCGTATCGTGCGTGTGGAAGTGAATCGGCAAACCGACCTCCTCCCGCAGCGTCTTCACCAACTTGTGCGCAGCATAGGGTTTGCACAGGCCCGCCATATCCTTGATCGCGATGATGTGAGCGCCCATCTTTTCGAGTTCTTTCGCCATCTTGACGTAGTAGTCGAGCGAGTACTTGTCGCGCTTCGGATCGAGAATATCGCCGGTGTAGCAGACCGCCGCCTCGCAGACCGAGCGGTTCGTTTTGCGAACCGATTCCATCGGTAGCTTCATGTTCGGAAGCCAGTTCAGCGAATCGAACACACGGAAGATATCGATGCCTTGCTTCGAGGATTCCTGAATGAACTCATCCACCACGTTGTCTGGATAAGCGGTGTAACCAACGGCATTCGACGCGCGCAACAGCATCTGAAAACAGATGTTCGGAATCGCTTCGCGCAGCTTCGACAGCCGCATCCATGGGTCTTCGAGCAGGAACCGCAGAGCCACATCGAACGTCGCGCCGCCCCACATTTCCAGGCTGAACAGGCCGCTCATCCGGTGCGATACGTAGTTCGCCGCCTGCATCATGTCATAGGTGCGGACGCGTGTCGCCATCAATGATTGGTGCGCATCGCGAAACGTCGTATCGGTGATCAGCAGCCGGCGCTGCTCACGAGTCCACTGGGCGAACTTTTCCGGACCCAAATCCAACAGCCTCTGCCGCGTTCCATACGGAGCGGACGTGAGCTCATGCGGGAGCGCGGTCGGGGTCCGCAGATTCTTCAGACGCGGTTTGCCCTTCACTTCGGGGTTGCCGTTGATGATCACCTCGCCCAGGTAAGAGAGCAGCTTGGTCGCACGATCGCGGCGCGCGCTGAACTTGAACAGCGACGAATCCTCATCCAAAAACGACGTCGTGATCTCGCCCGCTTGAAACTTCGGATGGTTGACCACGTTTTCGAGGAACGGAATGTTCGTCTTCACGCCGCGGATGCGGAACTCGCGCAGCGCACGATCCATACGATGGCAGGCGTCCGGAAACTGCCGTCCCCACGCCGTCACCTTCACCAGTAGCGAATCGTAGTAAGGCGTGATCACCGCGCCGCCGTAGGCCGACGCGCCATCGAGTCGGATGCCGAAGCCCGCGGGCGAACGATACGTATGAATCTTGCCGTAGTCGGGTATGAAGCCAGCGGCCGCATCCTCAGTGGTGACGCGGCACTGCAGCGCAAAACCATGCACCGGGACATCTTTCTGTTCCGGCAAACCGAGTTGCTTAAAGCTCTTGCCCTGGGCCACCTGTATCTGTGTCTGCACGATGTCGATGCCGGTGATCATTTCCGTCACCGTGTGTTCCACCTGCACCCGTGGATTCACTTCGATGAAATACCAGGCCCCCGCCTCCACATCGACGAGAAATTCCACTGTTCCTGCGTTGTAGTATCCGCCCGCCTTTGCCAACGTCACCGCCGCATCGGCAAGTTCCGCACGGATTTTCGGCGCAAGATTGACTGCCGGTGCCGTTTCCACAACCTTTTGATGCCGCCGTTGCACCGAGCAATCGCGCTCATACAAGTGCAGAACATTGCCGTGTGTATCGCCTATAATCTGCACTTCCACGTGCCGCGCCTTGCGTATGTAGCGTTCCAAAAACACCGCGCCATTGCCAAACGCTGCCAGGGCCTCGCGCTGCGCCTCGCCCACTTTGCTCTGCAAATCTTCAGGCTTGTCGACCACACGCATCCCGCGTCCGCCGCCGCCGAATGCCGCTTTCACGATCAGTGGAAAGCCGATTTTCAATGCGGCAGCTTCGATCTCTTCAAAAGTCTCGACCGGATCTTCCGTTCCAGGAACAGTGGGAATTCCCGCCTTCGCCGCTAGCGTCCGCGCTTGCGTCTTGTCGCCGAGCAGTTCCAGCAACTCCGCACTCGGACCCACAAACGTCACGCCGTACTTCGTGCAAGCGCGAGCCAGCGCGGGGTTCTCCGAAAGAAATCCATAGCCAGGATGAATCGCGTCGACCTTCTTTTCCGCCGCCAGCGCCACGATGTTCTCAACATCGAGGTACGCTTGCACCGGGCCCTTGCCCTCCCCAATCAGATATGCCTCATCTGCCTTGAATCGGTGCAAACTCAGCCGGTCTTCCTGCGAATAGACAGCGACAGTCCTCAATCCCAGTTCATTGGCGGCGCGAAGAATGCGGATGGCGATTTCGCCTCGGTTGAGAGCAAGAAGTTTCTGCATGGTGGATCTTTTATTGGAACAAACTTCGGGCCCGCTACGTATCCCCCGCCAGAGGATTCATTCATGCTGTTGCGCCTGTTGCTCACCGCCTCCGCTGCATTCCTCGGAGCCTGCCACGTCGGTTTCGGGGATTCCGAACGTTTCCACGAAGATTTTCACCACTCCTTCAAAGTCGTTCCAGGCAGCCGTCTGGCCATCGACACCCAGAATGGAGCCATCGATATCAGCACCTGGGATCGCGACGAGATCGAGATCAACGGCACCAAGAACGCAGCGACAGCTGAACTTCTAAAGGCTCTCCGAATCGACATCGACGCATCGCCCAACTCCGTCAGAATCCGCGTCGACAAGCCGACCTTCAACGGCAACTGCGGCGTCCGTTTCGCGATTCGCGTTCCCAAGAAGTTGGAGCTCGAAAAGATCAAGAGCTCGAACGGTGGAATTCAGGTGAATGGGGTGGAAGGCCCCGCGAACCTGCAGACATCCAACGGACGCATCGAAGCCGTTCATATGATCGGCAAGCTGACCGTGGAAACCTCCAACGGATCCATCGATCTCGATGGTCACAAAGGCATGGTGCAGGCTCGGACTTCGAACGGCAAGATCAGCGGCGATATCGCCAAGGGCTGGCTCGATGCGTACACATCCAACGGCGGAATCGATGTGCAGCTTGTGGAAATCGACTCGCAGGAACCGGTGAAGCTCGAGACCTCCAACGGCAACATAATAGTCAGCATGAAGGTTGCGCACGCTCTTCGCGCACGCACTTCCAACAGTTCGATCACCGTGAAGTTGCCCGAGAAAATCGATGCGAACCTGCGTGCACGTACTTCGAACTCACGCGTCGAAACCGATTTTTTCGAAGTAGAGAAACGCCGCGGCTCGGATGACGATGAGAACAAGCACAAGAGCCTCGATGCCAAACTTGGCGTCGGCGGCCCAGTGATCGATCTCTCGACATCCAACGGCAATATCCGGATCTTGAAACAATCTTAGGCCTTGCATCCATGCAGAGAGCGGGAAGCCTGCGTTCCGGATACCACTGAGGCAAGCCCTTGCGGCTCTGCCAAATCGTCCAGATCGCACGTTCCCGCTCTTTTGCAGCGCTGTGACGAATCGATCGAGGCGAGCACTTCAAACGCCAACGCGCCATCGATCATCGTCTTCACTTTCCATTCCCTGATCTTCGCGAGCGGGTCCACAAGCCTTCGCAGTGACGCCAAACCCTCAGCCCGCTTGCCTGTGTTCGATAGGATTTGTGCACGAAGCGTTTCCCGCTTCATCTCTGAAACCGGCGCACTTCCGCCCTGCTCCGCAGCATCCAAAGCACGTAGCGCTTCCGGATATCGCGCCAACGCAAAGAGCGCCGCTGCCTCCACAAATTCCAGCCTCTTCAGATTTTCCTGGACATCCGTTCTTGCCGTCGATTCCGGACGCCCCGCCAAGCCTTCGCGCGCCAGAGCGGCGCAGCGCAGCGCCTCCGCCGGATCGCGATCCAACAACGCGGTTGCCAACCGGTAACGGCTCACCAATAAGTCCTCTCGGATGACACGATCAAGCGGGTCGGCAGCGGCTATCGTTGCCTGTATATCCACAGATTCCCGAAACACACGCTCCGCTTCTTCGCTCTGCCCCGCATGCACCGATTCAATCGACCACATCGTCGCCCCCAACAAGTTGAGTGAGCTTGCGAGCGCCCGCCGCATCGCCACCGATGCTGGATTGTCAGCTGCCAATTTCCTACGCGCCTCCACCGTGCGCCGCAAATAGGGAACCGCCTCCGCTACCCGTGACGATTCCAACAACACCAATCCAACTCGGCTCTCCGCCGTCCCTTCGGTGTTTCGATAGCGTGGCGAAGGATGTGTCCGCATCAGTTCTCGATAACATGCAAGGCTCTCTGCGAAGTGGGCCAGTGCTGCGTCTCCGTCATCTTCCAATCGCGACGCCTCACCCTTGCGATACCACGCGCCGCCCTTCAAATAGCGCAATTCGTCATTGTCCGGCGCAAGAGCAAGGCCTTTCTCCGCAGACGCAGCGGCCAGTTCAATACTCTTCATCGCCTCCGCTCGATGATTGGTTCGCAACTCCACATCGCTTGATTTCAAGACGACCGCAGCGAATGACTTCAAGGCTTTCGCGTCGGTGGGGCGCGCGGCTAGCACGTCTTGCCACAAGCCGCGCGCCCGATAGTAGCTCGCCAACGCATCTTTCGTACGGCCCAGACTTGGGGCGGACACACTGCCCTGCACATCGCCCAGTTTCTCGAATCCCGCAGCCAATTCGGCTTCTAACTCGTGATTTCCGCGCGCATCCTGCGACAAGCGATTCAAGTACTCGGTCGCTGTTTTCACCACCATCTCGCGAGCCTTGGTGGATCCCGGCAGATCTTGCACTGCGTTGTCGAAATCAAACAAGAACTTGTTCGCCAGTTGGCGGACTTCTCCAAAACTGCGTTCCGCACGCTGCTTTTCACGAAGCGTAAAGAAAAAGCCCATCGCCGCGATTGTTGCGATCAGAGTTGCTGCCGTAACGCCCCATCGATTGCGTGCCACGAACTTGCGAGCGACATACCAGCGGCTTTCAGGACGCGCCGATACCGGCTTATTGGCTAGATACCGCTCAATGTCCGCGCCAAACGATCGGACATCCGTATAGCGCCGTTCCGGCTCTTTGCGCAACGCCATCAAGATAATGTGATCGAGCTCATCGCCCAGCATCGGCGGCGCAGGCGGTTCAATGCAAACTGCGCGATCCATTTCCAGCGGAGTTGCAGAATCGAGCCGATAGGGCTTGCGTTCCGTCAGGATCTGATAGAGGATCACGCCGAGCGAATACACATCCGAAGCCGTGGAAATCGCTCGTCCACGCACCTGTTCCGGACTCGCATAATCCGGGGTGAACGCCATGTTCGCCGCCGCCGTTTGCGTCATCGCTCCGGAAGTATCCACCAACTTCGCGATGCCGAAATCGAGCAGCTTGGGATCGCCGTCTTCGGTCACCAAAACATTGCCTGGCTTGAGATCGCGATGGATGATCAGATTGCGGTGCGCGTATTCGACCGCCTGACAGACTTTTACGAACAGTCGGAGCTTCTCTTCTCGCGGGCGGCCCTCGCAATACTTGCCGATCGACAAACCTTTGACGTGCTCCAGCACGAGATAAGGGCTACCCGACTCGGTCTCGCCGCCATCCAGCAAACGCGCGATCCAAGGATGCTCCAGCATCGCCAATAGCTGCCGTTCCTGCTGAAATCGGACGCGTGCGTAGTCGGAATCGAACTCCTGTTTCACGACCTTGATCGCGACTGTTTTTTGGAAGTCGTCGACGCGACGAGCCTCGAACACAGCGCCCATGCCGCCCTGCCCGATGCGCCGCACAATGCGATAAGGCCCGATGCGTTCCGGCAACTCGTGCTGCGGTCGATCCTGCAGCAACTCAGCCTCGTGCCGGATCGCTTCGCCAATGAACTCGTCGGTGCCTTCGCAGTTCTCGAGCAGCCTTTCCACATCCCCGCGAAGCTCGCCATCGCCCGCACACAAGCGATCCAAGGCTGCGGTTACCTCGACACGCGGCAATCCGTCGACCTGTTCGAAAACAGCTTTCGTCAACTGCCAGCGTTGCGGATTCATACTGACTGAGGCGCAGAAACCAGGTGAAAAAGTATCATGACCGCACCACATAGCTCTTCAGCCAAGCCTGGGCCGTTCGCAGATCTCTGACAACGGTGCTGCGACCGATCTCGAGAAACTCCGCGATCTCTTCCAAGGTGAGTCCGCCAAAGTAGTGGAGCTCCACGATGCGAGCTTGCCTCGTATCCAGTTCCGCGAGGTCGCGCAGCCCGTCGTCCAAACGCAGCAGGCTGCTGTCGGAAGTGCCACTCCCTACAAGAGCCTCGTCCAGAGGAAGCAGTGCTTTATCCGGACCTCCGCGTTTGTTGGCGTTACGCCGCCTCGCATGTTCCACCAGTATCTGGCGCATGTGACGCGCAGCAATCGCGACAAAGTGCGAACGGCCTTGAAATTCAGGCTGCAGACCGGGTTGCTGCACTAAGCGAAGCCAAGCTTCGTTGACCAGAGCCGTCGGCTGCAGCGTAGGCCCCTCACATTCGCTGCGCATGTAGCTGCGAGCGAGGCGCCGCAGTTCCGCCTTCACCAGTGGGATCAGGGTGCCAAGCGCGGCCTCGTCCCCGCCACGCCATTGCGCAAGCAGACGCGTAACTTCTTTGAGGCTAGTTGGACGATCGCCGGGTTCGGTCACAATCGACCATTAGAGCACAATGGCTAGTCGATGCTGATCGCCGAACCTTTGGTAGCCTGATGTGCGCGCGAAGCCTTGGCGATCCTCTCGTCAATCATCGCCCGCAGGCCTTTCAAGAATTCGATACGCGCAGTGCGAAAGTGGCCTTGCACTTCGTCGGAAGGTCCCAAACGACTGGCCATGCGCGAGAACTCTTCGCCCAACCCCTCGCACCAGCACTGTTGTTGCTGCTTCTGTTGTTCTTCCATACCCTTATGCTACCTCGTTCATGTCGATCGTAAGGACGTTGCCTTCGAGCGTCGCCTTTGACGGAGCGAGCCCCGCCATCGATGTCGGAAGCCCGATATGCCGCCGCAGCGTGCCAATCTGCACCACCAACTCATCGCCCTTTTTGAACAAGCCCACTTCGCCCTTCAGCGCGAACGGCATCTTCAAAACTACACGGCTCTGCGATCCCACTTTCTCGAACGTGTAGGGGCGCTCATCGCGACCCACTGCCGCCGGATCCTCGCCATCCGGATACAGGATCCCCGCCAGAGTTTCCAACCGTTCCATACCCAGCACCTCGTGTTGGAACAACGGCACGCGAGACACCTTTACTGGATCGAAGTAGCCCTCAATCTCTTCCAATGTCGACGCCTGAGATTTGCGCCAAGCCGCGAAGAACGGATCTTGAATGTCATGCGGCAGTACGCGGTTCACAAAGATCCGATCCACGGTCAATCCATGCAGCGAGAAGTATACGAAGGCGCGCTGCGTCTCGCGCAACACCATCTTTTCAGGATTCGTCACCAGACGAACGCTGGTCTGCTTGGGATTCTCGAGCAATTCATCGATGCCCTCAATCCGCTGGAACAGGTCGAGTACGTTGCCGAAATAGCTGTCCGAAGGCAGTTCCACCGGCGAAAGGCGATTCGCGATCGGACGCACCGCCTTCATCACCGAGCGCTGCATCGGAAACACATGCTTCATATACCAGTTGAGCGTCGTCGGCATGCTCACAAACCGTAACGATTCCGCAGTCGGAGCGCAATCGAGCACGATCACGTCGTAGCTTTTGGCTCGCACGTACTTGTTCACGTACATCATCGCCGAAAGCTCTTCCATGCCCGGAAGAATCGCCAACTCATCGGCCTCAACGCCCGAAATGCCGCTCGTTCGCAGCACGGACACAATGTACGTCGAGATCTCTTTCCAGTGGCTCTTGATCTCTTTCTGGATGTTGATTTCCTGGATGTCGAGCTTGTCGCGAAGCTTCAGAGGATCGGCCGTTCGCCGCGTGAAAAGGTCGGAACCGATGTCAAAGGCATCACCCAACGAGTGCGCCGGATCCACACTCATCACCAGTGTACGATAGCCTCGGTGGGCCAATTGGATGCCCGTGGCCGCGGCTAGGCTCGTCTTTCCAACGCCGCCCTTGCCGGAAAAAAGCAGGATTCGCATGTCTGGTGATACAGATGCACCTGCAAGACGTTTATGATCATAGATTGGACACTTCCGCCGAAGTTTTGGATCGCGAGCGCGAATACCACGAGAAACTCTACTCTGGCTTCGCTCAGCAACACTTTGCCAAACCCGCCGTGCGCGCCCTTCGTGAGCATATGGTGCGGCGAATCATCGAGAAAACAGGCATCGCCTCGGCGTCCAGAGTACTGAGTATTGGCTGTGGAATCGGCGATACCGAGATCCTGCTCGCGCCGTACGTCCGCGAAATCGTGGGGATCGATCTATCGCCGGCGGCTGTGCAACAGGCCAACGCCGATGCGGCTTGTGCTGGCATCGACAACTTTCGAGCGGTCGAATGCACGCTCGACGAATTCGATGACCGCAAGTTCGATGCCGTCATCGCCATATTCTTTCTGCATCATTTGAATGACGAGATGCTCAGATCCTGCGCCGCGCGCGTCGCGACACTATTGCGTGACAAAGGATCGTTCTACTCACTCGATCCCTCGCGATACCGGCTCAGCGGCTTTGTGGGAGGACTGATTTTTCCTGCAATCATGGCGCAGTACCAAACGGAGGACGAACGTCAACTCGAGCCCTCGGCGACGAAAAAATTCTTCGCTGCGCCCAACTTCGACACGCGGACGAGTTACTACGACTTTGTTTCGACTCCACTCGCGGGACTGCTTCCAACATGGCGAAAATCGTATCGGACAGCCCGAGTTTTGGATGAGTTATTGATCCGCACTCCTCTGCTGAAGCTGTTGAGCAGCAACTTCGAGATCGCAGCGGTGAAACTTTAGGCGAGCGCTTCTTCCAGCAACTGCACCCGCGCCTGAAGCAGGCCACGACCCAGAAGCGCGTTTTCCACCTGTGCCAAACGATCGATTCCACTAATCGGGAACTCGATGTTCGTCCGCTTTCCCGACGCCTGCCGGATGTTAGGGTTGATATCGAAAGAAAGTGCTGCGAGTGTGTCGAGCGCCTCTTCTATCTGGTCTGTGGGAACGTTCAGTTCGAGCAAGAGCGACATAGTCTTGTGTTCTCAATTCTTAATGTACATTAATATCGCGCCGGTGTCCAGAGTTCTTTCGCTACAATTTTGAGGGTGTCTTCGATCCCCGCCTCGGTGCCGGTTCCCCGCTCGCCGATGAATTTTAGATACCATCGGGTTTGATCCTCGCACCACTAACCTTTTGCCTGCTGCTTGTGGATTCGCAGGACGGCAATCCCAAAGCGGCCCAGACGACGCCCCCGACCCAGGAGGCCACCAGTGTCAACTATGGCCTCGGCGGTATCGTGCCTACCAATCAGCCTTACCGGCCCCTGACCGGGGGAGAACGCGCCAGGTTCTGGGCCAAAACGAACTTTACAACGCCACCCGTCTATCTGCGCGCCTTCCTGTTCACGATCCCGGAACACCGTTCAAACAGGCCGTCTGAATGGGGTCCCGGAGCCGCCGGCTACGCCCGCCGAGCGGGATCTCGCGCCGCACGATTCACCATGCTCAGCTCTGTGGAAATGGCCGGGGCCGCTGTGCTCGGCCATGAGCCCCGCTATGTCGCCAGCCGCGATGGACAAAAGGGCTTCGCACGATTTGCGCACACATTTCAATACGTGTTCATGACTTACAATCGCGAAGGCAAACCCGTGCTGCATGTGTCGCGTTTCGCGGGGCAAGTTGTTTCCGAGGGCATCGCCTCGGCCTGGATTCCGCGTAGCGATCTCAGGCGCTCTTTGACTCGTGGTGTCGGCGAGCAAGTGGCGATCAGTTGGATGTCGAACATCGGACGCGAGTATGGTCCGCAACTGATCAGGAAGTTTTCGCGTAAGAAGAAAAAGACGCCCTAGGGCGCCTTCACCAACTCCGGCTCGCGAAACCGCCGCACTGGATCCGGATACGCCGCTACCAGGCTTTCCACGCCATCTTTGTCGACCGCTTTGATGCCGATCACGACATCGTCAATCGAAAAGTTCTCGAGCGTGAACTCTTTGACGTTGCCCACATGGATCTCCCGTTCCCACATCGGCACCAGCGTCGACCGAATCATCACCGCATAGCCAGCCACGTCCGCATCGTCGCTCTTCCACATCATCACTGCGTCATATCGCGAACTGCCACGTCCCAGGTTGGCACTGCTCACCGATGTGCCTCCGCCGCCTTCTCGCGGTGCGCCGCGCGTCACATCCGGCGGCTTCGGTGCCAATGCCAGACTCGCCAGCGCCGCGCCATTCACTCGCGCCACGCGCGTGGCATAAGGCGCGGATGCATTGGTAAAGTTGTCCTTATCCGTATGTTGAATCCCTAAGTTTTCAGAAGGCGTGGTGAAGCGCACTGCCGCGAATCCATTCAGGTGGAATGGCGTGTGATCGCCACCCCGGCCAAAGCGATCTTGCCGGAACACCAGATCCACGCGCATCGACGGAACGTATCGTTCCGCAGCGTCTTTGACGTAACGCGCGACCGCGCGTGAACCCGAATCCATCGGATCGCCAGAGAAAACACGCACCGCATGACTCGCGGTCATTCCGTTGCCGCTGACGTCGTTACCGACGATGTCGTTGTTGAGCAGAGCCTCGAGCTTGACCTTCTCGCGCTTGGCCTTGGCCGCATGCAGGCTCGATCCAAAGAGCCCCTGTTCCTCACCGGCAAAAGCGATGAACACCACGGTCTTGTCGAACGTATGTTGGCTCATCACACGCGCCAGTTCCATCACCGCGGCGACGCCGCTGGCATCGTCGGATACTCCCGGCGCTTCGTCCGCCTTGGCGGATGCCTCATTCACTTTGGCCGTGTTCTCGGGCGACGGAGGCGGTGCATCCTCGCCAATAGGAACCCCCGGCAATCGCACGAACGCCATCGAATCGTAGTGTCCCGAAACACCGACCTGCACATCTGGCGATACCGCGCCCGGCAACTCAGCTACGACGTTCACAAGATCGGTATCCTGTACCAGCCGCCCAGTCTTCTTCAGCCGATACGTATCGAAGCGCACCTTCAGCCTCGGACTGTATCTCTTCAATTCATCGAGGATCCACTGGCGCGCGGACTGGATGCCCTTCTTCGGATCCGCCGTTGGCAGCGCATTGGTGTTGCGCGTGCCGAAGGATTCGAGCTTCTTCATCGTGGCCGCAATCCGCTCTTCGGAGATATCGGCGACGACTTTCTGAACGGTTGGATGGAGTGATTTTGGCGCGCGATCCCCAAGTGCGCAGTAACAAACACAGAGCGTAATGCCAACGAGACGCATCTGTAAATGATACTTCAGCCGCCCTTGCGCAAGGCTTCCACCGGGTCGAGTCTCGCCGCGCGAACCGCCGGATAGATACCGAAAAACAGGCCGATGCCACAACTCAACGCCACCCCCAGCACGGCCACCCAAGTCTGCACGGCAGCGGGAAACGAAGTGAACGTACGCAGTGCCACCGCGAACAGAAACCCCGCGCCCACGCCGATCACTCCGCCCACGATGCATTGCATCACGCTCTCGCTTAAGAATTGCCTCCGGATGTCGCGCTGGCTGGCTCCCACGGCGCGCCGCACGCCGATTTCCTTCGTGCGCTCCGTCACGCTCACCAGCATCACATTCATAATCACGATTCCTCCGACCACCGCCGAAATCACCGAAACCATAATGAATACCGCGAAAAACGCAGTACTGATGCTCTTCCAAAGTTCGATGTAACTATCTTTGGTTCCGATGAAGAAGTCGTCGGGTTGATTGCCGGAAAGATGCCGCCGCGTGCGCATGAGCAGTTTCACCTGATCCTGCGCCTGCTCGAACTTGAGTTGGTCTTCGACCAGAACGTTCAATGTCAGGCTCGAATGCGTCCCGCGGATCTTCAAAAACACGGACAGTGGGATCACCGCGTAGTTGTCTTGCTCTTGCCCCAGCACCGACCCGATTTTCTCGTAGACACCGATGACCGTAAACTCGCGCTGCGCCAAGCGGATTACGCCACCGATCGAGCTACGGGCTGGAAAAAGTTCCTCAGCAACCTTGGCACCGAGGAGACACACATGAGCCGCGTGCTTGTCTTCGATTTCATTGAGGAACCGGCCCTGCTCAATGGTCCGGGTATCGATGTTGCCCATGTTGGCGGATTCGCCAATGACATTCACATCCGAAAGCTCGCGGCCTTCGAACTGCGCGCGAGCCGAAAACGTGGCCGTTGCGCCCACCGCCGTGCAATCGGTGCATTTCTCTGTGACCGCCGCAAGATCGTCCGGTTCGATGTGCTTGAACTTCAGAGCCTTCAGCGCCAACTCGAAATCGGTGGCCGCGAACGGCGTGCGCGCCACCTGAAATACATTCGATCCCAGGTTGGCGATCTTCTGTTCGACATAGTTGTTCGCCCCCTGCACCAGTGTCATCACCGTGATCACAGTGGCGACGCCCATCGTCAATCCAACAACCGTCAGCGCCACACGCATTTTGTGCGCGCGCAGCGCTGCGAAGCTTTGGCTCAGCGTATCCGCGGCACGCATCATAAGCTTCTAAGCGTGGAACTTCTTCCACTTCCTGCCGACTCGCAGCAAGTAGTGATGCCCAGGCTCAATTTTGTGCGCAGGGCCTGAAATCGCCACCGGCAAGTTGTCCGGTAGTTGGAAGACTTCCACCGAACCGCTCTTGATCAGCTTGTCCGCTTCCGTTACCGAAGGCGCAAGTTTGCCGATCGCCACGATGCGATTGATGCGCAAATCGACCGACTGAAACCCTTCGAGCATTGCCGGATCCGGCAGCCCTCCCCACGATTCCGCAACCTTCAACGCAGCGTCACGCGGATGGAAATCCGCAATGATGCGCACTGCGAGATCCTTCTTCGCGACCTGCATATCCGCGCCAGTAAGCAGTGCATCGATTCGCGGCAGCGTCAGATCGGTGAGCAATTCGTAGTAACGGCGCATCAACGCGTCGGGCATGTTCATCAACTTGCGGAACATATCCGCCGGTGGCTCATTGATACCGACATAGTTGTGCTTCGACTTCGACATCTTCTCGACGCCATCGAGCCCTTCGAGAATCGGCACCGTTGCCACAATCTGCGGCAACTGCCCGTAGTCTTTCTGAAGTTCGCGGCCGACAAGCAGGTTAAACTTCTGATCCGTCCCGCCCATCTCGACGTCGCACTGCAGCATCACGGAATCATAGCCCTGCGCCAGCGGATACAACAGCTCATGCATCGCCACCGGGACGTTTTCGCGCATGCGCTTGGTGAAGTCATCGCGTTCAAGGATCCGCGCGACGGTGTAACGCTGCATGAGGCGCACGATCTCTTCGTATTTGAGCGGCTCTAGCCATTCACTGTTGAACCGGATCTCGGTCTTCTCGCGATCCAGAATCTTAAACACCTGCGCCTTGTAGGTCTCAGCGTTGGCGTTGATCTCTTCGCGCGTCATCGGCGGACGCGTGACATTGCGTCCGCTCGGATCGCCGATGAGTCCGGTCATATCGCCAATCAAAAAGATCACCGTGTGCCCGAGATCCTGAAAGTGCTTCATCTTGCGTAGTAGCACGGTGTGCCCAAGATGCAGGTCGGGCGCTGTTGGATCGAAGCCTGCTTTGACGCGCAGCGGCTTGCCGGACTTCGCACTCTGTTCCAGGCGCTCTCTCAGGTCTTCTTCACGGATGAGTTCTGCCAAGCCCTTCTTGAGAAATCCAAGCTGCTCGGCGACGGGCGGAAAAGTCACCCTTCTATTTTCGCTCACTCGCCGCTGAGAATTCGGCGGCAAAACGGACCAGGTCTCCCGGCCTTTGCCGGCCACTACACATGCTTGTGACGGACAGCCGCGAATGTTGTTTGCCCATACTCACCAAGGTGCACGGACCCCTGCAGCTTGTCATCCTGCAGCCTGCCTGTGAACTCGAAGCTGACGCGCGAACCGATTGTGGGCAGGCTTGAACGGAACCTCAGTTGGTTTCCGGAAATCGTGCCGGTGAGGCCACCCTGAGCGAACTCTCCGCGATGCGTCCCAATCACTTTGTTGCCGTTTTGCTCGAAAATCAGCGAATGCACAGCCGATCCCCTGCCAAAGTCGAGATGCAGATCCCATTGCCCCGCGACACTGGCGGCGGCCGTTTGCAAAGGCGCTTCAGCGGCCAGACGATGCGGTGCGGATAGAATCGCATGCAGCTTGTCAGCGATGATCTTTTCATCGCCTGGCATCAGCATGTAGGCCACGATGTTGATGGAATTGGCGGATGGATCCGCCACCACGACGCGCGGCTCTGTATCGAGCATCAGTTTGGCAAGTGTGTGTCCTGTGATCGCCAGTTTGGTCTTGTCCCACTCGATGTGCAGCGCAGGCGTGCGATTCGAGAGATCGGCACTCGGTTGACGGATCGAGTTCGAGAGCGCTGGGATGCCCGCGAGCCTCTTGGCAACGTGGCTGAGCCGGTCTTCCCACATCTGCCATTCCGCTTTGTGATCGCGCTTGGGCCACATTTCCACTGCCGCGAGCATGCCCATGATCTCTTCTTTGCCAACCTTCATCGACCGGCCAAAAGCATGATGTGGCGCGCTGTTGATCCAGGCTGCTTTGAGGATCGTCTTCTCGCCCAGAAGAAGACCCGCAGCCTGCGGACCACGCATGCATTTGCCTCCGCTATAGCCGACCACCGTCGCACCGCGAGCCAAGTGAACATTGGGAATCGTGAGGATTTCCGCAGCGGCATCCACCAGCACAGGCACGTTGTGTCGTTTGGCAACAGCACAGATCGCGGCCGTGCCGAGAGGCCCGTCATCATTGGGTCCGGCGAGTACGTAAATCAAGGCGGTGCGCGGATTGATGGCCGGTTCCAGCGCGGCGATGTCTTTGATCTCAACAACCTTGACGCCCAACATGCGGATCGCGTGATCGTACTGATTCCGCGAATACGCGGGGATGATCACTTCATCGCGCAGCCCCGTCAGATTGGGCAGACGCTGCATCCGTTCCGGGTTGAAGCCAGCCACTGCGGCAGCGGTGAAATGCGACAAGCCAGCCGAACAGCCGTTGGTGACAATCGCATACTCGGCTTGGGTAATCTCCGCAATGCGCTTGCCAACGCCTTCCATCAACTCGTCGAGCTGCACATAGTGGCGCGAAGCCTCGGCCATGGCCTGTTTGACTTCCGGCAACGACTGCGAACCGGTAATGATCGTGAAAGTTCCACGGGCATTGATGACCGGACGGACTCCGATGGATTCGTAGAGTTTGGAACCGAGCTCGAGCGGCGGTGCCGCCACCGCAGCGGCGTGCGCCGCAGCGAAGAGACCTCCCGTACGAAAGAGGTCACGGCGAGAGTTTCGAATTCGATTCCAAAGGGACATGGCCTAAGGATATCGAACTTCCTCCACAATCGACTCGCCTTCACCCGAGCCGCCAACCGTCCAGCGCCAGCGCTCATGCAGTCGAACACGGCCATCCGCAAGCAAGTCTGGCCGCGACTCGCAGAAGCCGCTTTTCAACGCCCCTCGTCCGAAACATGCTGGTAACAGAACCGCAGATTGCCCACCGAATCGCAGAGGCCGGTCATCGATCCATATCGGATACCGCCTCCTGCGGAAACAGGCCTGAATTTGCGTCCCAAGTAGTTCATGGCGCGACGTAAAAGCGCCACGTTGGCGCGAAGTCTTCGGTGAGTTTTTGCTTTGTCAACAGCGCACGAACCATCTCAACGGGCATGCGATTCTCTTGCAGGATCCGATCATGAAACTGCTTGGCGGTCATCTTGCCAGAGGCCACCAGATCCCTTGCCAACGAGCGGAACTGCAGCGCGCCCAGCATGTATCCAGCCTGATAAAGCGGTGGATACGTATCGCCTTCAAACGAACGCCGCACCTCCGCAGACGCATTGTCCGGCTCATGGCCGACGCGTTCGATGAGAAAATCCACGCACTGTTGCGGCGTCCATTGGCCAAGGTGGAAGTTGAGCGAAAAGATGATGCGCGCGCAGCGATGCATACGCCAGAACAGGAAGCCCACGCGGTCTTCGGCCTTGGCGGGGAACTGCAGATCCCACAGCAGCATCTCCCAATAGAGCGCCCAACCTTCGGTCCAGAAGGGAGTTCCGAACAGACCGCGATAGCTCTTGTGGCGTCTCGCCATGAAGCCTTGCAGATGATGCCCTGGGATCAACTCATGATGCACGGTGGCCCGTGAGAAATGGATGTTGTTGCCGCGCAGACTCATCAGCTTCGCTTCGTGCGGCATGCCCGCCGTAGGAAACGAAACTTGGATCCGCTCGCCGCCGAGAAAGAACGGATTTCGCATCTGCGCCTCAGGCGACATCATGTCCATACGCCACGTCTCTTTTGCCAGCGCGGGGATCGTAATGAGATCGCGCTTTTCCACGAAATCGATCGCCTCTTGCGCGAGCTCCCGGATCAGTTGCGGCTGCTTGCCTGGATCGACATGCAAGTTCTTGACATGCTCCAGCGCCTTCTTCCAATCGTCGCCAAAACCAAGATCACGCGAGGCACGCAGCATCTCGCGATCGCACCAGGCGAACTCTTTGTTGGCGATCTCGACCAGTTCCTCGGGCGTGTACGCAACCATCTCTGCCTTGAGTTGCTCCATGAGCCGCTCGCGTCCAGCGGGCTTGCCGATAATCGCGTACTTCTCTTCCGCCTTGATGCCGACGAGCTTTTCGCGCAGCGTCTTGGCATAGGCTTCGAGCGATTGATCCAGCCCTTTCCAAGGATCCGCAACCCACCACGTGAACATCGGGTCGTATGCGTTGTAGCCATCGAACCAGCTCTTCATCGCCGCTCGGACACTGAGCGTGAGTCCGGCAGCCTGATAGGCCACGGTCTTCCTGCCGGTCAATTTCCCAGCGAGGATCTCTTTCTGCGCAGCATCCACTTGTTTGCGTACCGCAGCGACTGCATTGGCGGTCTTTTCTGGATTGAAGTTCTGCAAGCGGCGGCGGCCTTGTTCCATCTCCGCAAGCCCGCGCAAGAAAGGCACGAGTGGTTCGGCCTCAGCGAAGTCGCGCTCTTCGAGATCGAGTTCGCGAGTCCTGTAGCGCACATGGTTCGCAAGTAATATGTAATCAGCCTGAGCATCCAAGCTTAGTTTGTTGAAGTCGACGCGATCCAGTCCCTCAAGCGTTTCGCGATAAAATTCGCGCATCCGCATTCGACGCGCGGGTGAAAACCCATGAGGATAGAATCGATCCAAATTTCCCGCGTCAACCGTGAACCGTTCGATCAGCAGCTTGATCTCGTTGGGATCCGCTTTCTCCAGCGGACCGCTCGAGAGTTGGCCGAACGCAAAGGCGCAAACAATGAAGAAAAGCAGCATCAGTGAACATCCAGTGTGGCATAGCCGATCTGTCCGTTGATCCGCTCATCGGGCTTCGCCACGTCGCCCCCACCGAACCAGACGCGCACCGACTTTCCATCGGGCGAAACCTCAACGGACGGATCGCAAATCACGGCCGAATCCCATGCCGAAGCGCCTGCGAATGGCCTGCGGGACAGCTTTTCCCAATGGATGCCGTCTTTGGATTTGGCGAGCCCAATGCGGCGCTTTTCATCCCACGCGCGGCCGGTGTAGAGCATCCAGTAGGATCCGTGGCTTGACCAGATCGCTGGCTCACCGAGTCCGCCTTCATCCCAATCTTCGTGGCCGCCGATGTCGAGAATCGGATTGTCCAAGGATTTTTGCCAGGCCGCACCATCGCGCGATCTTGCAACTCCGAAGCGCTGTCTTTGGGCACGATCAAGGCCTGTGTAGTAAAGGTAGAACCATTCGCCGGCCTCGATCACATAAGGATCGGCGACGCCGCGCTCATCCCAACTCCCTCGCGGCCCTGGATCCAACACCGCGCGCAGTTCCCTCTGCCAGGCGAGTCCATCGAGCGACCTCGCCAAGCCAATGGCCGGAACTCCAGACCCCGCCTGATACCAGTAGAGAACAGAGTCGTTATGAACAATGGCGGATCCATTGGCGGCGATGTAGGCCCCTTCCCACGTTGCAGAATCCGGCGATAGAATCTTGCGGCGGTTTACCCACGTCATTCCATCGGCGGATATCGAAGCGCCTGTGTGCCAGGTCTTGCCATCGAAGCCGGAATAGAAGTTCCAGTAGGTGCCGCGCCATTGGAGGACCGAGGGATTCAGGGCATCGACGGCATCCCAAGTGTCGCCGCGCGCCATGATCGGTGCTGGATTTTCCTTCCAAACAAAATCGACGTTTTGTGTGGATCCAGAAGGCGCAGGCAACGCGAAGCGCTTCGACGGGGTGCAGGCGCAACAGAGCAGCAACAGCGGAAGAAAGCGCATATCAATCGATCGGTTCCAGCGTCATGAGGATGGGGCGATGGTCCGAGGCAACAGGTTCATCGAGTACGCGCGTTGAGATGATCTTCCAGCGATTGCGCGGACGAAAAGCGACGAAGTCGATTTGCTTTCCCGGCTTATCCGCAGGCGTGGTCGGCTTGGCTTCCGGATCGATAGTCCAGTGTTCGCTGAGCGCTTTGAACGCAGGTGATCCAGGGGCGGCGTTGAAGTCACCCGCAAGAATCATGGGTGAACCGGCAGGCAGTTCGGCGATCCGTTTTGGCAGCCTTTCGGCGGCGAGCAAGCGGTCTTTCTCAGTGATGTCGAGATGTGTGGCGAAGATACGGAACTCGCAGGCTTGCACTGTGAAGCCCCGCACGTGCCAGCGCGAGAGCAGCAAGTTGCCATACCAGCCGCCCTGATGATCGATGGTGCGTCCAAAGACCTCATGCATACGGGTGGGCCGCGCCAATTCCGCGGCCTGATCGACGCCGTTGGCGCGCTTCGTGCGAAGGTCCACCTCCTGCACAGCGACCAGATCGGGATCCACGGACTGAATGACTCGAGCACTGCGCGGCAGGTCAAGCTTACCGTCTGCGCCCTCACCGTGATGAATGTTGTCACTGAGAACTTTGATCTGCTGTGCCGAGAGCAGGACAGCGCAACTAAGCAGAGCAATCATAGGAATTCATCAAGAGAGAATCAATCCCTCTGAACTAGAAGTATAGCGGCAAAGGTGTGATACGATGTCGGCGAATAGATTCTTTGGGAGCACATGAAACCACGTATCGTTCTTCTTTTCTCCATAGCTTGCATCGTTTTGCTACAAGCGCAGCAGGATCGCGGCCTGATCACCGGCGAAGTCAAGGATTCCAGCGGCGCAATTGTGCCCGGTGCCTCGATCACCGTAACTCGCATCGAAACGAATACCATCTCCAAGACGGCTTCTTCCTCAACCGGAGACTACACGCTTCCGTCTCTCGAAACCGGAACCTATACGATCCGTGTCGAACGGCAAGGTTTCAAAAACTCAATCGCCAAAGACATCGTCGTTACCGCCTCAGGCGCGGCCCGTGTCGACATCATGCTCGAGGTCGGCACCGCCCAGCAATCCGTCGAAGTACAAGCAACAGGCGTTCAGGTGCAAACCGAAAATGCGCGCATCCAAACAGCGGTCGCCAATCGCTTGGTTGACCAGCTTCCGCTGGTTGTCGGCGGCCAACTTCGATCTCCGTTCGATCTCGCGCTGCTCGCTCCAGAAGTGAAGGCGCCCAACAACGCGAACGATAACTTCACCATCGGTGGAGGCCAAGCCGCGACATACGGTGTCTCGCTGGATGGCGTGTCGTCGAACACGGGTCGCGCGCTGCAGACTCAATGGGCCGCCATGAACACACCTTCGCTGGATGCAATCAGCGAGTTTTCGGTGGAATCCAATGGATTCAAAGCGGAATACGGCCGCGCGCAGGGTGGGCAAATGAGCTTTGTTTCGAAATCGGGCACCAACGAGTACCATGGAAATCTCTTTGAATTCCTTCGTAACGATGCCTTGGATTCGGCCTTCTACAACAAGGCGACCAAGAAGCCGGTCTATAAGCAGCACGATTTCGGTGGGACTTTTGGCGGACCCATCAGGATCCCCAAGCTCTACAACGGTAAGAATAAGTCTTTCTTCTTCACTTCGTACGAAGCGTTTCGTAACCGCGAAGGCGCGAATCCTAGTTTTCTCTCCGTCGCACCGAAGGAATTTTATGACGGCAATTTCGCCAACTGGGTCGACAACAACAACAACCGAATCCTGATCTTCGATCCCACCACTGGGGCCTCTGGCACGCGCACGCCTTTTGCCAACAATCAGATTCCGGTGTCGCGCTTCGACAACATCTTCAAGCAACTGAGTCCCATCGGACAGACTGCCCTTCCCAATATCGCAGGACTGGTTCCGGGGACCTCCGCCTACGTCCGCAACAATTTCATCCAAGCCGGATCTCAAGTAGCGCCATGGGACAAGTTCAGTCTTCGAGGCGACCATAACGTCAGTGAGAAGCACCGCCTCAGCGGCTACTTTTCTCGCAACAGCCGCTCTTCGGCCCCTGGCGCAGCCGGCCCGATCGGCTTGCCTGGATTCCTCAACGGCGGCAACTTTAACAACACGCTTAGCCGTCAATACCGCATGAGTTGGGATTGGACCATTTCTCCGAACAAGATCAACCGCTTCTATGCGGGCGGCAATGACTGGCGCGAAATCAATCGCGCCCTGGCGGTGGGTGCGAAGAACTGGAAGGATACCGTATGCCTCGCCAACGTGCCGGATTGCAACAACAATCTGCTCAATGTTTCGATCGGCGACTTTGCCAGTTGGGGCGGCCCTTCGGACAATGGTTCCGACAATGCCGTCTACTCGTTCAACGATGATTTCAGCTGGGTAAAGGGCAAGCACACGATAAAGATGGGTGGCCTTTACGAAATGGTGAACTACAGCGGGTTCGGACAGCAGAACATTATGGGCCAGGCTTCCTTCAACCGCCGCGTGACCGGCCAACTAGGCGACTTGGCAAACGCCACGGGATCCGGATTCGCCAGTCTCTTGCTTGGCGGCGCCGTGACGGGCAATATCCATACGCCACGTTATGTGGCCCAACGGTTCCCTTATTACGGCGGCTATATTCAGGACGACTGGCGCGTGAATAAGCGGCTGACTCTCAACATTGGATTGCGCTATGACGTCAATGTTTCTGCTTATTCAGCCAGCGATCAGTTCAGCGACTTCGACCCGCTGCGTCCGAATCCAGGAGCCAACGGGCGCCCGGGCGCTCTGATCTTCGCCGGATCCGGCGAGGGCCGCGAAGGACGCCGACGGCTATCCGATACCTGGTTCGGCGGCCTTGGACCGCGCCTCTCGGCGGCCTACAGTCTCAACGACAAAACTGTGATTCGCGCGGGCGCAGCTCGCACGTTCGGTGCAGTTCGCGCAGTTGGCGGATCCACCCACTTCCAGGGTTTTGTGCAGATTTACGATACGCCTCAGACCGATCCGCAGGGGTTCAATCCAACCTTCCAGTTGCAGAATGGTTTCCCGGATTGGCCGAAGCCGCCTTTCCTCAAACCGGATTTCAACAACTACAATTCGCAGCCGTGGTGGCAGAACAACGAAGTCAGCCGCGCGCCTGAGAATCTGACCTATACGATCAACGTACAGCGCCAGATCAACAAAGACACCGTTCTGGAAGTTGGCTACAACTTCGTGCGAGGCACCCATCTGCAGGCCGGCCTGCTGAACTACAATCAACTGGACTTTTCGCGCCTACCGGCGAATCTCAACCCGTTCACGGCTGCAGGACGCACGCTGTTGAACTCCGCTATCAGTTCCCCGGCCGCGCAAGCCGCTGGCATCGGCAAGCCGTTTGCCAGCTTCCGCGACAACTTGAGTGTTGCCTGGGGCCACCGGCCGTTCCCACAGTTCAGCACCATCGACACCGCAGGCGGCAATGGCGATCGCAGCGGATCTTCCTTCTACCATGCGATGG
Source organism: uncultured Solibacteraceae bacterium (assembly GCA_964500255.1). GTDB lineage: Bacteria > Acidobacteriota > Terriglobia > Bryobacterales > Bryobacteraceae > F-183. Next base: position 23,573 of record CAZCPL010000001.1, on the reverse strand, counting down.
TGCTGAAACTTGAGAAACGCTATTCCAGCGGATTGACTTTCCTGACCAGTTACGTGTTTTCGAAGATCATCACCGACGCTGATTCCGCCTGGGTTGGCGGCTCGGCGATGAATCACTACAACCGCAGCCTGGAACGTTCGATCGGACAGTTCGACCAAACGCACAACCTGAAGTTTAGCTATGTGTACGAACTGCCTTTCGGTAAGGGACGCAAGTACCTGACTGGCGGCGGCATTTCCGACGTTCTGCTCGGAGGCTGGCGTATTGGAGGTGTTCAAACCTATAGCCGGGGTACTCCGGTTGGTATTGGAACCACCGTTGGATTCCCCATCTTCGCTGGGGCCAATCGCGCCACAGTGTCGAGCTACGAGGGATGGCGCACCAAAGTAGCGGGCGATCGCTTCGACCCCTTCAAGGAAACGTTTATCAGCCGCGCGGCCTTTCCCGATCAACCCACGGATCGGCTGGGCAACATGACACGTTACAACCCGAACTTCCGGTTTCTGCCAAACCTGAGTGAGAACTTCTCTCTCGCCAAGGATTTCAGAATTACCGAACAAGTACGCTTCAATCTTCGCGGTGAGGCGTTCAACGCTTTCAACCGGGCCCTATGGGGCGGAGTTGGCGGTGCGCAAACACTTCAGGATCCGAACTTCGGTGTGTGGCGCAACCAGATCAATCAGCCGCGCAGAATGCAGATTGCGATGAAGTTGAACTTCTGATCGAGATGACTTATTGCGGATCAACGTTCGAGACCTTCGATCGTCCGCGGGAAGTCTTTAGCCAAGAGCAGAGAGATCGCGCGGTCGGCGAGGGATGCCGGAGTTGCGGCGCCTCAATACCAGCCTCACCTGCAACGAAGCGGCCGGTTTGGTTGAAGACCTCGTAAACCCGAGCGGTCCGTTACTTGGGTGGCTCCGGATTTCTCCCGGAACCGCCGGCGCCCGCCACTGTATATGTGCCGTATGGACTAATTGAAGCTCCACCCCTGGTTAACCCTGGCGTCTCAGGGATTTCGTCGTGGCGGATGTCTTCACTGCCATGAACCCGTGCCCAGTGTCCCGCAACCACGGTATACGAGACGTCTCCCGACATGACAGCAACAGAAAAGTTTCGCCCGGCGGAGATGTAGTCCCCAACACCGAGTTTCATACCTCTGTAGGCTGCAATCCGAACCCCTTTTTGTATCGCGTAGGGGCGTGTAAAGTCGCTGCCGTGCACTAGTTGTAGTGGAACCCCAACGCTGGATCGCATCAGAGTCTCGTATTGCAACTGCACCGTCCTAGGCCCGGCGGCGGCATTCTGGTTGGGGCGGATCATGTAAATAATGGCGACTTTCATAGGCGTTCATATGGGTTGCGCGAATCGAAAGCCGAATGACTCACGAAACTTTCAACTACTTGCGTCCCCGTGCGCTTGAATAGCAGGCCTCTGGCATAGCTAGCCCAAGGTCGTCTGAGGACGAGGTGCCCCGCGCGCGCCCGTGCTTGGTGGAAAGCGACCGGTCTTTCGATTCAACAACGAGGACATTGGCGGAGGTGACACCGGGGCGAAGTGCGCCGTCGAGCGCTTCGAGGGCGCGATCTTTCAGTAGCGATTGTTGCATCCAAGAATCCGGGAGTTCATGCGACACGGCGGGGCAGGAGCCGCAGGACGAGGTAGAGACGGCGGTCCTCGTCGCGGTCAAAGACTTTCTGTCTATAGTTTCCGCGCTGGGTGATGTAATGCGGGAGTTCGGGAATGACGAGTCGGGCGATGCGAGTCATGCATGGAAAGAGTGGCGGTCGGCGGGCGAGACTCTCAGACGAAAATGGAAATTGCGGTCGTTGTCCGCAAGAAAACCTCCCGGTGAATCGACGCTGGACGATATGTAGATGTAGCGTTCTGAGTTGGAGTTTTGTTTCATATGACACTGGACACGCGGTCACTCTCGGTCGTCGCGGGATGTGTACCTCTGTTGATCGGACTGTTGCAGCTGCTTGCGTGGCGGCGGCACAACTCGTTTCCAGGAAGTGTCGGTTGGACGCTGGGTACCCTGTGCCTGGCGGCCTCTTCGATCATGATCGTGATCGGGACCTCCACTCGGAATTATCTACCCCATTGGGCGAGCTTCCTAGGAGGGACTGTGTTCGCCGCGCTGGCGCCGATTCTAGTACTCGATGGCACCAGGCAGTTCTGCGGACGCCGCCCGCGCCTGTCGGCCGCATACGCTTCGGGCGCCGCCGTCATCATCGGATCCTTAGTATTCACATATGTTTGGCCTTCAGCGAATCTTCGGATTTTCCTGGTCAACGGGCACATCGGAACCCTCTTTCTTCTGTCTGGCGCCACGTTATTATGGTGCCTGCCGCCCGCGTTGGCGCTTGGCGGGCGATTCACCGCGGCAGTCTTCGCACTGATCGGTGGCCTCATGATCGTGCGCGCAGTTTTCGCTCTTTTCGGACCGCGCCTCGACGGGCTCTTTGTACGATATGGACCGAGCGCCGGGTTTTATCTGGCGGGGACGCTGCTGTTCATCGCCGCGTCCTTCGGTTTCTTCCTGCTGGCACACCAGCACCTGCTGTTGGAAATCCGCAACGCCGAGTGGGCCGCTTCGCAAATGGCACGTCGGTTGGAGATCGCCGTGCAGGCGAGCTCGGCCGGCCTGTGGGACTGGGATTTTGGGGCAAAGCAGTTCTATTTTTCCCCGTTGTTGAAGTCTCACCTCGGCTACGGCGAGAGCGAAGCGATGGATACCAGCTTCAAAGGCTTCGTCAGGGCCATCCATCCGCAAGACCGCGAGCAGTTCCGGCACCTGGAGACAAACGTCGCCTCGCATGCGCCTTTGTTTATCGAGTTCCGCCTCCGGACGACACGGGGAGAATACCGCTGGTTCCGGTCGCAGGGGCAGACGGAATGGGATACCGCGGGTAAGCCCATTCACATGGCCGGCTCCATTGTGGACATTTCCGAAGAACGGGCCATACGCGAGAAACTCCGCGTAAGCGAGGAGCGGCTGGCGCTGGCGATTGATAGCTCGGCCTTGGGACTTTGGGACTGGAACGTCCAAAACGGGAACTTGTATGTGTCGGATGCCCTGGAGAAGATGCTGGGCTACGCCTGTGGACAGATGCCGCGCACGAGGTTTTCCACCATGATCCATCCCGACGATCGCATGGGAGACGCGCGCGCGCTGGATCCTCACCTTGCAGGCTCGATTCCGGACTATAGAAGCGAATACCGCATGTGCGATTCCCGTGGTGAATGGAAGTGGATTCTAGCGAGGGGCAGGGTGGTGGCGCGCGACCTCGGAGGCGTGCCGTTGCGCATGGTGGGCACGCTTTCCGACGTCACCAGACGGCGGCAGCTCGAGGAAGATTTGCGTCGCGCCGTCGACGCCGCCCAAGCAGCCAATCGCGCAAAGGGCGAGTTCCTGGCCAACATGAGCCACGAAATCCGTACCCCCATGAACGGCATCATGGGCATGACCCATCTGCTGATGGATACCGAACTGGACCCGGACCAAAGAGATTTTGCCAATACAATCCGTTACTCCGCCGACTCGCTGCTGAACCTGATCAACGACATCCTCGATTTTTCGAAGATCGAAGCCGGAAAGCTTGAGCTCGAAGAGGTAAGCTACGACGTGCGGGAGCCGGTGGAGTCCAGTACCGAGATGCAGGCGCTCAAGGCCGAGGGAAAGGGCATCAAGCTCTATAGCATGATCGAGGCGGGCGTTCCGCTCGTCTTGCTCGGCGATCCGGGTCGATTGCGTCAAGTCCTGGTGAATCTTGTGAGCAATGCGCTGAAGTTCACCGAGCGTGGAGAGGTCGCGGTGCATGTAACGGTTCGCGCGAGCGCATTCCCTGGATCGGCCGCGGATTCCCCGCGCGAGTCGATGATCCGCTGCGAAGTGCGCGATACGGGCATTGGCGTCTCCGAAGAGATTCAGCCACTCTTGTTTCAGGCGTTCACGCAGGCCGATGGGTCGACCACTCGCCGCTTCGGCGGCACCGGCCTGGGACTCTCGATTTCCAAACGTCTCATTGAGATGATGGGTGGCACGATCGGCATGCACAGCCAGCCGGGCCACGGCTCGACGTTCTGGTTCGAAATACCGATGCGCGAAGGGGACTGGTGTCCCGCTGACAGTCGTCAGAACATTGCAGGGCGCCGGGTCTTGATCGTCGACGACGACGAACTGGACCGGACGGTCCTACGGCACCATTTGAGCCGCGCCGGCTTGCGCTATGAGGAAGCCTCCTGCCCCAGTGAGGCTTTGGCGCGGCTACGGGGTGCCGTGGAGTCGGGCCAGCCTTTTGATTTTGCGGTCATCGATTATCAGTTGCCCGAGTTGGACGGGATAGCGCTTGGCCGCCGGATTCTGACCGAGCCGGCATGGAAGAACACGTGCTTGATCATGGTCACCGCTTTCGGGGACCGGAAGCTCGGACGGGGCGCGCTGGCGGAGGGGTTTCGCGGCTACCTCACGAAGCCTCTCAAAGAGTCTTCGCTTATTAACGTGATGCAACGGGCGTTGGATCATAAGCCGGGAGACCGGCCCGATCCGAGTCACGGCCCGGTCACCCCCGGCGTGGAAACGGGAGCAGCGAGCTACCGGATTCTATTGGCCGAAGACAACGCCGTGAATCAGAAGCTGATGCTTAGAGTGTTGGCCAAGATGGGCCATGCCGTGGATGTCGTGGCGGACGGGCGTCAGGCGGTGGAGGCGGCGCTCCGCATGGAATACGACGTGATCCTGATGGATTGCCAGATGCCGGAACTCGACGGGTTTGAGGCTACCGCCGAAATCCGCCGCAAGGAGCCCGCGGGCCGGCGGGTTTCGATTATCGCTCTGACGGCGAACGCGATGAAGGGCGACAGCGAACAGTGCCTGGCCGCCGGAATGGACGACTATTTGCCCAAGCCAGTCGACTTGGCGCTGCTCAAACAAATGCTGGGCCGCTGGGCACCGGCGACTGTACAGGCTCGCGACACGGAAAGTGTAAGCATGGGTTGACGTGCGAACTCGCTCTCCGCGCTTGTATGATTTCGCTCCAAAGAAAAAGGATCTCACCGGGCCGCGAGGGAACTTCTGACCCCTCGACGCTGGCTTCGTTGGTGTATTCCTAGGCCTGCTATTTGAGATAACTGAAACCACTCACATGGAAAGCCCGCCTCCGAAATATTCGGCTTTGGTTAACGGTTGGCTCTGCTGAAACCGATTCCAAGCGAATGGGATGGAGATGTTCCAAACGTTGCCTATTCATGCGGTGGGCCGTTCCACGGCGGTCAGTTGTTCGTCCCGAATGGCGTGTCCGACTGTGCCACCCGATTCGCCAGTGTCCCGCTGAGCGAGATCCGGACGCAATGCAATAGGAAACCTCGATGACGTCATCGGGAACAATTGAGAACGGCCAGTGCGATGAATCACGTGAGTGTAACGACGCAACCGGACTCGTTTCGGTCGAGTCTCAGTACGAAGCCCGAGAACTGGAGGTCGATACCAGTGGACGCCGGCGCATGGCATCTCACGTGGCGCAGAGTCTTTCTTTGCCCGGGACCTACGTCCCAGCTCAGACAGTTTTGTGCCGGAGCTTGAGGGTCGGGAGAGATCGCACAGGCGATCATGGCGGCGATTCGGATTTAGGGATGCTCGCGATAAACCGAGGCGCCATACCGACGCCCACTCTGGCAGGTTATCCACTTGCGCGCGGCTTGATCCGCGGGCCGCTGCGCCCAGTGCCAGAAGGAGCGAGCACTCTGCTCTGGCGGCGGCGATGGCGGATTGCTGCGTCGTGCACCTTGTCTCCTGGCGAAGAGACGTGGGCTGTGCTGCCGACCGCAGACTAGTGCGCCAGGGTCAGCGGCGCATCCGGCAACGGCCCACAAAACATCACCGTTGCCCTGCGGACCAGCCCAGCGATGGCACAACTTCGATAGGCGGCGTCTGCGTTGTGTCTTTGAAACGAATGAGTGGTGAACGCACAACTACTTCTTGGACAGCTTGCTGATCGCCACGACCAGCAGGACGATCGCCAATACGGCGATCCATGTCCAAAGCCACATCCCGCCCCCCATCCAGCCATTCATCCCGTGCATCATAATTGGTATTCTTCGTTGCGGTACGTCCCAACCACCAGACCGAGGATGACGGCAGCCGCGTCAGTCAAACCGGCCGCCGCCGCAGTCGGCTATTTGTGTTCCATGCCCTTCATGCCCTTCATCATCGGGCAATCCGCCATCGACTGCTTCATTGCCGCACCGGATTGCGCCATGTGCTCGCCCATGTGCGCCACCATGTGGTCCTGCATACCCGACATCTTGGCCCTCATCTGCGTACGCTGGGTTGACATCTCGTTAATGACGGCAGCGATGGCGTCAACTTTTGCATTACCCTTCGCCCCGTTCATGGCCGCCACCTTCTGATCGAGGCTCGAATCCAGGGCCTTCATCTCCGCCATTATCTGGGTGTGCATGGTCATCGTCTGCTTGCATTGGTCGCCCATGTTTCCGCTCATCATTCCGCTCTTCGCGCTGGACGGCTTGCCCGCTTTCGACTGGCTGTCCTGTGCGAGGGCGCCGCTGGCGGTGAGTGCGGCGGCGAGTGCGAGCACTGGTAGTATTTGTGAAGTCGCTGTGAGAACTGATCGCATAAATGTAATTTCCCCTTTCGGTCAACTTGCCTACGATTGGTTAATCGTCAATCTGTATGGGGCACGAGGCGTACCATTGTGAATCTTGAGTGTCTTCAGGGCTTAGAGGGTTCCAGGCACAACCGGGATTTGCGGTTACTTGACGGCTGTCGGTCGGATGACCCCATGCGGTCACAAACCTGGGGCGTGCCTCGAATCACTTCCTGCCAGCGCTGTAAGGTAAGAATTGCCTAGCTTCCCTCGAGGTTAAAACCAAGTCGGTGCGACCTGGTGGATTCTCACTCACGAATGGCGCTCGACGTGCATCGTCATACTCGAAGCACCTGCGCCCGATTTTAACGAGTAGGCGGGCATATCGTTGGCGCCTATTTCACCAAAGCGAACCAATACAGGAGATCAACATGACTACAGCACCAACCACAACGCAAATCGATCCGGTCTGCGGAATGCAGGTAGACCCCAGCCGGGCTGCCGGCTCTTCGGAACAAACCGGGACGACGTACTACTTCTGCTCCCCGGGATGCAAGACGAAGTTCGATAAAAACCCGACCGAGTTCGCGGGATCGAAGGAGTCGAAGAGCTCTCGCGGCGGTTGCTGCGGGTGAAAACCCGACAGTTCCGCAGTGAACTCGCCTAACTGTCCAGCGTCCATGGGTGCCGTTCGGCTGACTGTTTCCCACGGTCCAAATCGACCGGCATTCCAAGACTTCGAACTCCGTCCTTCCAGGTAACGTGTTTGCCGCGAGACCGGCATCCGAAGGTGGAAAACGTTGCGCTGGTATTTCTAAAACATGAACGCCATCCCAATCATTGTCGAACGCAGAGATGAGGTGCTGAGACCCGATCAGTCGCGCGGACTCCTCCGCCCGTTTACCCCCTGCGACCCTGATCGATTGCAGGGGATTGTCGCTGGGATCCTGGCGATCGCCGAAAGTGATGTTGGTCCGCTGCTTGAAGCGACATCTTCCAAGTTCGCCAAACGCCACCGGCAGATCAGCAAGGTTTTCAACGAACGATTTAAACAATTACGAGCGATAGTTTCAATCGATGAGGAACTTTCCGGGCAACGACAACTATTGATCGGATCGTACTTTGTCTCTGAATATTCGATTGGGTCTGCTGCTCTATGCAATCCGTCCATTGTTGCGGACCCCGATCAACAAGGCCTCGATCCTGGCGCACTTCGATTTGTCTTGAGTTTGCGCGCAACCGGAGATGGCAGTATCTCCTCCATCGTTTTCCGGACGGGCACCATCCATGCCGATCACCGGATCGAAGTCATGACTGCGAATGGTCCTATCATGGAGCCTGTCCAAATCCCCGACGCCATCTATGAGAAGGCACTCTTCGACCGGAAACTTCACGAACTCGGAAAGGCCAACGAGTGCACCTGTCGCGTCATGCAGGGGCTGCGGGACTCGTTCACAGCGGAAGAACTTGCGTCCAAGGTCGAAGCAGAACTGAAGGAGCCCTCAACGGCGGCGGGGGAAAAGGACCGGCAGCAAACTACGCAGCGAATTTCGATGCTGGCCAAGTCCAACTACTCGGTTCAGTTCCTGCCAGAACAGCGCCTTTCCGAACGAGTTCTTTTCCCCGTGACTCCCTCGCAGCGAAACGGCACCGAAGACGCCCGGCTCGTACGTTTCGAGAATCCCGACGGAACGCATGTATATTACGCGACGTACACTGCTTTCGATGGGCAATTAGGCATTCCGCAACTACTCGAAACGACCGACTTTCTCTTTTTTCGATTCGCGACCCTGAATGGTCCGGCGGTTCAGAACAAAGGGATGGCCCTTTTCCCGAAGAAGATTAAGGGCATGTACGCGATGCTGTCGCGGCAGGACTCTGAGAATATTTATCTGATGTTCTCAGATAATGTTCATTTCTGGTACGAAGCCAAACTCCTTCTGGAGCCCTTGTTTCCGTGGGAGTTGGTTCAAATCGGCAACTGCTGGTCTCCTATCGAGACGGAAGCGGGCTGGCTGGTCTTGAGCCACGGAGTTGGCCGGGTGCGAGAGTACGCGATCGGCGCGTTCCTTCTGGATCTTGAGAATCCGTCAAAGGTGATCGGGCGCCTGCGCGAACCTTTGTTGAAACCAATTCCAAGCGAATGGGATGGGAATGTTCCAAACGTCGCCTATTCATGCGGTGGGCTGCTCCACGGCGGTCAGCTTTTCATCCCGTATGGCGTGTCCGACTATGCCACCCGTTTCGCCAGTGTCCCGCTGGGCGAAGTACTGGCCGCAATGCAATAGGAGAACCTGAATGACGTCATCGAAAACAATTGAGAAAGGCCAGCGAGAGGAACCCACGTGAGTGTAGCGACGCAACTGGACTCGTTTCGATCGAGTCTCCGGTACGAAGCCCGAGAACTGGAGTTCGGTACCAGTGGACGCCGGGGCAAGGTAGTGGATCTGACGCAATTGGAGGTCTACATCAATGCCTTGGGGGAACTGGAGTATTTGCAGTCTCTCGATGTTTCCGAAGGTGGCATCGTACGTGGCGAAGAGTTTTTCTTTGCCCGCGACCTGCGTCCCAGTTCAGACAGTTTTGTGCCGGAGTTTGAGGGTCGGGGAGAGCTCGCGCAGGCGATCGTGGCGGCAATCCGGGATTCAGGAATGCTCGCGACAAACCTCGGCGCAATACCGACGCCCGCCTTGGCGTGTTATGCACTTGCGCGCGGCAAAGGCAGCATGATGGTGACCGGCAGCCACATTCCATTCGACCGAAATGGTTACAAAACGAATAGCAGCAAGGGCGAGTTGCTCAAGCACCAGGAAGCTCCGATCCATGAAAAAGTCGCGAAAGTTCGCGAACGGCTGTATGGCGCGGCTCGCGATCGGTCTCTATTCGATGAGCGCGGCTTCTTTAAGACCGGCCACCAGGATCTTCCAGCGGAGAACGAGGAAGGCGGCGATGCTTGGGTCGAGAGATTCGCAAGCTTCTTCAAGGACTCATCTCTGGGAGGCATGCGGCTGTTGGTCTATCAACACTCTGCCGTGGGGAGGGACCTGCTGGTAAGGGTCCTTGAGCGACTGAACGCGGAAGTGATCGTGACCGGGCGCAGTGCGATCTTCGTTCCAATCGACACTGAGAATATCCGCGAGCCGCAGCTCGCCGTAATTCAGGCGCTGGCCGACGAGGCCATTTCGAAACATGGACCGTTTCACGCCATCGTATCGACGGACGGCGACAGCGACCGGCCGCTGATTCTCGGAATGGATCCGGCAACTGGCAAAGCGCATTTCTTCGGAGGCGATCTGGTGGGGATGGTGGTGGCTGAGTATCTGAAGGCCGACGCCGTGGTCGTCCCCATCAGTTGCAATGACGCCGTAGACAGGGGCAATCTGGCGTCCGTAGTCGAAGCAAAAACACGTATTGGTTCTCCGTTCGTGATCGCCGGTATGGAAGCGGCGCGGCGCGCGGGAAAAGGCCGGGTGTGTGGCTGGGAGCCCAATGGCGGTTTTTTGACGGGCTCAAACATCGAACGGAGTGGCGCTGTTCTCAACGCACTGCTCACGAGAGATGCAATTTTGCCAATCCTTGGAGTTCTCTTTGCAGCGGCCGAGAGCGGGCTGTCGCTGGTGGATCTTTTTGCCCGGCTACCAAAACGCTTCAGCCGCGCCGCGCTGCTGACACCCATTCCCAGATCGCTCGGATCGAAGATGGTGGCGTTCCTCTCCCCTGGTCCCCAGCATTCGGCCTTCGAAGAGCTTCAGAAGCGCCTTGCGAGTTTCTTCACACTGGATCTGGGGTTCGGAACCATCCTCCACGTGGACTACACGGATGGAGTTCGTGTTTTGTTCGACAACGGCGATGTCGCACATATGCGGCCGTCGGGCAACGCGGACGAACTCCGCATCTACGCGGTAGCCGACACCCAGGTGCGCGCCGACGCGGTCGCTGCGCTGGCGGTCTCTGAGCCGAACGGTATTTTTCGCGAGATTGAGAGAGCAGTGGAGGGAAAGAAATGACAGGCACTTCATTGCAAGTTTCGGACGGCGCACAAAGGCCAAAGCCGGAGCAAGACTCCGGGCAATACACATGCCCCATGCACCCGGAGGTCCGTCAATCCGGACCCGGGAATTGTCCCAAGTGCGGAATGGCGCTTGAACCAGTCAGTGCCGTCCCAACGGCAATGCGGACAGAATACACCTGCCCGATGCACCCCGAGATCGTGCGTTCGGAGCCGGGCAATTGCCCCATCTGCGGGATGGCGTTAGAACCGCGAACTGCGTCCGCGCAGGAAGAAGAGAACCCTGAACTCAAGTACATGCAGCGGCGATTTTGGGCTGGAGTCGCCTTAACGATTCCCGTTCTGATTTCGGCCATGGGAATGTTCATTCCCGGGCATCCGTTGGACCAGCTAGCTTCGCCACGGACATGGACGTGGTTTGAACTCATTCTTTCGACGCCCGTAGTGCTCTGGGGAGGCTGGCCCTTCTTCGTCAGGGGCTGGCAGTCCATTGTCAATCGCAGCCTCAACATGTTCACACTGATCGCCCTCGGCACCGGGGTGGCCTATTTATATAGTCTTGTTGCGGTGCTATGGCCGGAAATATTCCCACCCTCATTTCGTAGCGAAGCTGGAGGGGTTGCTGTTTACTTCGAGGCGGCAGCAGTCATTGTGACGCTTGTTCTGCTCGGACAAGTCCTCGAGCTGAAGGCTCGTAGTCAGACTGGAGCAGCGATTCAGGCGCTGCTCGGTCTGGCTCCTAAAACCGCCCGTATGCTGAAGGATGACGGCTCCGAGGCAGATGTTCCCTTGGATCAGGTGCAAGCAGGTTATCGGCTCCGAGTCCGGCCCGGCGAGAAGATTCCCGTGGATGGGGCGGTCATCGAAGGCGGAAGCAGTGTGGACGAGTCGATGATCACAGGCGAACCGATTCCGGTCGAGAAGAAGGCTGGTGACCGGGTGACTGGCGCCACGGTAAACGGGACGGGTTCCCTGGTCATGCGGGCCGATCGAGTGGGCGCTGACACACTTCTGGCACAGATTGTCCGCATGGTTTCGGAATCGCAACGGAGTCGAGCCCCGATACAAAAACTCGCGGATGTGGTGGCTGGCTATTTTGTGCCCGCGGTGGTTGGCATTGCAGTGTTGACGTTTGTCGTGTGGGCTGTCGTCGGCCCCGCGCCGAGAATGGCCCACGCCTTGATCAACGCGGTGGCAGTGCTGATTGTTGCCTGCCCTTGTGCTCTCGGTCTGGCCACGCCCATGTCGATTATGGTGGCGATGGGTAAGGGCGCCAGCGTGGGTGTCCTGTTCAAGAACGCCGAGGCGATTGAGTTTTTGAGAAAGGTGGACACGCTGGTAGTCGACAAGACCGGGACGCTGACAGAAGGGAAACCGAAGCTGGTCACGATCCAACCTGCTTCCGGGTTCGACGAGGAGCGCCTGCTACGGCTTGCGGCTAGCCTGGAGCGAGCCAGTGAGCATCCCCTGGCCGCAGCCATCGTTGCGGGCGCGGAGGAACGGAAATTCCAGCTTTTTTCGGCCGAAGCATTTGAATCGGTCACGGGGAAGGGTGTCAAAGCGCGTATCGATGGCGCACTCGTCGTCTTAGGTAACCAGAAGTTGATGCAGGATGCGGGTGTCCAGGTGGAACCGCTGTTGAAGGCAGCGGAAGCACTGCGCGCCGACGGCCAAACGGTGATGTTCGTCGCGATTGACGGGAGGGCGGCGGGGCTCATTGGCGTAACCGATCCGATCAAGGAGACATCCGCGGAAGCTATCCGCCAACTGCATGAGGATAAGATTCGTGTCGTAATGCTGACAGGCGACAGCCGCACAACCGCAGAGGCAGTGGCGCGGAAACTGGGCATCGACGAAATCATCGCGGAAGTTCTGCCGGAAGACAAGAGCAAGCAGGTGAAACAAATGCAGGAGCAAGGCCATTTCGTGGCGATGGCTGGCGACGGCATCAACGATGCCCCGGCGTTGGCTCAGGCGCAGGTCGGCATCGCAATGGGTACCGGGACGGATGTGGCTATGCAAAGCGCGGGCATCACACTTGTCAAGGGTGACCTACGTGGCATAGTGCGTGCGCGGCTGTTGAGCCGGGCAACCATGAGCAACATCACAGAGAATCTTTTCTTTGCCTTCATCTACAACGCTCTGGGAGTGCCAATCGCAGCGGGTGTGCTCTACCCGTTTTTTGGATTGCTGTTGAGTCCTATGATTGCGGCGGCGGCAATGAGCTTCAGCTCAGTTTCCGTGATCTTGAATGCATTGCGTTTGCGCAGCGTACGGCTCTAGCACTAGCCAAAGATATTTGAAATTTTGATTCCATCGGCTTTCAGCCGATTGTTTGGTTGTCAAGACTGAACAAAGGGGAGGGCTTTCCAAAGACTTGCCGCTGGCCATCCGCAATTGCGGTCAGGATCCGTTGACGGTTGACGGTAACGGGAGCGGCCTTTGCCGGCGCAGGTGCGGCGTGTTTCCAGGTCCTCTTCACGACTTTCCCATTGACCATTCCGCCCAACGTTACCCAGAACCTTCAAATCCGCTTTTCGCCGGCTGTTGCGGGCGCAGTGACAGTTGCGCTTACCGGAACCGGTGCCGCCGTTGCTGCCGCGCCGCGGATCGTGGTCTCGGTGCAATCGCTGGACTTCGTAAGGATCAACCAGACGACGGAGCGGTCATTCGAGATCCGCAATCTGGGCAATGCGCCGTTGGTTATCCGTTCCATGACCGTCGACAATATGGCCTATTCAGTCGACCGGCGACGCCATTCACGTTGGGTCCGAATGCGATCGGAGACGTCACTGTGACTTTTCTGCCCAAGGTAGCGGGTGCGGCATCTGCGACGCTGAGGATCGCAAGTGACGATCCGTTAGGTAGGATCATGACGATACCGCTGACGGGAGCCGGCCAGTAGGCAGCCATTGACGCTGCGCAAGAACCTCGTTGCTACTGTTTAACCCAAGGAGTTCGTATGGGTCACGCTCGACATCAGTCTAGCCGGTGAGTTCTTCGGGTTCCAAAGAATCAGGAGGCGGTGGTGGGAGAATCGCGAAATTCACGTTAAAGACAACAGGAGTCGAGAACGTTGCGACCGAATCTCCTTCCAAATCGGTTACCCGCGGGGTCTGCCGGGGGTAACTTTCGCTCGATGGGGCAGATATGAGGGGTCCGAGGGCGGCGTGCGGTTGCCGGTGCATGCCTCGGAACGTACGAGTTTGGCGTTGAATCCGCCGCCGGGGTTGGTGTTACGGGTGAACTTGCCAAGCTTGACGCCCTTCGCGCTGTCACATCGAATGGTCGATGCAGTTATCGCGTTACGGTTGAGGGATTCTGCTATTCACCAAGGCTAGGAGGTGCGGCGCAATCCAAATGCTTGCACGCTATGGTATAGGGGACATGGAACAACGCCTGAACCGCCGGGATTGGCTCGCTCTCACGGCAATCGCTGCCACATCGCTACGTGCAGCGGGAACCGCAAAGACCACGATCCTCTTCGACGATCGCGCGACCGTTTTAGCCACCACCAAGACCGACACCGCAGGGTTGTGGATTCGGAAATCCGACCTGCCGCAAGTGAATGGTTTCGAGGTAAAACCGCAGGGCGCGTGTCGTGCGGAGGTTTGCATTCCGCTTCCGAAGACGGTTCGCAAAGGCGATTGGATCAACCTCACCGGCTTTGCCAAGCGTGCCGGACAGTCTTGGGTCAGCGAGGGAAACACCTGGAGTTTCACAGAGGTCCCGATTCTGCGTGCAAGTTATCTGCGTTCGCGCGTCGCGCCGGAATTTGCCGTGCCCGACCGCAAGGGGCGCATCGTCAAGCTCTCGGATTCGCAAGGCAAGAAGCGTCTCATTGTGACTTGGGCCAGTTGGTGAGGATGCCGTCTCGATCTGCCAGGTTGGCAGAAACTGTATACAGAGTTGAAAGATCTGAATTTCGAAATCATCGCGGCAGCGCAGGATACGGGCGGCGAGGCCGCTGCCGGGTCCTGGTACGATGCGGCGAAGGCAACCTATACGACTCTCATCGACAAACAACATGCGGTGAGTTCTGCTTTTCAACTGACCAATGTCCCGATGGGCGTTTGGATCGATGAAAAGGGTCTCGTGGTGCGTCCGCCAGAGACAGCCTATACGAAGAATCAGACGCTGAAAGTCGGCGCGAAAAGTATCGCAACGGAAGGTGAAGCCTACACGGCGGCACTGCGCGACTGGGTAGAGAAGGGCTCAGCGAGCATCTATGCGCTCTCGGACGACGAGTACGAAAAGCGGGTCAAGCCGCGTCCGGACAATGAAATGCAGGCCGAGGCCAGCTTCAAGCTCGGCATCCATTTCCACGAGACGGCACAGCCCGAACTGGCCGCGAAACACTTTCAACGGGCTCAGCAATTGCATCCCGATAACTGGAATTATCATCGCCAGGATTGGAGCTTCACGCCAACTGAGGCCGGCAAGAAATGGTTGGAGAAGTTCAACAAACAGCAGGATCCGTACTATCCAAAGCTGGAACTGCAACCAAAATAGTTCCTGTCTGTTCTAAACTCGCCACGGTTTTCGCCAACTTTTGCAGGAGCCATTCCGGTCGATGAGGCTAACCGATCATCTGTTTGGCCTTCTGCAACGCGGCGATAAATTCGTTGTGATCCAGATTCCAGGTTGGCTCATCGGGGCTCGGAAAGATCTCTAAGAAGAGCTTTCCGTCGACGTTGCGAACATCGCAGATGTGCCGCTCGCCGGACCAGACTTCAGCGGAAACCGAGGTCCAATCAGGAGAACTGGTCACGACCACACGGAAGGCCTGTTTCACTGCGCGACCTGCGGCACTTTCGATTCCTTCTGTCCGCGCACCAGCAACTTCCCATCGACGAGCGCCAGTGGAGCCCAATTGTCGCCCGGCTCAAGAATCACGTCGCTAGCGAGCGGCTTCAACCCCGCGGGACTCGGTTCGATCAGTCGGCATTCATTCATTAACAAACCTTTTGCCTCGGTTTAACCAACCTGTCTTAGGCGTGCCTCGTCGGTTTGGATAGAGCACCTCGTTGAAACTCAAACGACGACGATGCTCGATTTCAGAAATCAGAGGAGCAAATCTCTCATGTCCACAACAAGACGCGGCACGTTCGCATTGGCAGGAATCCTGGCCTTGGCGGCAGCTTCCGTACCTATAGTACTGGCCCAACCCGGCTCAGGCAATCGAGGCGGTGATCGGCTCGAATATCTCACAGGATATCTTGTGCTTACGGACGGCCAAGTGACGCAAGCCAAGACCATTTTCGATGCCGAATCCACGGCCACCACCACCGCGCGAGGGCAACTCGAAAGCGCTCACACCGCTCTCACCGACGCCATCAAGGCCAGCAAGTCCGATGCCGAACTCGACCGTCTCGCCGCAACTGCTGGAGTCATTTCCGGCAATATCTCTGCAATCCATGCAAAAACTACGGTGAAATTCGCCGCAATTCTCACCAGCGCGCAGAGGGATAAGTTCTTCGCTCTGCAAGATCGCCAAGGTGGAGGCATGCGTCCCACCGGCCGTGGTCCTCGCGGTAGGTGACCAGTCGCTACCGCGGCTGGAGGAATCGAGGCGGTGCTGGCGGGTGGAGACATCCGCCAGCACCGCCTAGGGAAGTTTCAGCCGTACGAACGTGATTCGTTCCACCGAACTCTTGGCACCGCTTTCGTAGAGCACGGCCACCGATCCATCGCCCAGCGCGATCACCGTGGAATAAGCCGCCGGGCCTTCGTGCAGAATCCGCGACCAATCCCAATTCCTGCCTTCATCGCGACTCGTACGTATCGTTAGCCGTTCGCGTTCGGTAGCCGACGCGGCATTCGTAAACACCAGTCGCCCTCGATGTCGAGTGATTCCCGCATTGCAACTCGGATCCACCAACACCGCATCCGCTTGAACCGCACCAAAAGTCGCGCCGCCATCCGTCGACCTCGCGATCAACCGCGCCGTACCTTTGGCAGGACGCATGTTCTGCACAATCGAGCCGTCGGCGAGTTCCACATTGTGGCTCTCATCCGTATCTGGACCAATCGCCGCACCCACACGCCAACTCTTGCCGTGATCGTCGGAATAGGCATTGCGGGCGTGCATTTTCTTCGAGGTTGAATCGCGCACGACAAGTGGTAAAAGCATACGCCCTGTGCGGGTTTGGATCAACGTCCCCGATGTGACAAATAATCCGTGAAAGCCGGGATTCATGAGCTGCCCGGTGAGATCGACAGCGACAGACCACGTCATTCCGTCGTCATCGCTGTGGATCGCATGCACTTGCAGCGGTTTCTCAGGACTGGATTCGAAAAAGCCGACGCCCGGCGGACCGAAGGCATGGAAACACCAGATGCGGCCATTGCTGCGATCCAGCAACAGCGAAGGATCGCCGACACCACCCTGCGCTTCAGGAACCTCTCGCAGTGTTCGCATCGCCGACCACGTCCGGCCCTTGTCCGAAGATCGTCGCAGCACCAAAGAGATCTTGCCTGGAAGGTCGCGCGGACTGTTATGGCGAGCATCGGCGACGGCCAACAGCGTGCCGGCTCGGGTCTCGATCAAGGCGGGAATGCGATAGGTGTGGACGCCCGCGTCGCCCTGCTGAAACAGATCGGTCTGTTGAGCGCAGAGCAGAAAAAGCAGCAGCATTTACTTGCCTGAGGGTTTTGCGGACAGCTTGGCGTAGTTCTTCAGCACGCGATCAACATAAGTGATGGTCTCGCGATAGGGCGGAACCCCGTTGTACTTGTCGACGGCTCCAGGCCCCGCATTGTATGCCGCGAGCGCCTTCGCTGAGTCGCCATTGTAGCGTTCCAGTAAGTCGCGCAAGTAGCGCGCGCCGGCTTCGATGTTCTGTTCCGGATCGTTGGGGTCAGCCTTCAGAGACGCGGCCGTTCCGGGCATGAGCTGCATCACACCAATTGCGCCTTTGGGCGAAAGCGCATTCGTCTGATATGCGGATTCCGCGCGCGCCACGGAATGAACGATCGCCGGGGGCAAGCCATTGTTGATCGCCGCCTGCGTCACCATGTCGTGAATGCTCAAACGCGGTTTCTCTGGAACAATGACCGTTGCTGGAACGACAGGCTTCGGAGGAGGCGCGACATAG
Source organism: uncultured Solibacteraceae bacterium (assembly GCA_964500255.1). GTDB lineage: Bacteria > Acidobacteriota > Terriglobia > Bryobacterales > Bryobacteraceae > F-183. Next base: position 5,862 of record CAZCPL010000001.1, on the reverse strand, counting down.
TCATCGCGTTCAACCGATTCCACCTGATCTTCGCGCAACTGGCTTACCCCGCCCGCCGTGTACAGAGTGTACACACCATTCTGCTTCTCAATACGGTCCGCGGACAGGCGGAAGCCCGTCTTCAGCACGGCGTGGTCGGCTGCGAACGTCACTGAGGCGGCAATGAGAGCGAAAGCGAGCAAAGGTTCCCTGTTCAGTATGACGCAGCCGGCTTTCGAATCGTTGAGACCTACTTGTTCATCGGTGTTTCCCGGAACTCGAACTTCGCCTTGCTGCCTGCCACGGCAATTGGGCCGAAGTTCTCTCCCAACTCCATCGTTTGAGGGATCTCATCGTTCACCGGCGCCCGTGGAGCCAAGCCTATGAACGGGTCCTGCGGCGCGAAGTTTATCCGGGCATTGACATCGCCTACTACGGCACTGGGCAGAAACAGATTGAGTACCACTTCATCTTGCATCCAGGCGCGAATGCGGAAGGGCGCGGAGCCGGGCAGGCCGTCTTGCGTGTCACCGATCTGCCTCCAGAATTCCAGCGTGGCGATCCGCTACTCGTGGCGCTCCGCATGGTGTTTCTTGGATCTCAATAAATACAAAAAGCGGCCTGTTTCCAGGCCGCCCTTTCTCGATGTCTACGAACTCGCTTACTTGTTGGTCGCGTCGTGCGTCGTGCTCGTCTCGCGGATCGGGAGATACACCGCTTCCCATTCCTTATGCGCGGCATGATCGGCATAAACCTTAAACGCCGCCGCATCCGCGAATTCCATCACGAACACGTTGTTGAAGCCCGCGCCCTGCACCTTAATCGTATCCATCCAAACGTTCTTCACGCCCGGAATCTCGCCCGCCATCTTTTCCACGCCCTTCAGCACGGCATCTTTCTGCGCGGCGGTCGCATCGGCCTTCCACTTCACCGTCACGATGTGCAGAATGGACTTCGGCTTCGAGAACCGGTTCGCACCCACCAGCAGGCCCGCGCCGAATACCAGGATCGCCGCAGTGGCGATCAGCATCATTTTCTTCATGTCGTTGTTTGACTCCCTTGTTGTTGTTTCTGTTGTCGGTACATCTGTGCCGCGCGAATCCCAGACCAGTGCTCGCACACAATGATCGAGTTGGCAGGGTTGCGGACGATGTACTTAATATTCACCGGCCCAATCAACCGATCCGGCTGTTCGGGCAAGTAAGCGGCCAAATGTTGGACGTCCTGGCTCGCGTTATAGCTCACCCCGTGAACGTCATATTGATACACCAGCGACTCGCTGCTGGCTTCGAGGAGAAACGCATCGCCCAATCGCCCTTGTGTGTTCACTGAAAAGCGCCGCTTCAATTCTTGACGCTCTGGAGTGTTGCGGCGCTGAAAAAGAACGAAGGTCCCGGCGGCGACGAGTAAGCTCGCCACCAGGGCCAATCCGACGATCTTCCAGGCTTCCGCGGCGGGCATTGCTGAAATGACTTAACTGGCGAACGCTTTCGCGTGATCTTTCAGGAACTGTTCCAGCCCCTTGTCGGTCAGCGGATGATTGAACATCGAGTCCAGCACCTTGAACGGCATGGTGCCGACTTGCGCGCCGGCCTTGGCCGCTTCGATCACGTGAATGCTGGTGCGCAGCGAAGCCGCGAGCACAAGCGTCTGAAGGCCCTGGATGTCGTAGATGTCCACGATGTCGCGGATGAGCTGGTTGCCATCCCAACCGATGTCGTCCACGCGGCCCACGAACGGGCTCACCAGATACGCGCCGGCCTTGGCGGCCAGAATCGCTTGTGCAGCCGAGAAACAGAGCGTCACGTTGACACGGATGCCTTCTTTGGCCAGCGCCGCGCAGGCCTTGATTCCTTCGCGAATCAGCGGCACTTTCACAACCACATTCTTGTGGATCTTCGCGAGCTTCAGTCCCTCTTCGATCATGTGCTTCGATTCGATGGCGACCACTTCGGCGCTGATGTCGCCGTCGATGATCTCACAGATACGAGCGATCTGATCTTCGATCTTGATGCCTTCTTTGGCAATCAGGCTCGGATTGGTCGTCACACCATCGACGATGCCCCATTCCGCGCCCTTGCGCAGTTCGTCCAGGTTTGCGGTGTCGAGAAAGAATTTCATTGGTTTTTACTCAGGGTTGACGGGATTTTCAAGGATTCCGATCCCATCGATCTCGATGCGGACCGTTGAGCCGGGTTGTACGGGACCCACGCCAGGAGGCGTCCCGGTGGCGATCAAATCGCCGGGTTCCAGGCTCATAAATGCACTTACGTATTCGATGATAACATCCACCGGAAAGATCATATCGGTCGCCGGACCGTCCTGCTTCACCTCGCCGTCCACCAGCGTCCGGATGCGCAGCTTGCTCATGTCCACCCGATCTTTGAGTACCAGATGCGGACCCACGCAGCAGAATGTGTCGAACCCCTTACCTCGCGTCCATTGGCCGTCTTTCTTCTGCAGATCGCGCGCCGTGACGTCGTTGACGCAGGTGAAGCCAAGGACATAATCCCAAGCATCTTCGCGCTTGACGTTGCGGGCGAGTTTGCCGATGACGATGCCGATCTCGCCTTCGAAATCCACTCGCTGCGAGGCCTTGGGGTAAACGATCGCCTCGCCATCGCCAATAATAGACGAAGGCGGCTTCAGGAAGATGAGCGGTTCTTTGGGCACTTCGTTTCCGAGTTCTTTGGCGTGTTCGGCGTAATTGCGGCCGACGCAGACGATCTTGGATGGGGAAGCGGCGGGCAGCAGGCTCTCAGCTTCTTGCTGGTTGGAAAAACGGTAGCGGATCATGATGAGATTCTCCGGCTAGGATACCTAACCTTGACTAGCGCAGCCGGTTGCGGGGAACCGAATAGCAAACGGTATCCAATCCATCCAATAAGTAGGACCGCAGAAACAATGCCGAATCCGGCAGCAGTTCGTGCAAAAGAAGCGGGATGCGCCACAGATCGCTCTGTCGGTGGTAGACGCAAATCGCCATCACCGGGGCCGACCGCCGGATCGTCTCCCTGGCCCCTTCCAGAGCATCTAACTCCGCGCCTTCGATATCCATCTTGATGAAGGTCGGATGGACGCCGCTCAATTGGCTATCGAGAGTCACAGCGCGGACTTCGAGGTCGCCATCCGCCTGTAGTGCGGCGCTCGAAGCTCCGGTGGCAGCGAACCGAAGGATTCCTTCGCGCGCACTTACGGCGAACGGACGGCAATCCACGCGATCGGCAAGGCCCGCGTCTCGGGTGTATTGCTGCAGCTTCGAAAATGTTACTGGATCGGCCTCGAACGATACTGCCCGCGCAAACTGGGGATTCCATTCGAGCAGCGGTTGCAACGTGTCGCCCGTGTAGGCACCGCAGTCGATAAAGCATTCGTTCTCAACCGGCGCTAGAAACTCCGGGAAGTATTGCGGATGGGTTGCCAAAGCAGGCAGCAAATCGGGGTCGGCAGTTTCCCGGAATACAACGTGGCAGCGGAAAAGATCGCGCGAGAGATTGTCATCGAAAAGTTCCGCCGCAGCGGCGATCGCGTTCCGTTCGGGCTCCATCTTCGCAGGGTTATCCCAGAGATAGTGGGATGGTCCGCCGAACGCCCAAAGGATCCAGGGAAACGGCATCACATTTTCGCAGCCAAGGTCGAGCAATTGGTGGCGCATGGCGGACATCCCGCCAATTGTCGCCGGACGCCAGGATGTGGTGACGAAGACGCCACGCGATCCAAAGCGCAATGCTCCTTCCGCGGGACCAATGATCGGGATGCCATCGACTGTTTCGCCAACGCGGTGATTGTCCAGAAAGGCAGTCACCTCAATACCGTTGGCCCGCAACAGGGTCTGGATCTGTGCGCCGACGGTTCCGGCCCCAAAAAGCAGTACCGGTGCTTGGCGCAACGCACGCCTCACCGCATCGGCGTGATAGTTGCCAAGGGCGTTCTGTATGCTTAACATGTTTTACCTTCCAATAGAGGCTGTGCTGTGCTCGGTGTACGGTAGCGCAGAAGCCACAATCCAAGGCTTCCGGTGGTGGCAGTGAGGATCAAGTTCAAGCTTTGCAAGACGATTCCGATTGCGAGCGCCGTGCCCTTGCCGACGCCGAAGGCAGGAAGCACAAAGGCGCATGCCACCGGGACCACGCCAACGGAACCAGTCGCGGGAATTGCCGAAGAAAAGGCGAGCACGGTGACGAGCAATACGCCGACACCGAAGCTGATTTCCGCCTGGCAGGCTTGTGCGGCGAGAGTAATGCCGAAGGCGTCCAGCCCCCAGGCGGCGATCGAGAAAGCAACGAACTTTGTCACTACGAGCGGCTTCCGAACGAGGCGCATGCCGGCAAGCAGATCGGCGGCAAACGCTGCGCGTGAGGGAATCCGGTTGCGCACCTGGGCGAGGAGATGACGTTCGAGACAGGGCAGCACCGCAAGCGTGGCGATCGCCAAGACAACAACCGTGCTCAGCAGGATGGCGGACGGCTTCATCCACCACGAGACGGACGGCACAACCGCCAGCGCGCCAAGGGCTGCGAGCACAACGACTCCTGTATCGAGAACCCTTTCCACGACGATGGTTCCCAATGAGAACGCCCGGCTCGACGATGTCGCGGCCGCCATGCCACGGAAGGCGTCGCCCATTCTGGCGGGCAAAAAGGTATTGAGCATTTGTCCGGCGGCGGAGGTCCAGAAAGCTTGCGCGAACGGTAGGTAAGCGCTCTGCAGTAGCAGTTGCCGCCAGCGCTCGGTACGGACAACCAGGGAACCGACGCCCGAAACGAAACAGAGGCCCAACAGGGGGGTACGAGCGTGACGCAATGCATTCACTGCCTCGGTGTCCAGGCCGCGATAAAGCGCTACGAAACAGACTATGGTCACAGCGGCACCCGCGACCGTGAGTGCCGTCCTTGGAATCCCGATCACAGACTAGCTCACGATACTGCGAACGGAATCGATCATGTAGTTGAGGTGCGTGCGGGTCAACCCCGGATACACACCCAGCCAGAACTGCTGGTTGGCGACGAAATCGGTATTCTCGAGACTTCCGGAGATGCGGAAGTTCTGGCCCTTGTACGCGGGCTGCTTCACCAGGTTGCCACCGAACATCAGCCGGGTGGCGACCTTGGCGCGATCGAGATGCTTCACCATGTCGTTGCGGGTGAACGGCGCTTCGGGACGCACACAAATGGGGAATCCAAACCAGCTCGGATCCGAGCCCGGGGTGGCTTCGGGCAGAATGAAATGCTCTTCCATGCTCGCCAAACCAGCGCGCAGATAAGCCCAGTTGCGTTTGCGGGCATCGATGAATTCCGGTAATTTCTTCAACTGCGCCAAGCCCACGGCGGCCTGCATATCGGTGACCTTCAGGTTGTAGCCAATGTGCGAGTAGGTGAATTTGTGATCGTAGCCTTCGGGCAAATCGCCCAACTGCTGCGAGTAGCGTTTGCCGCAAGTGTTGTCCTTGCCGGGTTCGCACCAGCAGTCGCGGCCCCAGTCGCGGAACGATTCCACCAGCTTCGTGAGGGCTGGTTTATTGGTGAGGACGCAGCCGCCTTCTCCCATAGTGATGTGATGGGCGGGATAGAAACTGGTGGTCGCGAGATCGCCGAAAGTTCCCACCATTCGACCGTTGTACTTGGCACCGACGGCATCGCAGCAGTCTTCCACCAGCCACAGATCGTATTTACGGGCGAACGCGGTGACGGCTTCGAGGTCGAACGGATTGCCGAGCGTGTGAGCGAGCACGATCGCCCGGGTGCGATCGCTGCGCGCAGCTTCGAGCGCACGAACGTCGACGTTATATGTTGGAATCGTGATATCCACAAACACCGGCACAAGTCCGTTTTGCAGGATCGGATTCACAGTGGTGGGGAATCCAGCGGCGACGGTGATCACCTC